>NZ_LIQZ01000045.1 GCF_001418655.1 Streptomyces phaeochromogenes | reverse complement strand
CTGCGGCGCAGGTGCGGGGGACGGCGGCAGCGGCGGTGCGGCGGGGGGCGACGACGGCTGCGCGGGCCGGTCGAACCGAACCCCCGGGCTGTCGGAACCGGCCGACTCGCGGCCGTCGATGTCCGTCGGCAGGACCACGGGCGCGGGTGTGTCCGCCGTGTCCACCTCCGGGGCGACCGGCCAGTCCACGGACGCCGCGGCCGAAGGAGGCCGGGGCGCCGCGCCGTTGACGGCGACCGTGGGGTTGTCGTCCGGTGGTGCGGGTACGGCGGTGAGGTCGTACCCGCACGCACCGCAGAAACGGTCCCCCGACTCCAGCGGCTCCTCGCAGCTGGGGCAGGCGGCCAGTTGAGGCATCTGCGACATCAATTACACCCACGTCCGGGGGCGGTAGCGGTTGGCGCGCTCCACCAGATCGATCCTCTCCTCGCCACGCTGGGCGAGCCGGGCCAGTGTCCGGTACGAGCGCTCCAGACCGAAGCGCAGGCCCCGCTCGTCCAGGTCGCTGCCGAGCAGTACGGTCCGCGCCCCAGTGCTCGGCGGGGCGGAACCCTGGCTACCGGAGAGTACCCAGTCCAGGGCGCAACCAAGGACCTCTGTGGACAACTGCTCGCGGCGCACGGCGTCCAGACCGTACCCGTCCAGCGCCTCGACCTGGGCCGCGGCCGAGGTCAGGTCGTCCAGGAACGGGGCGTCGGGAACTCCCGCACCGGACAGCCCAGGACCGGGAACCCCCGTACCGGGCACGCCCGCGGCGGGCACCGCCGTACCGGACGTACCCAGAGCCGGTGGGCCCGGTGGAGGCGGCGCGGTCTCGGCCAGCCGCTGGCGCAGCCGGGCCCGGACGGCGGCCACCCGGGCCGCCGTGTAGTGGATCGACGCCTCCGGCACCGACTCCAGCGTCCGTACGGAGCCACGGCGGTCGCCCGCCGCGAGCTGGACGCGGGCCAGGCCGAACGCGGTGCTCACATAGCTGGGGTCGGTGGTCCACACCAGGCGGTAGTACTCGGCGGCGTTGTCCAGCTGCCCGAGGACCTCCGCGCACACGCCGAGGGCCAGCTTGGGCGCGGGCTCGCCCGGGAACGCGTCGTAGATCGCGTCGAAGGACACCGCCGCGATCTCGTGGTCGCCGGTCGCGAGCGCCGCCACACCCCGGTACCAGACCACCCGCCAGTCGTCGGGATGGTCCGCCTCCAGGGCTTCGAGCGTCCTGGTCGCCTGGTCGAGCTCGCCCATCTCCAGGCGCGCCCGCAGCTCGCGCAGCCACAGCTCCAGGGAGCCGGTGGGCGCCGCCTGCAGCGCGGTGATCAGCTCGGCCGGTGCGGACGTCATCAGCCCGGCCAGGAACCCGGCGTTCGGGTCGTCCGGGTCCACCCGCGGCACCGGCAGCGCGAGGGCCGCGCCGGCGGTGTTCAGCGGCTTGATGAGGGCGGCCTGTGCGGCGGCGGAGGGCGGCGGGAGGAACGGCGTGCCGTTCGGCCCGGCGGTCCGGCTCGCCGCCGTCGCCCCGTTCGTGCCGTTCGTGCCGTTCGTTCTGCTCGCTCCGGCCGTCAGCGCGGGCGCGCCCTTCTTGCCCCGTACGGGATCGATCCGCACGCCCAGCCGCGACACGTCGCCGGCCAGTGAGCCGAACAACTCCGTGTCCGTGACCTTCAGTTCGGGTCCGAACAGGGTGGACAGCGAGGGCCGGGCGCGTCCCGTCTGCACGGAGACGACCTCGCGCAGCACACCCGTGAGCTGCTCGGCCATCTCCTGCGCGGAGGCGAACCGGCGGGCCGGGTCGGGGTCGGTGGCGCGCACGAGGAGCCGGTAGAAGGACTCGTACGTGCGGAAGACCTCGATGTTGTCGGGGTCGGGCAGGGAGTCCACGAAGACGTTCGTGTAGCCCTGGAAGTCGAAGGTCAGGACCGCCAGCGTGCGGGCGACCGTGTACAGGTCCGAGGCGACCGACGGGCCGACGTCGGCGACCTCCGGGGCCTGGTAGCCGACCGTGCCGTAGATGGCCGACTCGTCGTCGTCCATCCTGCGCACCGCGCCCATGTCGATCAGCTTGAGCTGATCCTCGGTCTGTATCGCGTTGTCGACCTTGAAGTCGCAGTACAGGAGGTTGCGGCTGTGCAGATGGCCGAGGGCCTCAAGCGCCTCGATGCCGTACGCGCAGGCCTGCTCCACCGGCAGCGGATCGCGCTTGCCGGTCGCCGTGCGGCGGCCGTTGGCGATCTCCTTGAGGGACTTGCCGCCCACGTACTCCATGACGATGTACCCGTCCAGCGAACCCGTCCGCTGGTCGAGGTGCTCCACGAAGTTGTAGATCCGCACGATGTTGGAGTGCTCGATCTCGGCGAGGAAGCGGCGCTCGGAGATCGCGGCCTCCATCGCGTCCTGGTCGCCCGTGTCGAGGAGGCCCTTGAGGACCACCCAGCGGTCGGACACCGCGCGGTCGACGGCGAGATACACCCAGCCGAGCCCGCCGTGCGCGAGGCAGCCCACGACCTCGTACTGGCCGTGCACGATGTCACCGGTCTGCAGCTTCGGCACGAACGAGTACGGGTGGCCGCACTTGGTGCAGAAACCCTCCGTACGGCCGGACCGCTCGCCGCGCGAACGCCCCACCGGCGCACCGCAGTCGGAGCGCGAGCAGAACCGCTTGCGCTCGGGGACCTCGGGGTTCTCCTGGATCATCACGCGCGGGTCGGGCCGCGGCACGTCCGGAACCTGCACCAGGCCGACGCCGAGCCGGCCGCGCCCCGAGGACCCGGCGGTCGAGCCGGAACTGCGCACCGACACCGAACGGCCCGTGGTGCGGCCCGACACCGAGCGCGAGAGACGGCCCGACACCGAGCGCCGCGACTGGGACGACCGCGACGAGGCACGTGAGGAGGCGCGGGAGCTGGAGCGCGAACTGGCGCTGCCCGAACCCCGCGAACCGCTCCTGCCGCCCCCGGTGATCCCGGTCGGCGGGGAGCCCACCATGCCGCTCGACGAGACGACCGGGGCCAGACCGCAGGTGTCGCAGTACAGCTCGCCGCCGCCCACGTCCTCGTACGACCCCGAGCAGCCGGGCCGCTGACACGGATCCTGCGAACTCTGCCCACTCGCTTCGGTGTTGACGTTCTGCTGACTCACGATTCCCCCCTCCGGTCCTGTGGTCCGCCGTGCCCGGGGACCCTGGGCACCAGCACTTCGGCCGCCGCGTGCTGGTAGCGCAGCACAGCCTGTTCCGCCACACGCAGGTCGCAGGGCGCGCTCCACAGCATGCGGCGCGCCGCGTCGTACCGCTCCACCAGCAGCGGGTCCTCGGCGAAGCCGTGCCGGGCGACCTTCGCCTTGTACGCGTCGAGACGGCCGCGCAGCTCCGCGCGGACCGCGAGCGGCGCGGTGACCGCGGTCAACGACTCGCGGGCGCGCAGCAGTTCGTCGTCGGCCTTCGCCTCCAGGGACTCCAGGAGCGGCGAGAGGCGGTGCCACTGGGCGTGCCTGCGGTACTCGGCGGCCGTCGCCAGCTGTTCCTGCAGCGCGGTCGGCGGGCCGCTCACCGCGGGCACCTCGGACGCGGCGATCTTCGCGAGGACCTCGCCACGGGCGCTGCGCGCCTCGGCGAGCGTGCGGTCCGCGCGGCTCAGCACGTCCCGCAGCCGCAGCAGCCGCGCCTCCGCGTCCTGCCGGACGGTGAGCACGGCGTCGATCTCGCGGCGCACCTCCTCCAGGGCGCGCGCCTCGCGGTCGTAGCGCGTGGTGTCGGGACGGCCGCCGCCGGGCGCCGAACTGCCCTGCGCGGGCAGCCAGAAGTCCAGCGGATCGGACACCACCCGCTCGCGCAGCACGGTCAGCGTGCGCGTGATCCGCTCCAGGTCGTCGCCCGAGGGGTGCTCACCGGGCCGTACGCCCACGGAGTGCGCGAGCTGGCGGGTGCGCTGCAACTCCGCGGCCAGTAAATCGATCCGGGCGGGCAGCGCCGACCACACGGCGTCGGCCGTCACGACCATGTCCAGCGAGGTCGCGTACAACTCGTTCATGCGCTCCACGAGTTCGGCGAGCGAGAAGCGCTCGCTGAGCTTGCCCGTGCCCGCCATCGTGGGCGCGGCGGCCGTGGCGGACGCGCTGCCGGCGACCGTGACGCTCTCGCCGCGCAGCAGCTCGGTGAGCTCCACGAGGTCCTCGCGGTTCGACCAGCGTCTGCGCGAGCGGATCTCCCGCGCGGAGCGCAGCGCGTCGGCGTACGCGTCGAAGTACGCCCACAGCAGGGAGATCGACGCCTCGGCGGCCCCCCAGCGCTCTTTGGTCGTACCAGTGAGCTCGGCGCCTTCGAGGAGTCTGCGGCCCGCGTGGTCCTGCAGGGCGAGGAGCGAGGTCTCGATGGCCTCGTGCTCCGCGCCGAGCCGCGCCAGCGCACGGTCCACCTCGTCCCGGTCCATCACCGGCCCGGAGGGTCCCGTGACGCCCATCGATCACCCCTCGCTTCGTGAAGAACTGCGTGAAGAACTATTTGTGAAGAGCTGTTCCTGAAGAACTGTTCGTCAGGAACTACTGGAACATTCCCGCTACTTGTACTGGACCGGGGGCGGCCCGTCGCCCTTGCCGAGCGTCCCGGCGAGCCAGGTGTCGTACGACTTCTGCCAGTCGGCCTTGCGGTAGTCCACCAGGATCTGGTTGACCCGGCGTATCAGATCGGTTGCGCCCTTCTTCATCGCCACGCCGTAGTACTCGTCCGTGAACGGCTCGCCCTTGAGCTCGACCGTGGGGTCCTGCGCGGCTTGGCTCGCTGCGAGCGCGCCGTCGGTCACCACGGCGTCGACCTCACCGAGCTGCAGCCGCACCAGGCAGTCGAGTTGGTTCGGCACGACGGTGCTGATGTCGGCGGACTTGGGGATGACGCTCCCCAGGTCAGCTTTCAGTTTGTCGAGGGCGATCGAGCCCGACGCCGAGCAGATCCGCTGGCCCGCGAGCGTCTCGTCGTATCCCTTGATGTCCGACTTCTTCGGGGCGAGCACCTGCTGGCCGGTCTCGAAGTAGGGGGACGAGAACGCCACGAGTTCCAGCCGGTCGCAGTTGATCGTCATGGTGCGCACCACCATGTCGACATCGCCGCGCTGGATCGCCGGGATGCGCTCGCTGGTCGGGATGGCCTGGAAGTGGACCTCGGCGTCCTTCTCGCCGAGGATCTCGTCCGCGATCGCGTGCACCAGGTCGATGTCGAAGCCCTCCAACTGGGCCTTCTTCGACGTGCTGTTCGGGTCGCGGTAGCCGAAGCGGTAGCTGTTCTGGTCGACGCCGACCGTCAGAAAGCCCTTCTCCTTGATCCGCTGGACGTTGACGCCGTCCTGGGGGCCGGAGTCCGGCGACAGGCTCTGGTTCTGGGGGTCCGGGCACTTCTCGGCCTTGGCCTGCGAGCCCTGGGCCACACCTTGGCCGTCGGCGCCCGTGCCGCCGTCCTCGCGGCTCTGGGAGACCGGCAGCAGCAGGGCGAACACCGCCGCCAGGGCGCAGACGACCGCCATCGCACCCACCCCGCCCCAGCCCCTCAGACTGGTCCGCAAACGCCGTGCGTTCATCGTCATGCCCCCTCTCACCGGTACTCCGACAGCCTGCGCCCGATGCCGAGCACCGCGCCGGCCGCGGCCAGCACCGCGAGCACCGCGGCGCCCACCACCAGGCCGTTCATCGCGCCCCGGCCGTCTCCGGCGGCCTGCTTGAACTCGGTCTCCTCGTGCTTGATCGCCGTGGCCAGGGCCGTGTCGACGTTCTCGAAGCACTCGCCCGTCGGCTTCTTGTCGTTGGAGCCGATCACCCGGTCCAGCGCGCCCTGGTAGTTGCCCAGGTTGTCCTGCGTGCGGGCTTCCTTGTGCCGTTCCTTCCAGACCTTCATGTTCGCCGTCGCGGCCTTGACCGGCTTCATGCCCGCGCTGTCGTCGGCGAGGCCCTCGGCGGCGGCCAGCTTCGTGGTGAGGGCCTTCATCTGCGTCTCGTAGTCCTCGTCGAAGACGTCCAGCGTCTTCTTGTTCGCGCCAGTGCCCTCTGTCCTGGTCTCCGCGCCGCGGGCGACCAGCGTGAGGTTCTCGTTGCCCCGGGCCTTGAGCGAGGCGATCCGGGCGTCGTTGAGCGTGTTCAGCGAGCGGACCGCGTTGTCGTACGAGTCGTTGAGGCCGGAGCGGGCGACGCTGTGGCCGACGACCAGCCACAGCAGGACGACCGTGGAGGCGGCCGTGGCGGCGACCAGGCCGTGGTTCAGCACACGGTTCGTACGGCGGTAGTTGCGGTGCTGGGCCCAGGCGAGGCCGCCGATGGCGAGGACTCCGGCGCCGATCGCGATCCACGGGTAGGGCGTCGCGTCGTCGTAGTCGGCGCGCAGGCGCTGGTTCTCCACCGTGTAGAGATGCTCGGCGTCTTCGAGCATCACCTGCATCTTCGAGTTCGCGTACCGGAGGTAGGCGCCGCCGAGGGGGAAGCCCTGGCGGTTGTTGGCCCGGGCGCGCTCCACAAGGCCCTTGTACTCGGGCAGCATCCTGTTCAGCTTGGTGATGGTCTTCTCGGAGGCGGAGCCGGGTTCCGAGTTGGCCGCCGCGGTGACCAGCTTCTCCGCCGCGTTGTTGATGTCCTTCTCGTAGAGGTCGCGGGACGCCTTCGTCTCCTGGCCGCCCGCGAGGAAGCCGCTGGACGCGGCCGTGTTGGCGTCGGCGAGGGAGCGGTAGATCTCCGCAGCGTCGGCGCTCAGCGGCTGGCTGCTGTGCAGCACGTCGTCCGCGGCGGCCGAACGGTCCGTCATCTCCCAGGCGGTGACCGCCCCGAACGCGACGACGAGGAGGGCGAGCACCGCGCCGATGATGCGCAGCCGCCCGGGCTCGGTGGTGGCCGCGGCACGCAGCTGGTCGACGCCCTCGGCCCACGCCGTACGGCGGGGAGGCCCGGTGTCGGGCACGGCGGAGCGGACCTGCGGCCCGGGCGGCGGCGCCTGCGGAGGCACCGCGGGCATCGTGGGTGCGGGCGCCCCCGGTGGCGCCGCACCGCCCTTCTGCTGATATGTCACTCGACCTCCCCCATGGTCATAGGCCGGTCACCTCCGCCCGGGCGCCAGGAAGCGCGGGCAGAGGTACACGGCCGCAAGTATCGCCGCCGGGACTGACATCCGCACAGGCCTTGCCGCGATCTTGTTCCGATTGCAGCAAGGCCTTGTCCGGATCGCAGCACGGCGAAGATCCCGTACCACCCCTGCCCATGAATACGCCAACCCGAACTGTTCGGTTCCCGGCGCGCTCAGACCCTCTCGTAAAACTCCCGCACGCGGGCGTGCGCCAGGGCCGGGGCCCCCTCGTGGTCGAGTCCGAGGAGGGCGGAGCCGAGGACCGGCCGGGCGGTGACGACGCTGGGTACGGCCTTGGGGGCGCGCTCGGCCAGCAGTTCCCTTATCCGGTCGTCGAGTTGGGGGTGGCGGGCGGCCAGGACGCCCCCGCCGAGCAGGACCGGCGTCTCCTCGTCGAGCAGGTCGAGACGGGTCAGGGCGACGACCGACATGGCCGTGACCTCGTCCGCGAGCCGGTCGACGAGCGCGCGGGCCACCGGGTCGCCGTCCGTCGCCGTGGCGAACAGGACCGGCGTCAACTCGTGGCGCCGCGCGTGCTCGATGTGTTCCAGGTGCAGGGCCTCGATCAGCGCGTACATGGAGTCGAGGCCGAAGTGCGCGGGCAGGGTGCGGGTCAGCGCGGTGGGACCGCCCCGCCCGTCCTCGGCCCGCGCCCCGTGCCACAGGGCCTCCTCGGCCAGGCCCCATCCGCCGCCCCAGTCACCGGAGATGCGTCCCAGGGCGGGGAAGCGGGCGACCCGGCCGTCGGGCCGCATGCCCACGCAGTTGATGCCCGCGCCGCACACCACGGCCACCCCGCGCGGCTCCTCCACACCGGCCCGCAGGATCGCGAAGGTGTCGTTGCGGACCTCCACCGTCGTGCCCCACCCGCGCGCGTGCAGCGCGGCGGCCAACTGCTCCTCCTCCACGGGCAGATCGGCGTTGGCCAGACACGCCGAGACATGGTTCACGGAGTCGACGCCCGCCGCGGCGAAGGCCCGGCCGACGGCGTCCGCGACCGTGTCGACCGCCTCCCGGATGCCGACGACGGGCGGCCGGAACCCGCCGGCGCGCGCCGTGGCGAGCACGCTCCCGTCGTCCGCCACGACCGCGACGTCGGTCTTGCTGTTCCCCGCGTCGACGGCGAGGACCCGTGCGGTCACGCCCACGCGAGGTGCTCCCGGTTGTGCGCGATCAGCCGGTCCGTGAGGCCCTCGGCGTACGCGTACTGGCCCACCAGCGGATGCGCGAGCAGCGCCCGGAACACCCGCTCGCGTCCCCCGCGCAGCGCGGCCTCCAGGGCCAGGTCCTCGTAGGCGGTGACGTTGGCCATCAGCCCCGCGTACAGCGGGTCCACCGGGGCCACCGGCAGCGGGGTCGCCCCCGCGTGCCCGACCGAGGCCTGCACCTCGATCACGGCGTCGTCCGGCAGGAACGGCAGCGTCCCGCGGTTGTACGTGTTCACCACCTGGTACGTGCTCCCGCCCCCGCCGAGCAGCGACGCGGCGAGGCCCACGGCCGCCTCGGAGTAGTAGGCCCCGCCCCTCTTGGCGAGCAGCGCCGGCTTCTCGTCGAGCTCCGGGTCGCCGTACATCTTCAGCAACTCCCGCTCCATCTCCGCCACTTCCGCGGCCCGCGACGGCTTCGTACCCAGTTCTCGTACGACCTCGTCGTGCGCGTAGAAGTAGCGCAGGTAGTAGGACGGGACGACGCCCAGCCGGTCGAGGATGTCGCGCGGCAGGCGCAAGGTGTCGGCGAGGGTGTCGCCGTGCTCGGCGAGCAGCTTGGGCAGGACGTTCTCGCCCTCGGGGCCGCCCAACCGCACACCGGTCTCCCAGGTGAGGTGGTTGAGGCCCACATGGTCCAGGTGCACATCGGCGGGGGTGACCCCCAGCATTCCGGCGAACTTCCGCTGGAATCCGATCGCCACGTTGCACAGTCCCACCGCCTTGTGACCGGCCTGGAGCAGGGCGCGGGTCACGATGCCGACGGGGTTGGTGAAGTCGATGATCCAGGCGTCCGGGTTGGCACGCCGTACGCGCTCGGCGATGTCGAGCACCACCGGGACCGTACGCAGCGCCTTGGCGAGGCCGCCGGCGCCGGTCGTCTCCTGGCCGACGCAGCCGCACTCCAGCGGCCACGTCTCGTCCTCGTTGCGGGCTGCCTGTCCGCCGACGCGGAGCTGGAGCAGCACCGCGTCGGCGCCCTCGACACCCGCGTCGAGATCGTCGGTCGTGGTGACGCGCCCGGGGTGCCCCTGCTTGGCGAAGATGCGCCGCGCCAGGCCGCCGATGAGCTCCAGCCGGTCGAGAGCGGGGTCGACGAGCACCAGCTCCTCTATGGGCAGGGTGTCCCTCAGCCTCGCGAATCCGTCGATGAGTTCAGGGGTGTAGGTGGAGCCCCCGCCCACTACTGCGAGTTTCATGTCAGCCCTTCACTCCGGTGAGCGTGACGCCCTCGACGAACGCCTTCTGCGCGAAGAAGAACACGAGGATCACGGGGGCCATGACCAGGACGGTCGCGGCCATCGTCAGATTCCAGTCGGTGTGGTGGGCGCCCTTGAAGGACTCCAGGCCGTAGCTCAGGGTCCAGGCGCCGGGATTCTCGGACGCGTAGATCTGCGGTCCGAAGTAGTCGTTCCAGGCGTAGAAGAACTGGAACAGCGCGACGGCGGCGATGCCCGGCTTGGCCATCGGCAGGACGACCTTGAGCAGGGTCCTGAAGTCCCCGCAGCCGTCGACCTTCGCCGCGTCGATGTACTCGTTCGGGATCGTCATCAGGAACTGCCGCAGCAGGAAGATCGAGAACGCGTCCCCGAACGCCATCGGGATGATCAGCGGCCACAGGGTGCCCGACAGATCCAGCTGCTTCGCCCAGAACAGGTACATCGGGATGATGATGACCTGCGGCGGCAGCATCATCATCGAGATGACCAGCATCAACGACAGGTTCCGGCCACGGAAGCGGAACTTGGCGAGCGCGTACGCCACCGGAATGCTGGACACCACCGTCAGGACGGTCCCGCCGCCCGCGTACAGAAGGGTGTTCTTCCACCAGGTGAGGAAGCCGGGCGTGTCGAAGACCTTCGCGTAGTTGCCCCACTCCCAGGTGTCCGGGATCAGGTCCCTGGTGAGGGTCTGGTTGTCGCTCATCAGGGAGGTGAGGACGACGAACACGAAGGGCAGCACGAAGAACAGCGCGGCGGCGACGCCGAGCGCGTGCACGGCGATCCATTCGAGGAGCGCCTTGCGGCGGGCGGTCCGCTCGGCGGGGGTGACCGGCGGCGCCCCCAACTCCACGGGCTTGTCGAGTACTTGGGTCATGGGTCAGTCACCTGCCTGGATGAGACCGCCCCGGCGCCGCATCAGAAACGCGGTGAACACCATGGACAGGGCGAACAGCACCAGCGCGACCACGCACGCGGAGCCGTAGTCGAAGCGCTGGAAGCCGAGGTTGTAGACGAGCTGCGGCAGGGTGAGCGTCGACTTGTCGGGGTATCCCGGTTCGAACTGCTGGCCCGAGCCGCCGATGATCCCGGAGGCGACCTTCCCCGCGACCAGCGGCTGTGTGTAGTACTGCATGGTCTGGATCACGCCGGTGACCACCGCGAACATGACGATCGGCGAGATGTTCGGCAGCGTCACGAACCGGAACCGGTGCCACGCGGACGCCCCGTCCAGCTCGGCGGCCTCGTACTGCTCCTTCGGTACGTCGAGCAGCGCGGCCATGAAGATGACCATCAGGTCGCCGACGCCCCAGAGGGCCAGCATGGTCAGGGCGGGCTTGGACCACGCGGCGTCCGTGAACCAGCCGGGCGTCGGCAGGCCGAGGTCGCCGAGGACCGAGTTGACCGGCCCCGTACCCGGGTTGAGCAGGAAGACGAAGGCCAGCGTCGCCGCGACGGGCGGCGCCAGGTAGGGCAGGTAGAAGAGGGTGCGGAACACACCCGTGCCCGTCTTGATCTTCGTGATCAACAGGCCGATGCCCAGGCCGAAGGCGACCCGCAGGGTGACCATGACGACCACCAGCCACAGGGTGTTGCGCAGCGCCGGCCAGAACATGGGGTAGTCGTTGAAGACGTAGTTCCAGTTGTCCAGACCCCGGAAGACGGGGACACCGAAGCCGTCGTACTTCATGAAGGAGAAGTACACGGTCGAGATCAGCGGATACGCGAAGAAGACGCTGAAGCCGATCAGCCACGGCGACATGAAGGCGGCCGTGCGAAGCGCCGACCGGCGGCGCTTCGCACGCAGAGTGAGCGTGGACATCTGTGGCTACTTCGCCTGCTCGATGTCACGGTCGATCTGGTCGGCCGTCTTCTTCAGACCGGCCTTCAGATCCTTCGCCTTGCCGGACTCGTACTGGTAGCCGAAGTCCTGCAGGGTCGTCTGGTACGTCGAGCCGTTGACGGATGCCGGCGGGGTGTTGGAGTGCGGGTTCTGCGCGATGTCCAGGAACGTCTTGAAACCGGGGTCGACCGTCAGGTCGGGCGACTTCAGCGCGGCGAACGTGGACGGCACGTTGTGGATCGCGTTGGCGAAGGAGACGACGGCCGCGGTGTCGGTCGTCATGTACTTCACCAGCTCCCAGGCCGCGTTCTGCTTCTTGCTCTGCGGCGCGACGCCCATGACCGTGCCGGACAGGAAGCCCTTGCCGTACTCGTCGACCTCGTCGTCGGCGACGGGCATGGGAGCCGTGCCGATGTCGAACTTCACGCCCGCGTCCTTCGCCATGCCCAGCCGCCACTCGCCGTCGAGCTGCATGGCCACCTGGCCGGTCTGGAAGGGGTGCTTGGCGCCCCATTCGTCGCCGAACGTGTTGCGGTACTTCTCCAGCTTCTGGAAGCCGCCGAGGCTGTCGACGAGCTTCTTCTGGTACGTGAACATCTCCGCGAACGCCGGGTCCTCGGCGATGCTGGACTTGCCGTCCTTGTCGAAGTAGGCGTGGTCCCACTGCGACATGTAGTGGTCCACGACCGTCTCGTAGCCGTGGTAGTTCGGCATGAAGCCGAGCTGCTCGTACGAGTCGCCCTTGGACTTCGTCAGCTTCTTGGCGACCTCGGTGAACTCGGACCACGTCTTCGGCGGCGCCTTGATGCCGGCCTTCTTGAACGCGTCCTTGTTGTAGTAGAGGCCGTACGCGTCGCCCAGCAGCGGCATCGCGCAGCGCTTGCCCTCGAACTGGGTGTACTCCAGCATCGGCTTCGGAATGATCTTGTCGAGGTCGAGCTTCGACTTCTCGATGAACGGCTTGAGGTCCGCGAAGGCGCCGGACGAACAGAACTTGCCGATGTTGGACGTGGTGAACGACGACACCACGTCGGGGCCGCTCGAACCACCCGCGCGAAGCGCCTGGTTGAGCTTGTCGTCGTTGATGTTGCCGACGACCTTCACCTTGATGTTGGGGTGTTCCTTCTCGAAGCGGTCGATGTTCGCCTGGATGGCCTTGACCTCGGCGGGAGCACTCCAGCCGTGCCAGAACGTGATCGTGGTCGACGCGTTCGGGTCGTCCGTGGCGCCGGTGTCCGACTGGCCGGTACAGGCGGTGGTGAGAAGGGCTATCGAGGCGGCGGCGAACACCGCTTTCCTGGGCATTCTGGGCATGACGAGGTCTCCCTGGGGCGGGACGGGGGTGTGGGACGGGTTGTGTACGGAGATGTGCGGGGGGAGGCGTGCGGGTCCTGCTCAGCGCGAGGTGTCGAAGGCCTCGTCGCGGGTGGCCGCGAGCGCGCTCTCCAACGCGCCGCGCAGCACGGGGTGTTCGTCGACGTCGCCGACCACGAGGCGCGGCCGGGACGCGGCCAGCTCCTCCAGCTCGGCCTGCACCAGGGTGCGCAGCGGTTCGCCGCCCCTGGTGAGCGAGGCCCCGCTGAGGACGACGAGTTCGGGGTCGAGGACGGAGACGAGCGAGGCGAGACCGGTGGCGAGCCCCGTTGCGTACGTCTCCAGGAGCTGCCGGTGGGCCCCCGCGTTGATGTCCGCCGCCTGCTCGACGAGCGCGGCGGCGACTTCGGCGTACGGCCCGGTCGGCAGGGGTTGGATGCCGAGTTCACGGGCGAGTTTCGGGATGGCCTGGGAGCCTGCCAGCTCCTGGTAGCCGCCGCTGTTGGCCTTGGTGACGTGCCGCACGAGTGGCGCGCCGGGTACGGGGAGGAAGCCGACCTCGCCCGCGCCGCCGGTCCAGCCGCGGTGCAGGCGTCCACCGAGGACGAGCGCGGCACCGAGACCGCCCTCGTTCCACAGCAGTACGAAGTCCTCGTGGCCCCGGGCCGCACCGAGCCGCTGCTCGGCTATGGCGACGAGGTTGACGTCGTTCTCGTACTCGACGGGCATCGGCAGCGCTGCCGCGAGCTCGTCGAGCAGGGCGGGGGAGTGCCACCCGGGGAGGTGGGAGGCGTAGCGCAGCCGCCCCGTGTTGGGGTCGAACGCGCCGGGGGTGCCGATGACGAGCCGCTGGATGTCGGCCCGGACCAGCCCCGCCGCCTTCACGGCGCCGTCGAGGGCGTCGGTGACCTGCCGTACGACGGTCTGTCCCGCGCGGCGGCCGGGGGTGAGCAGTTCGTACTCTCCCACCGTCCGCCCCGTCACATCGGCGACGGCGGCGAGGATCCGCTCGGGCGTCACGTCGAGCCCGGCGGCGTAGGCGGCGGCCGGGTTCACCGCGTACAGCTGTGCGTTGGGCCCTGGCCGGCCCTCGCTGGTGCCGGTGACGAGGACGAGCCCCGCCGCCTCCAGCCGGGCCAGCAGCTGCGAAGCGGTCGGCTTCGACAGGCCGGTCAGCTTGCCGATCCGCGTCCGGGACAACGGCCCGTGCTCCAGCAGGAGATCGAGTGCGGCACGGTCGTTCATGGCGCGCAGAACGCGAGGGGTGCCCGGCGTACCGGCGGTTCCTGCCATGAGTGTCGACACCTGCCTTTCGGCTGCCCAGCTTCCCAGTGCTGCCACCGGGAAGTCCACCGCGGAATCATTGTTAGGAAACTTTCCTATCGGTGGGAGGAAGGTAGGCCCGGGGTGGGGGACGCGTCAATACCGGCCACTGTCGGGCAATGAAGTCGTTACCCGGCGGACAGTGCGGGGACACGCGTGTGGGGCGGCACCCGGAGTGACCCGGATGCCGCCCCACAGAGGCCGGTGCGCGTATGAGAAAGCTCTCGCCCCTACTTCGTCACATTCGTCGGGACCGCCGGCGGCGCTATGGGCGACGCCGTCTGCGACTGGGGGGACGCGGAGTTCGAGTAGGCCGACGGGGCCGCCATGCCCGCCGTCGGGTCGGGGGCCGCCTCCTCGTCCTGCTGGGCGGGGAGACCGCCGACGATGCGGATGCCGGCCCCGTCCAGGGCGTGCTTGATGCGCCAGCGGAGTTCGCGCTCGACGCTCAGCGCCTTGCCGGGCATCGTCTTCGCCGAGACGTGGACGACCATCGAGTCGAGAAGGACGCTGTCGAGGCCGAGGACCTCGATGGGTCCCCAGAGGCGTTCGTTCCAGGGCTCGGCCTTGCTCATGTCCTCGCCGACCTGGTTGAGGACGGCCTTCACCCGGTCCAGGTCCTCCGAGGGGTGGACCGTGACGTCGACACCGGCCGTGGCCCAGCCCTGGGAGAGGTTGCCGATGCGCTTGACCTCGCCGTTTCGGACGTACCAGATCTCGCCGTTGTCGCCGCGGAGCTTGGTGACGCGCAGACCCACCTCGATGACCTCGCCGGAGGCGACGCCCGCGTCGACCGTGTCGCCCACGCCGTACTGGTCCTCCAGGATCATGAAGACACCGGAGAGGAAGTCCGTGACCAGGTTGCGGGCGCCGAAACCGATCGCCACGCCCGCCACACCGGCCGAGGCCAGCAGCGGGGCCAGGTTGATCTCGAACGTGCCGAGGATCATCAGCGCGGCCGTGCTCATGATCGCGAAGGACGCCACCGAGCGGAGCACCGAACCGATGGCCTGGGACCGTTGACGGCGGCGTTCGACGTTGACCAGGAGGCCGCCGAGGGCCGTCCCGTCGACCGCCTGGGCCGTGCGGTTCATGCGGTCTATGAACTTCGTGATGGTCCGCCGTATGAACACTCTCAGCACGGCCGCAATCACCAGGATCAGCAGCACGCGCAGGCCGATGCTGAGCCATGTGGACCAGTTCTGCTCGACCCAGCTCGCGGCGTTGTTCGCGCTTTCCTGGGCGTCCTGGAGCGTTGGCGCCGTCGGTTCCTCGGTGGGATCGGCGGCCGACAGGACGGACAAGAACACGGCAGGTACCTCCAGGCGTAGCGGTCCGCCCGCGGCAGGGACATCGGAATAGGGGCACCGACGGGCAGAACCACCACACTAACGGGGCAGCATGTGCGGATCGTTGCAATGTTCGAGGGAGAGACCGTGCTCACCTGGGGATGAAGAGGGTGTGGTCGAAAACACTCCCAGCCCGTTACCGGGACATGGTGGCGCTTCCACCAGGCATGAGGGGAGACTGACTACAGATCGTCCCGGCGCGAGCCACGCGCCGCCGGCGTACAAGGAGGCCATCCGTGCCGCATGTCCTGGTCCTCAACGCGTCGTACGAGCCCCTCGGCGTCGTACCGCTCCGCCGCGCGCTCGTCCTCGTCCTCGAGAACAAGGCTGTCTGCCTCGAGGAATCCGGCGCCTTTATGCATAGTGCAACCGTTACTGTCCCCGCACCCAGCGTGGTCCGGCTGAAGAGGTTCGTACGGGTCCCTTACCGGGGGCCCGTTCCGCTGACCCGTAGGGCGCTCTTCGCCCGCGACGGCGGCCGGTGCATGTATTGCGGTGGCGTCGCAACCAGCGTCGACCACGTCATCCCGCGCAGCCGCGGGGGTCAGCACGTCTGGGACAACGTGGTGGCGTCCTGCCGCCGCTGCAACCACGTCAAGGCCGACCGTCACCTGGTCGAGATCGGCTGGCGCCTGCGCCATAAACCGGCCCCGCCGACGGGGCTCGCTTGGCGCATCATCGGAACCGGGCATAGGGACCCGCGCTGGCTGCCATACCTGCAGCCGTACGGCGCGGAGGACGCGATGGCCCGGATCGACGGCATTTCCGCCTGACGATCCGGGCCTTCGTCTTGCCTTGTGCGGGCCGGTTCCGCTTCTTTGGCGCGGGTTGACTCCGCATTTTTGGCGCGGGCCGGTTCGTCTCGCGTTGCGCGGGCTGGTCCGTCTTGCGCTGTGCGGGCCGGTCCGCCTTTTTCGTGCGGGCCGGTTCGCCGTCTCCTTCGTGTGCCGGCCCGCCGTTTCTTTCGTCTTTCCGGCTTTTCCGGCTCTCAGGGAAGTCCCCTCGTGCGTCCCGGAGAGCCGGAGTTCTGCGGCGCGGCTAGGCGAAGCGCAGCTCCGCCGGGTGCACCGAACGGCGTAGCAGGGGCAGAGAAGTGGCGGCGGCGAGGAGGCAGGCGGCGTAGACGGCCACCGGCACCAGCAGCGGCACCAGTATCGGGATGGCCGCAGCATCCACGACCCATCCGTACGCGAAGTACACCGCCGCGCCGCCGAAGCCCGCGAGCAGCATCGCCGGGGCCAGCGGCAGCGCGGTCTCAAGGAGCAGCGCCCGGCCCAGCACCTTCTGCGGTACGCCCGCCGCGGCCTGTGCGGCGAGGCCACGGCGCCGGGTGGCGAGCGACTCGGCGGTGCCCACGGCAAGACCGCCCACGCTGATCAGCAGCGCGATCAGGACGGCGGCGCCCGCCAGGTTGGCGCCGGTGGTGTAGAACGCCAGGTCCTCGGGGCTGTGGGGCAGACCCTCCTGCGGGTGATGCACGGAGTGGAGGAAGATCTGGCGTACGCCCACGAAGCCCACGCCCACGACGGCCACCAGGAGTACGGCCGCGTTGGTGCGCGCGGTGGCCCACGGGTCGGCCCGGAGCCGTTCGGCGGCGATCAGGACCGCGGGGTTCCCGGTCCGGGCGGCGAGCCGCTTGCCGATGGCCCGTGCGGTGATCCCGGCAACCGCCACCGAGCCCGCACCGGTCAGCGCCACCGCGGAGAACACCAGCAGGGGGAACGAGGTGGCCCCCGGCCCGGTGCTCCGCATGACGATCAGCAGGGCGGCCAGGCCCACCAGTACCGCCGGCACCACAAGGGTGAGGGTGGCGACCCGTCCGTGACCCGGCCGCACCCGGCGCACCCAGCCGAGCGGCGAGGCCACGACCCGGCGCAGCGCGACCACACTCACCACCACGGCGAGGCGCGGCACGGCGAACGTCACCAGGGCGAAGCCGCCCCAGGCCGCCGGCGGAAGCCGCTGTTGCAACAGGTTCACCATGAGGAGCGCGGAGAACACCGCGGCGACCACCGCCCCCAGCAGACAGGCGAGCCCGGCCTCCAGGGCCGCGATGTGCCGCACCTGCTTCGGCGTCGCCCCGGCGAGCCGCAGCCGGGCCAGCCTGCGGTCGCGGTGCACGGCGCCGATGCGTGCGCACTGTCCGAGGAAGCCGAGCACCGGCACCCACAGGAGCAACAGCGTGACGACCACCCCGGCGCGCTGCCCAGGCTGGTTCAGGAGACCGTGAAAGTACGAGGTGGACACCTGCCCCTCCACCGAGGCGACCGCGACCGCCGCGAACCCGAGGCCGGTGGCGAACGCGGCCCCCACCGCCGTCAGCATCACCCGCCACCACTCCCGCCGGTCCGACCCCCGCGTCAGCAGCAGCGCGAGCCGCAGGTCGGCCCTCATCGGAACATCTCCACGACGGCGTCCGCCCCGGAGACGACGACCCCGTCGCGCAGCTCCACCTCACGGTCCGCGTACGCCGCGACCTGCGCGTCGTGCGTGACGAGCAGCACCGCCGTGCCGGACTCCCGGGCCGTGTGCGCCAGCGCCGCCATCACCCCCTCGCTCGCGAGGGAGTCGAGCGCGCCGGTGGGTTCGTCCGCGAAGACGACCTTCGGACCGGTGATCAACGCCCGCGCCAGCGACACCCGTTGAGCCTGGCCACCGCTCATCTCCCCGGGCCGCAGCTCCTCCTGGCCGCGTACGCCGAACCGCTCCAGCCACTCGCCCGCCCGCTCGTGGGAGTCCTTGCGGGAGGCCCCCGCGAGCAGCAGCGGCAGCGCGACGTTGTCCAGCGCGGTCAACTCGGGTATCAGCTGCCCGAACTGGAACACCACCCCGAACTCCGTACGCCGCAACTCGCTCAGCCGCTGTTCCGGCAGCTGGTCGAGGCGCTGCTCGGCGTAGACGACCGAGCCCTCGTCGGGGCGGACGATCCCCGCAAGGCAGTGCAGCAGCGTGGACTTGCCGCTGCCGCTCGTGCCGGTGACGGCGAGGATCTCGCCCGGGCGCAGCTCGACCGAGGCGCCCCGTAGCGCCTGGGTCCTGCCGTGCGTCTTGGTGAGGCCTCGGGCCGCCAGGACCGGCACGGTCTTCTGCGTACTGCTCATGGGCGTACTGCTCATGGGCGTACTGCTCATGCTCCGTCGACCTCCGCGGTCAGAGTGGTGAGCCGGGCCGCGGTGGTGGTCATCCAGCGCAGATCGGCGTCGAGGTGGTTGAGGGCGTAGTCGGCCGAGAGGACGGTTGCGAGATCGGCGCCGGGCGCCGTCTTGACCGCCGTGAGCTCCCGCATACGCGCCATGTGTGCGGCGCGCTGGGTGCTCAGATACCGGGCGGGGTCGGCCGAGGCGAGGATCGCGCACACGACCTTGGCGAAGATCTCGTTCGTCACGAAGGGTGCCGGCGGGGTGATCTCGCCCGTCCATGCGACGAGTTCCTTCGCTCCGTCGTCGGTGGACCGGTACAGCGTCCGCTCCGGACCGCCGTCCGAATCGGTCCCGTCGACCTCCGCGAGACCGTCGCGGACCAGGCGCTGCAACGTCGTATAGACCTGGCCGTAGGCCAGCGGGCGGGCCTGCGGGAAGCGTTCGTCATGGCGTCGCTTGAGGTCGTAGCCATGGCTCGGCCCTCCGGCGAGCAGCCCCAGGAGGATGTGGCGGGTGCTCATGGCGACCATTATGTACTCAGTATATGTAGCGAGTGAATAGTGATCGCGGAAAAACCTCGCCCGTGCCCTGGGGGGCCCGGGCCGCACCCCGGGAGGGGGCCGATCGCGGACGGTGGTCGCACAGGCGCTCTTGGTCACCCGGCGCAGAAGGGTCAGAATGTGAACAAGGGCACGTTGTCCGGGCTGTCACGTCTGCGCGCCCGCCCGCTGGGTAGGGCTGCCCTGACCCGCCGTACGGCTACCCGTGACGGATGCCGTGCGACTGCCCGCGACGACCAAGGAGGCCCCCATGGCCGCATCAGCACAGCTTCTGCTCTCGGCCCTCTCCAAACGCCCGGCGGAGCAGCCCGCCGACCCCGACCCGTACATCTGTGTCTTCACCGCCGAAGGGCCCTGCGCGGAGACGCCGCTCACCAGCGAGCCGCCGCTGCCCGACGCCGCCCCCCTCACCAGCGAACCGCCTCTCGCCGACGCCGCGCACCTGACGAGCGAGCCCACCTCCACGGGCGCCGCCGCGGGCCTGGACCCATCGGGGGTCTGATGCCGCTCTCCCGGCTCGCCGCGCTGCACGGCGTCGCCACCTCCTTCAGCCCGTCCCCGGGGCGCACGGTCGCGGCCTCGGACGCCGCGGTCGTCGCCGTCCTCGCCGCGCTGGGCGTCGCCGCCGCGACACCGGACGCCGTCCGCACGGCGCTCACGGCACGCGAGACGGAGCTACGGGAACGACTGCTCCCACCGACACTGGTGAGCTGGAGCGGGGCGCCGACGGCCGCCGGGAGCGACCACGGCCCCGGGGCGCGCGAGTCCGCCTCGGGGGCGGACGAGGACGAGCGCGCGCCGGGCGAGATCCGGCCCGCGCCGGGCGAGAACCAGTCGGAGGCGGACGAGGGCGCGCAGGCGGGCCAAGGCCCGGCCGCCCCGCCCGGATTCCCGGGAGACTCCTCGCTCGCCGCCGCCCTCGCCGCACTGCCAGCCGGTACCCGGCTGCGGATCCGTACCGAGCAGGGCGAGACGCGTGCCTCAGCCGAGCAACTGCCGCTCGGCGTCCACGAGTTGGAGGCCACCGCTCCCGACGGACGGACCGCCCGCGCCCATCTCGTCGTCGCGCCGACCCGGCTGCCCGCGGCACCGGGGCGTACGTACGGGCTGCTCGTGCAGGTCTACTCGCTGCTGTCCCGACGCTCCTGGGGCATGGGTGACCTCGGGGACCTCGCCGAGCTGACGGCCTGGGCGGGACGGGCGCTCGGCGCCGGGTTCGTGCAGGTCAACCCGATGCACGCGGCCGTGCCGGGCGCACCCACCGACCCTTCCCCGTACCGGCCCTCCTCGCGCCGCTACCCCGACCCCGTCTACCTGCGCGTCGAGGACGTCCCCGAGTTCGCGTACGCCGGCGAGCGGGACCGCGACCGCGTCCGTACGCTCCTGGAGCGGGCCGAGCGGCAGCGCGAATCCGTGCTGAGCAAGGGCGCGTTGATCGACCGCGACGCCGTGTGGGAGCTGAAGCGCGAGGCCCTGGAGCTTGTACGGGACGTGCCGCTCGGGCCCGGACGCCGCGCCGCCTACTGCGACTTCCTCGCCGAGGAGGGCGAGGCGCTGGAGGACCACGCCACCTGGTGCGCGCTCGCCGAGGTGTACGGCTCCGACTGGCAGAAGTGGCCGGCCGCCCTGCGCGACCCCCGCTCGGCCGAAACCGCCCGCGCCCGGGGCGAGTTGATGGACCGCGTCGACTTCCACAGCCGCCTCGCCTGGCTGACGGACGCCCAGCTCGCCACCGCCCAGCGCAGCGCGCGCGACGCGGGCATGGGCGTGGGGCTCGTGCACGACCTCGCGGTGGGCGTCCACCCGGGCGGCGCCGACGCCTGGGCGCAACAGGAGTACTTCGCGGCGGGCATGTCGGTCGGCGCGCCCCCGGACGCGTTCAGCGTGCAGGGCCAGGACTGGGGGCTGCCGCCATGGCGCCCGGACCGCCTCGCCGAGTCCGGCTACGCCCCCTACCGCCGCCTCCTGCGCGCCCTCTTCCGCTACGCCGGCGCCCTCCGTATCGACCACGTCATGGGCCTCTTCCGCCTCTGGTGGATCCCCCAGGGCCGCCCGGCCACCGAGGGAACGTATGTCCGTTACGACGCCGAGGCCATGCTCGCGATCCTCGCGCTGGAGGCGTACCGCGCCGGGGCACTGGTGATCGGCGAGGACCTCGGCACCGTCGAGCCGGGCGTCCGGGAGAAGCTGCACGAGCACGGCGTACTCGGCACGTCGGTGCTGTGGTTCGAACGCGACTGGGACGGTACGGGCCTGCCGTTGCCCCCCGAAAGCTGGCGCGCCGACTGCCTCGCCACCGCCACCACCCACGACCTGCCGCCCACCGCGTCCCGGCTCACCGGCGACCACGTCGAACTCCGCGACCGGCTGGGCCTGTTGACCCGCCCCGTGGAGGAGGAACGGGCCGAGGCGGCTGCTGACGTGGGGGAGTGGCTGGCGCTGCTCGCCCGGCTCGGACTGCTCCAGGGCGCGGCCGGCGGGCAGTCGGAGGACTCGGAGGAGGCGCAGATCCAGGGCCTGCACCGATTCCTGCTGCGCACCCCCGCCCGCATGATCGGCGTCTGGCTCCCGGACACCGTCGGCGACCGCCGCCCGCAGAACCTGCCCGGCACCTGGGACCAGTACCCCAACTGGCGCCTGCCCGTCGCCGACGCCGAGGGCCGCCCCGTCACCCTGGAGGAACTCGCCGCCTCACCCCGGCTGCACGCCCTCATCGACGTGCTGCGCGCGGGCCGGGGGGTGGAAGTGGAGGGCTGATGCGGGCCGGATGCCCTGGATTCCGGGCCGGATGTCGTGGATCCCGGGCCGGACTCGGGAGGCGTTTCGCCTCGTACGGCACCCCCGGGCGCGCGGCCGGATTAGGTGTTCGCTACGTTTGCACCGTGGACAAGAAGAACGCCCTGCGCGCCGGCGCCCTGGCTGCCGGTACGACGCTGATGATGCTGCTGATGTCGTCCCCCGCGCTCGCGGTGACGCCTGACGACGGCGACGACCCCGGCCCGGGCCTGAGCGTCATCGAGACGCTGGGGCTCTTTGTCGCGGCGCCGATCGGGCTGTTCCTGCTGATCGCCGCTCTGGTCTGGGTCCTCGACGGGTCGACGGACCGTCACCCGAAGGCGAAGGGCAAGGCCAAGACGAAGGCGGCCGTGAAGGCTTCCTGACCTCGGCGGGCTCCGGCCACTGAGATTTTCTGTTTCGAGGGCATCGTCCTCGCGTCCGTACGGCAGTCGTCGTACGTGCCCGAGGACGGTGCCCTCGACGTGTTTCCGACCGGTCCGGGCACCGCGCTCTGTGGCTGTCGCTTCAGTGGGCGGGGCCCGGGTGCGGGGCCGTCAGATAGCGCTGGACGGTCGGTGCCAGCCAGGCCACGATCTCCTCGCGGGGCAGGTCCACGGCGGGCGGCAGGCGCAGGACGTACCGGGTCAGCGCCATGCCCAGCATCTGTGACGCCACGAGCGCGGCGCGGGCCGGGACCTGCTCGGGGTCGGGGCAGACGCGCAGGGCCACCGGCACCAACTGCTCCTTGAAGATGCCCTGCATGCGCTCGGCCCCGGCGGCGTTGGTGACCCCGACCCGCAGCAACGCCGTGAGCACCTCGTTCTTCTCCCACAGCGCCACGAAGTGCTCGACGAAGATCCGGCCGACCTCCTCCTTCGGCACCTTCTCCGGCACCGGCAGCCGCAGATCGATGTCGACGGCCGCCGCGAACAGGCCCTCCTTGTTGCCGTAGTAGCGCATCACCATCGACGGGTCGATCTTCGCGTCACGGGCGATGGCGCGGATGGTCGCGCGTTCGTACCCGTCGGCGGCGAAGCGTTCGCGCGCGGCGGTGAGGATCGTGGCGCGGGTGGCGTCGGAGCGGCGGGCGGGCTGAGGGGGCTGCGCGTGCTGGGTGGGGGAGTCGGTGTCGGTCATGCCAACAAGCGTAGGCCAACAGCTGTTGACGAGCCAGGGGTGTCGCCCTATGGTGGCAAACGGGCGTTGGCCTACAAGCGTTGGCCTACGAGCGTTGGCAACCGGACCACCCGGTGTTTGCCAACAGCCCTTGACCAACAACCGTTGGCACCAGGAGGCCGCCATGACCGGTTCGACCGGCACGACCGACAAGCACGGCACCCCCCGTACGGCCGGCGCCGTTTCCCGCGACGTCATCGTCGTCGGCGCGGGCCCCACCGGACTGCTGCTGGCCGGCGACCTCGCCACCGCCGGCATCCCCGTCACGCTCGTCGAGAAGCGTCCGCACAGGACCAGCAACCTCTCCCGCGCGTTCGTGCTGCACGCCCGCACGCTGGAGCAGCTCGACGCCCGAGGCCTCGCCGACGAGCTGGAGAGCAAGGGGCAGACGCTCGACCGGCTCCGGCTCTTCTCCCGCCTGACCGTCGACCTGACCACCCTCCCCTCCCGCTTCAACCACCTGCTCGTGCTGCCGCAGTACGAGGTGGAGCGGGTGTTGGAGCGGCGGGCGGTGGAGGCCGGGGTGCGGTTCGCGTACGAGACCGAGGTGACCGGGCTGGTCCAGGACGCGGACGGGGTGACCCTCAGGGTGCGCGCGGCCACCGGTGCCGAGGGGACTGGGGGGACCGGCAGGGGACCGGAGGAGCTGCGGGCCGCGTACGTCGTCGGGACGGACGGGATGCGCAGTGCCGTGCGGGAGGCGGTGGGGCTGCCGTTCCCCGGGCGATCGGCGATCCGTTCCGTCGTCCTCGCCGATGTCCGGCTCGCCGAGGAGCCGGAGACGCTGCTGACCGTGAACGCGGTCGGGGACGCGTTCGCGTTCCTGGCGCCCTTCGGGGACGGCTACTACCGGGTGATCGGCTGGGACCGAAGGCGCAACGTCGCCGACGACGCGCCCCTCGACCTCGACGAGGTCAAGGAGATCACCCGCCTCGCCCTCGGCCGCGACTACGGTATGCACGACGCCCGCTGGATGTCCCGCTTCCACAGTGACGAGCGACAGGCTCCGGCGTACCGGGTGGGCCGGGTCTTCCTGGCCGGGGACGCCGCGCACGTGCACACCCCGGCCGGCGGCCAGGGCATGAACACCGGACTCCAGGACGCCGCCAACCTGAGCTGGAAGCTGGCGGCGACACTCAACGGCCACGTCCACGCCGACCTGTTGGACACCTACCAGTCCGAACGCCACCCCGTCGGCAGGTCCGTCCTCCGCAGCAGCGGCGGAATCGTACGGCTCGCGATGGCCAACCGGCCCTGGACGCTCGCGGCCCGCACCCTGCTCACCACGTTCCTGGACCACGCCCGCCCGGCCCGCACCCGCATGATCGGCCAGATCACCGGCATCGGCTACTCCTACCGGTCCCCGCGAGGCGCCCACCCCTTGGTCGGCAAGCGCGTCCCGGACGTGGCCCTTCGGGACGGCCGCCTGTACGAGGCCCTGCGTGGCGGCAGGTTCGTACTCATCACCCCGCCGGACGCACCCACCGGCGCCGGCGTCGACGCTGGCACCGACGTCGGCGCGGACACCCGCAAGGACCGTCTGGCCGTGGGAAGTTGGGCGAGCGCCCGCCGCACAACCCTCCTGATCCGCCCGGACGGCTACGCGGCCTGGGCGGCGGAATCACCGACCGCCGAGGAGACCGAGGCGGCACTGACGGCGGCGATGGGGCAGGACTGACCATCCCCGCGATCCCCGCCTCATAAGGGGCGCGGGGCTGTGACATTGTGCGGCTCCGCCGCGTGGGCGCACCTGGCCACATCCGACCCGCACCCCCCACTCCGGCGAGTCGCTAGCGACTCGTCCGGCCCGTTCCGGCAAGCAACTGACGCAACAGGTCGGCCAGTTGCCCGGCCTGTTCCTCGTCGAGGGACGACAACGCCTCCGTCTGGACGGCGAGCCCGGCGCCGACCGCCTCGTCGACGAGGGTCAACCCCTTGTCCGTGAGCGTCACTTGGAGGGCGCGGCGGTCATGAGGGTCGGGGGACCTGCGGAGGAGACCGGCCCGTTCCAGCTTGTCGAGGCGGCCGGTCATGCCGCCCGTGGTCAGCATCAGCGTCGCCGAGAGCTGGCGGGGCGAGAGGGCGTACGGGTCGCCGGACCGTCGCAGGGTGGCGAGCACGTCGAACTCGCCGCGCGAGATGCCGAGCCGCGCGTACGTCTTCTCCATCCGGTCGCCCATCGCCCGCGAGAGCCGGAAGACGCGGCCGAAGACCTCCATCGCGGCCGTGTCCAGGTCGGGCCGGACGGCGGCCCACTGGTCGATGATCGCGTCGACGGGGTCCGTGGGGGTCCTGGCGGCCTTGGATGTGCTCATGGGGCGAGTATCCGCACCGTATGACCGGGCTGCAAGAAGGTGGCTTGACGATAAGTAGCTTAGCGCTAAGCTAATTACTGCCAAGCTAACTCCCGGAGTCGTCTTCCGGAGTCAGCTCCCGAGCCACCCCCTCATGGAGCCGGTCATGAACCGCAGCACCGTCATCGCGCTCACCGCCCTGGCCCCCGTCTCCTGGGGCAGCACCTACGCCGTCACCACGGAGTTCCTGCCGGCCGACCGCCCCCTGTTCACCGGCCTGATGCGCGCCCTGCCCGCCGGACTCGTCCTGCTCGCCCTCGCCCGCACGCTGCCCCGCGGGGTCTGGTGGTGGAAGGCGGCGGCCCTGGGCGCTCTGAACATCGGCGCCTTCTTCCCGCTGCTCTTCCTCTCCGCGTACCGGCTGCCGGGCGGTATGGCGGCGGTCGTCGGTTCCGTCGGCCCGCTCTTCGTCGTGGGCCTCGCGGCGGTCCTGCTCGGCGAACGCCCGACCCTCCGTACGCTCCTCACGGGCATCGCGGCTGCCCTCGGCGTGAGCCTGGTCGTGCTGAAGGCGGCCGGTGCGCTGGACGCCGTGGGTGTGCTGGCCGCCCTCGCCGCGACCGCGTCGATGTCCGCGGGCACCGTGCTGACGAAGCGGTGGGGGCGTCCCGAGGGGGTCGGCCCGCTCGCCCTCACCGGCTGGCAGCTGACCGCGGGCGGGCTGTTGATGGTCCCGGTCGCGCTGCTGGTGGAGGGCGCGCCGCCCGCGCTCGACGGCCGGGCGGTCGGCGGCTACCTCTATCTGGCGCTGGCCAACACGGCGGTCGCGTACTGGCTCTGGTTCCGCGGCATCGGCCGGCTCACCGCCACCCAGGTCACCTTCCTCGGCCCGCTCTCCCCGCTCACGGCGGCCGTCATCGGCTGGGCGGCACTCGGCCAGGCGCTGGGTCCCGTACAGCTGGCGGGCATGGCCCTGGCCTTCGGGGCGACGGTGTTCGGCCAGCTCGGGGTACGTCCTGTGCGTACAACCGAGACGTTCAGCTCAGCTGAAAGGAATGGTCGAAAAGATTCGATGGACGTGACGGTTCCGGCGCTGCGACGTTGAAGCGATCTCCCACGTAAACGAGGGAGATTCCGCCCTACCTTGCGGTGGATGGCTTGACGCGCGGTGCGCGCCTGACGACTGCCCTCCCGGCAGCCGGGGGTGGTGAACCCACAGGCTGAGCAACGCGGGGAGGTGCCCGGGGCGGGGGCTTTGGCCAGGGTGCCACCCCGGCGGGTGGGCTTGTACGTCAGCAGGGTGACCGTGCGGCCCCATGCCTCTCCGCTGATCGAGCGGTTCAGCCCGGATTTCTGGGCGACGTTCGTTCCCGGCTCTTCGACGGTTCCCCTGGCGGACTTGACCATGTTCGTGATCTGGAGTGCTTCCACCACCACGACGCAGTACGTGTCGGCGATCTGGGTGGTGGTCTTGTGTTGCCAGTCCGCGGCCCGGCGCATGCGCGAGGTCTGCCAGGACTTCGAGGCCGAGCTGAAGCAGTTCAACGGCGAACAGGACCACGTCCACCTCCTCGTCCACTACCCACCCAAGGTCCAGCTCTCCAAGCTGGTCAACAGCCTCAAGGGCGTCTCCTCCCGACGCCTGCGCCAGGAATACGACGCCCATGTCCGCCGCTACCTGTGGGGCGGACACTTCTGGTCCGGCTCCTACTTCGCCGGGTCCTGCGGAGGGGCACCACTGACCGTCGTCAAGCAGTACATCGAGAACCAGCAACGCCCCGCCGGCTGAGGACAACACTGCGGACCGTGCTCACAGCGCGGGTCAGAACAGCCCTGAGATGGCCTCCACCCCCGCCGAAAACGGCGGAGCACTGGCCAAGATCAAAGGTAGATCCACATCGACCGAGTTCCCGGCGACGGGACGACGGGAAGAGAGGCGTGGGACAAACCGTGGGAGCCCTGGCCCCGACGACCCGTACGAGCAGTACGCCGGACGCGAACCGAACAAAGCGAACCGGTCCCGGCCTGGGGCTCGGCTCGCTCGCCCCTACCCTCCCCCACTCTCGGCTTCGCTCGAGCGGCGGGACCCCCATCGTCCCTTTCGGGGGCTCCGCCCCCGAACCCCCGCTCCTCAAACGCCGGAGGGGCTGAAGATTGCGCGGCCGGGCCGAACCTCTATAGCCCAGTCCAGGCACATCTCAGCCCGTCCGGCGTTTGAGGACGAGGCCGTTCAGGCCGATGCGGGGGTCTGGGGGCG
>NZ_LIQZ01000449.1 GCF_001418655.1 Streptomyces phaeochromogenes | reverse complement strand
TTCGAGTCCCTGGCGGCGCACCACCGAAGAGGCTCCTCGTCACCGCGGGGAGCCTCTTCGCATGCGGCCGAAACTCCATCGCGTATGGCCGAACCCTTTCGGCCCGCTACCCTCTGGCCATGGCGCGCGACCTCCAGGAGCGGATCAAGAAGCTCATCATTGACCGCCGGCTGCCCTCGGGCGCCGTACTTCCGACCGAGCCCGAGCTCATGGAGCTGCTCGGCGCCAGCCGCAATTCCGTGCGCGAGGCGCTGAAGGCGCTCCAGGCGATGGGCATCGTCGAGATCCGGCACGGCTTCGGCACCTATGTGGGACCGATGTCCATGGCCCCGATGATCGAGGGCCTGGCCTTCCGCACGGTCGCCGGGCACTACCGGGGCGAGGACAGCCTGCTCCAGCTCCTGCAGCTGCGCGAGGCCGTGGAGACCGGGCTGATCGTCCGGCTCGCGGGCCGGGTCCCGGCGGGCGATCTCGCCGAACTGGATGCTCTGGTGGACCGTATGGACGCGGAGGCAGCCGCCGGCACCGGTCTCGCGGACACCGACCGCGCCTTTCACGCCACCCTCTACCGGGGTCTGGGCAACCTGCTGCTGAGCGAGCTCCTGGAGGCCTTCTGGGACGCCTTCCACCGCGTACGCACGGATCTCGTGGGGCTGCCGCAGGACCCGAAGGTCACCTGTCGGCAGCACCGGGAGATCCTCGACGCGGTGCGCTCCGGCGACGCGACCAGGGCGGAGGACGCGATAAGAGAACACTTCGGCAACATCCGTACGCGCTTGACCGCCACCACTCCGAACGAGACCATCAGACACCCCAATGAGCGCGTATGACCGGTAAACACCATGTTTCGCATCTTGCGATCATGGTGAACGGCGTAGAACCCTGGGCGACAAGAGGCTGCGGTTACTGGGCAGTTGGGGGCTTGGAACCGGTTGCGTGCGAAGGCGGGGAATAGGGGCCCCGTTCATGAACGGATGTCGAGGGGGGCATCATGCAACCGGAAGGCCGGTGCGCCGTGTCTATAGGGTATGTGGATGATGTGGTGGCGGGGGCCTGCTGTTGATGCGCCTGTGAATGTCTAGGGGGACATGAGCAGGCGAAAGGAACAACGAGCACGCGATGGTTCGCGTGTGGGGGGATGACTCATGACGTCGACGCCGACGGGCGCCCGGCAGAACTCCGATCCGTCCGAGACCACCCAACTGAGGGTGCCGTCACAGACTCGGACCGGCAGCTTCCGGAGAATCAAGAAGACACTGCCGAGATACGACTACGAGCACTACAGCAGGCTTGCGGGGCCTCTCACACAGCCCGATCCGACCCAGCCGTACAAGGTGCAGTACCGCTCGCTGCTCTCGCAGGAGCCGCACCGGCTGCGCGCTGCCCTGATGCTGGGCGCGGCGCCGCTGCTCTCGCTCGTCCTGCTCGTATGGCTGCTCCAGCCCGCGCACTGGACCGAACGCGACTACCCGGCCTTCGACTTCCTGCCGGCGCTCGACATCGTGATGCTGGTCTCGATCGGTCTGATCGAGCTCTTCCGCTGCATGAACGTGCTGTCGAACGCGCACGCCACGCTGGTCGCCCGCGACCCGATCCCGGTGGTGCCCGAGACCGGTACGAGAGTGGCCTTCCTCACCTCCTTCGTGCCCGGCAAGGAGCCGCTGGAGATGGTGACGAAGACCCTCGAAGCCGCGGTCAAGATCCGCCACCGCGGCCTCATGCATGTCTGGCTGCTCGACGAGGGCAACGACCCCGAGGTCCGGGAGGTCTGCGAGCGCCTCGGCGTGCGCCACTTCTCCCGCAAGGGCGTCGCGAAGTGGAACATGCCCAAGGGCCCGCACCGCGCGAAGACCAAGCACGGCAACTACAACGCGTGGATCGCGATGCACGGCGGCGAGTACGACTTCTTCGCCTCCGTCGACACCGACCACGTCCCGCTCCCCGAGTTCCTGGAGCGGATGATGGGCTACTTCCGCGACCCGGACGTCGCGTTCGTCGTCGGCCCGCAGGTGTACGGCAACTACGACAACCCGATCACCAAGGCCGCCGAGTCGCAGCAGTTCCTGTTCCACGCGCTGATCCAGCGGGCCGGCAACGCCTACGGCTCCCCGATGTTCGTCGGCACGTCCAACGCCGTACGCATCAAGGCGCTGAAGCAGATCGGCGGTCTGTACGACTCGATCACCGAGGACATGGCGACCGGCTTCGAGATCCACCGCCACAAGAACCCGGCGACGGGCAAGAAGTGGCGCTCGGTCTACACGCCGGACGTGCTGGCCGTCGGTGAGGGCCCGAACGCCTGGACGGACTTCTTCACCCAGCAGATGCGCTGGTCGCGAGGGACGTACGAGACGATCCTCAAGCAGTACTGGAAGGGCTGGTACTCGCTTCCGCCGAGCAAGCTCTTCAACTACACGATGATGATCATCTTCTACCCGATGTCCGCCCTCAACTGGATCCTGGCGGCGCTGAGCTGTGCGCTGTTCCTGGGCCTGGGCGCCTCGGGTGTGAACATCGACCCGGCGATCTGGCTGATGCTCTACGGCAACGCCTCCGCGCTGCAGATCGGTCTCTACGTCTGGAACCGCCGCCACAACGTCTCGCCGCACGAGCCCGAGGGCTCCGGCGGTGTGGCCGGCATGATCATGTCCGCGCTGTCGGCGCCGCTCTACGCGAAGGCGCTGATCGACTCCGTCCTGCGTCGCAAGAGCAAGTTCGTGGTCACCCCGAAGGGCGATTCCGCGAGCCCGGACACCTGGTTCGGGACGTTCCGGTACCACTGGTACTTCATGGCGATCTTCGCCGGTTCGATCGGCGCAGGCTTCGTCTACGGTCACGCCCACCCGGCGATGATCATCTGGGCGACCTTCGCGCTGCTCATCACGGCCTCGCCGATGTTCGCCTGGCGCTGGATGATGCGGCAGGACAAGAAGGGGCGCAAGCACCGGCAGGGCGGTCCCCAGGACCCGCCCGCGCCCCCGCAGGACAGCCGCATCCCCCTCCAGCCACAGGGTTCACAGCAGCCTCCGGCCGCACCGCACACGCCCCAGCAGAAGCCCAGCTGGGCGGCAGGCGGGGGCAACGACCAGACGGTGCAGATCTCCCTCGGGGGACGTCAGCATCACTCCGGTAACTGAGACCGGCGGCGACCCCGCCGCCGGCCCTCGGAGCCCGGCCCCCAAGGCCCCCCGGCCGAAAAGCCTCGCACGCCAGCCACCACGACAAGTTAGACGGGGATTGAAGTGAAAGACGGTTCCAGCCGCCGCCGCGCCCGCCGCATCGCGATAGGTGCGGCGGTGGTGCTTGCGCTGGCCGGGATGAACGGACCCGCGCTCTACCGCTTCGGGACGGATCAGTACCACGAGTACAAGATCAACAAGCCCGAGTACAAGGCCGCCAACGGCAAGTGGGACATCGTCGAGTTCCCCGAGGAGTACCGGCTCAACACGATCCACGCCGCGCTCCTGCACACCGGCAAGATCCTGCTGATCGCGGGCTCCGGCAACAACCAGGACAACTTCGACGCGAAGAAGTTCGACACGCGTGTCTGGGACCCGGTCAAGAAGACGATCAAGAAGGTCCCGACGCCGGCCGACCTGTTCTGCACGGGCCACACGCAGCTGCCCAACGGCAACCTGCTGATCGCCGGCGGCACCAAGCGGTACGAGAAGCTCCAGGGCGACATCACCAAGGCCGGCGGCCTGATGGTCGTCCACAACGAGAACCCGGACAAGCCGATCACCCTGCCCGCGGGCACCCGCTTCACGGGCAAGGAGGGCGGCAAGACGTTCGTGTCGAAGGACCCGGTCGTCGTCGAGCGGGCCAAGAAGGTCTTCGACCCGGACACCGGCAAGTTCCTGCGCAACGAGCCCGGCCTGGGCCGGATCTACGTCGAGGCGCAGAAGAGCGGCAAGAAGTACGAGACGGGTACGCAGGACAACTACCGCGTGCAGGGCCTGTCAGGCGCCGAGGCACGCAACACGTACGGCATCGCCGAGAAGCTCGCCCTGGACAAGAAGGACTTCCAGGGCATCAAGGACGCCTACGAGTTCGACCCGGTCGCCGAGAAGTACATCAAGGTCGACCCGATGAACGAGGCGCGCTGGTACCCGACGCTCACCACTCTGTCCGACGGCAAGATCCTCAGCCTCTCCGGCCTGGACGAGATCGGTCAGCTGGTGCCGGGCAAGAACGAGGTGTACGACCCGAAGACCAAGAAGTGGACGTACACCAAGGGCGTCAGGCAGTTCCCGACCTACCCGGCGATCTCCCTGATGCAGAACGGCAAGCTGTTCTACTCGGGCGCGAACGCCGGTTACGGCCCCGACGACGTCGGCCGCGACCCGGGTGTCTGGGACCTGAAGACGAACAAGTTCAACAAGCTCAAGGGCATGTCCGACCCGAAGCTCCTGGAGACCGCGGGCACGGTGCTGCTGCCGCCCGCGCAGGACGAGAAGTACATGGTGATCGGCGGCGGCGGGGTCGGCGAGTCCGAGCGGTCCAGCAAGAAGACCCGCATCATCGACCTGCTGGCCGACGACCCGAAGTTCGTCGACGGTCCCGAGCTGGAGAAGGGCACGCGCTACCCGCAGTACTCGATCCTGCCCAACGACGACGTGCTGGTGTCCGGCGGCTCGGAGGACTACCGCGGCCGCGGTGCCTCCAACATCCTCCAGGCGCGGATGTACGACTCGAAGTCCAACGACTTCAAGCGGGTCGCCGACCCGCTGGTGGGCCGGAACTACCACTCGGGCTCGATCCTGCTGCCCGACGGCCGCGTGATGTTCTTCGGCTCGGACTCGCTCTACGCCGACAAGGGCAACACCAAGCCGGGCAAGTTCGAGCAGCGCGTCGAGATCTACACGCCGCCGTACCTGTACCAGGGTTCGCGGCCCTCCCTCTCGGGCGGTCCCAAGACCATCGAGCGCGGCGACACCGGGACGTTCACCTCGCAGCACGCCTCGTCGATCAAGTCGGCCCGGCTGATCCGGCCGAGCGCGTCGACCCACGTCACCGACGTCGACCAGCGGTCCATCGCGCTGGACTTCACGAAGACGAAGAACGGCATCGAGGTCACCATCCCCAAGAGCCGCAACCTCGTCGAGTCCGGCTGGTACATGCTGTTCGTCACGGACGACCAGGGCACCCCGAGCAAGGCCCAGTGGGTCAAGATTCCCTGACCCGGAGCAAGTGATGTGACTGGGGGCGCCCTCCTTTAAGGAGGGCGCCCCCAGTCACGTACAGGCTGTTGCTCGCGGTCGCCTACCGGCTGTTGCCCGCGGGCTGTTACTTGGTCGCCTTCGCGAGTTTCAGTGCGTACTCGGGCCACCACTGGCCGGCCTTCGGGCCGCCCTTGCACGTGCCGTCGGACTCGCCGGGCCGCTTGACCCACACGTACGCGTCGACGAGGTCGTCGTCGGTCTTGGTCGTGGGCGACTCGCCGAGCGCGCGGCCGGGCGGGTTGCACCAGTTCTCCGCCGGGTCGCCTTCCGTGTACGGGCCGTTGCCGTTGCGGCTGGTGTCGACCACGAACGGCTTGTTGCCGACCTTCGACGACAGGTCCTTGCCGTACTTCGTGCTGTCGGCCGTCGTGTAGAAGTTGGACACGTTGACCGAGAAGCCGTCGGCCTGCTCGACGCCCGCCAGCTTCAGCGGCTCGGTGATGTCGTCGGTCTTGCCCCAGCCCGCGTTGCCCGCGTCCAGGTAGACCTTCGTGTTCTTCAGGGACTTGAACTTCTCGACCGCGCCCCGCAGAAGGTCGTAACGCTCCTCGTGGAACTCGTCCGGGGTGCAGCCGTCCACCATGTGCAGCACGGCGTCCGGCTCCAGGATCACCGTGGTCGCGCGGTCGCCGATGCCCTTGGCGACCTGGTCGATGAAGCCCCGGTAGGCGTTGCCGTCCGCGGCGCCGCCGCCGGAGAACTGGCCGCAGTCGCGGTGCGGGATGTTGTAGACGACGAGCAGCGCGTCCCGGTCTGCCTTCGCGGCGGCCTCGGTGAAACCGCGCGCCTCCTGCTCGGCGTTCTCCGGAGTGAGCCACTCACCGGTGGGCTGCTCGGCGATCTTGCGGATCAGTTCGGCGTCGTCCTTCTTGCCGTCCTTCGCATATGAGGCCACCTGCTCGGCAGCGTTCCCATCGGGATTGACCCAGTACGGGTCCTTGTCCTTGGGCTGCTGGCTCACCTTGGCGCCCGACTTGTCCTTCTCGCCATCACCGTCCGAGGATGAACACCCCGCCAGCAGCAGCACAGCTCCGGCCACCGCCACGGACGCCTTTGCCACCCCTCCAGTGGCGAAAAGAGACACAGCCCCCCTGCTCCCGTACATCAAACTCCCCCTCGGGTGCACCGTCCGAAGTCCCAATCCTGACATACGTGTCGGTCCGCCCACGAGCTCGGCCGCCCCTTGTCCACTAGCTGTTACACCCCCTTCCCACCGGGTAGGCGCCGGACGGACGTGCGGGGGGCGGTGGCCGGACTCGGGAAGGGCGCGGACATGCACCACAGCAGTCGGGAGGGCCGGCTGGGGGCCGCCCTCGTGGAAGCCGCGGACACGCTCTCCGAGGCCTTCGACACGGTGGCGTACCTGCGACGGCTCTCCGACCACTGTGTGGCCCTCCTGGACGCCTCGGCGGCCGGCTTCATGCTGATCGAGGGCGGCGAGGCGGTGTCGTTCGGTGTGAGCAGCCGCCAGCAGGAGCTGGCGCTGGACCTGCTGGAGGTCCAGCACCACGGCGGACCCTGCCTGGAGAGCTACGGCAGCGGAGAACCCGTCCCGCCGGTCGCGATCCGCGCGGCCCACGCCTCCTCGCGCTGGCCCGACTTCACGGAACGGGCGCTGCGCCACGACATCGGGAGCACCTTCGCGGTACCCCTGCGCCGGAAAGGCACCCCGCTCGGCGCCCTCAACGTGTTCGCGCCGGAGCAAGCCCGCCCGTCCCCGGCGCCGGAGGACGGGACCGCGCTGCTCCTCGCGCAGATCCTGGCCGACGCGGCTGCCCTCGGGCTCGCCAACCACCGCGTGTTCACCCAGTACCGGACGCTGACGAGCCAGCTGCAGGAGGCCCTCTCCAGCCGCGTACGCATCGAGCAGGCGAAGGGCATGCTCGCCGAGCGCCGGAGGACCGGGATGGACGAGGCGTTCATCGCGCTGCGCCGGTTCGCGCGCAGTCACCGGCTGCCCATCGACGAGGTCGCGACGGCCGTGATCACGGACTCGCAGGACATCGCCGAGCTGGGCCGCGAGCACCCCGGACCCGCCTAGACCCCCGCGACCAGCTGCGCGGATAACACAGCGCCACCGGAACGGGACTTGGCGTCAATCAGACCCTAGGCCGGAACGCCCATCCGAACTAGAGTCTTATCAGACGGCCCCGGCCCCTGGCTGTCCGACCATTCCCGATACGCGTTCGAGACGCGCGGACGGGCCCCTGAACCTCCCGTGCCGGCCGCCGGGTTACTCCCGCAGCCCGGGCGCCCACGGTCGAGGACCAGCCCGGTCGACGGCTCCGGGGGGAGCGGGTCGTCGACCGGGCCAGGTGCGGTACGGGGGTTCGGTACGCGGCTTCGGTTCGGTTCTCGGGGTCGGTACGAGGGTTCGCGCGAGGCTTTCTGGGGGCGCGGGGCTCACAGACCCGTGCCGCTGAGGTACGCGGAGACGACCACGTTCGCCGTGTAGGCGCGGCTCGTCCGGTCGAAGGTGCCGCCGCAGGTGATCAGGCGCAGTTCGGCGCGGCCGGTCTGCCGTGTCCCGTACACCTTCTCGGCGTCGAAGCGGTCCCGGGTGAAGACCTGGACGTCCTCGACGGTGAACTCGGCGACCCTGCCGTCGTCGCGGATCACCCGGACCGTCTCGCCCGGCCGTACCTCGCTGAGGTGGTAGAAGACCGCGGGCCGGGTCTCGGTGTCCACGTGCCCGACGAGCAGCGCGGTCCCGGCCGCCCCGGGCCGCGCGCCGTCCCCGTACCAGCCGACGGTCCCCGGCTGTCCGTAGGGCGGCGGGTCGATCGCCCCGCGCGGGTCGAGGCCGCGGGTCACCACGGGGGCCTGCACGCCCAGTGCGGGGATGTCCACGCGCTGGGGCCGCGCGTCCCCCAACGGCTCGGCGGCAGGCGGCAGTTCGACGCCGAGGGGCCGCCCGACCGCCGCCACGTCACCCGTGGTCGGCGCGGATATGCCCTGGCGCACGTCGGTCACCTCGCGGCCCCAGAGCCACAGCCCGAGGAGCAGCAGCGCCCAGGCCACGCCCATGAGCAGCCGGCCACCGCCGGAGGTACGTTCCTCCCTGTCGGACATGGCCGGTCAGTCCGTACCGCGGGTGCTCCCGCGACTCCGACGGGCACTGCGGACCGCCACGGCGACGGCGGCGACACCGGCCAGGACCAGCCCGACCACCGCGTGCCGGGTGCCGGGCCCCTCGGAGCGGGCGTCGACGACGGCGAGCCGCGCGGACCCGCCGCCGCCCGCGTGTACGGGCGCGACGGGGGACGCGGGCGCGACGGGCGAGGCCGCGGAGTCCCCGGGCTGCTTCTCCTTCTGCCCCTGCTGATCTTTCTGCTCCTGCTGTTGCTTCTGCTTCTGCTTCTGCTCGTTCTGTTCCTGCTTCTGCTGCTTCTCGCGCTGCTTCTTGTCGACGACGGTGAGGGCGCCCTTGACCTTGTCCTCGAAGCCGTCGCAGGTGACCTTGACGTCGTACGTGCCGGGGTCGAGCGTCGAGCGGACGCGGGTCTCGCCGGTGAGGACCCCGGGCTGCCCGGTGAGCTGCGCGTCGGCGACGAACGCCTCGGACGCGGCGGTGCCGGACATCCCCGAGCAGCCCTTGACCCGCAGTTGGATGTCGCTGCCGGGAGCGGGGGACCCCGGGGTCACGGAGACTCCCCCGTCGGCCGCGTACGCGGTGGGGGCGAGCGCGGCGGCAGCCACCACCCCGGCACAGAGAGTCAGTCGCAGTGAACCCATCGTGAACCTCCAGATATCTGGAGCGTCCTCCTCGGGGCACGGGGTCGCATCCGGGGAGGGGGTCCGCTGCTCCGTACGGGTGGCACGCCTGGGCGGGTGCCGCTCCCGTACAGGCGGCTCACGGGTGGCTCAGACGCGGTCGACGAGGTCCGCGATGGAGTCGACGACCGTGGACGGGCGGTAGGGGTACTTCTCGATCTCCGCCCGACCGGTGAGCCCGGTGAGGACGAGGAAGGTCTCCATGCCCGCCTCCAGGCCGGCCAGGACGTCCGTGTCCATGCGGTCGCCGATCATCGCGCTGGTCTCGGAGTGGGCCCCGATGGTGTTGAGTCCCGTACGCATCATCAGCGGGTTCGGCTTGCCCGCGAAGTACGGCTGCTTGCCGGTCGCCTTGGTGATCAGCGCGGCCACGGCGCCGGTGGCGGGCAGCGCGCCCTCGGCGGACGGGCCGGTCTCGTCGGGGTTCGTGGCGATGAAGCGGGCGCCGTCGTTGATCAGCCGCACGGCCTTGGTCATGGCCTCGAAGGAGTACGTACGGGTCTCGCCGAGGACCACGTAGTCGGGGTCGTGGTCGGTCAGCACGTACCCGATGTCGTGCAGCGCGGTGGTCAGACCCGCCTCACCGATGACGTACGCGGAGCCGTCCGGGCGCTGGTCGTCCAGGAACTGGGCGGTGGCCAGGGCGGACGTCCAGATGTTCTCGACGGGCACGTCCAGGCCCATCCGCCGCAGACGGGCGTGCAGATCACGGGCCGTGTAGATGGAGTTGTTGGTGAGCACCAGGAAGGGCTTCCCGGACTCCCTGAGCTTCTTTATGAAGGCGTCGGCGCCGGGGATCGGCACGCCCTCGTGGATGAGCACCCCGTCCATGTCGGTGAGCCACGATTCGATGGGCTTGCGCTCTGCCATGTGCCGTCTCCTGCCGTACGCGTGCTGCGTGAGCCGTGCGGGTCTGCCGCGGGTGTGGGGACGCCGTCACAGCTGTGTGCCGACGCCTCCAGACTAGCCATCCGCCCGATCTTGGTGGAGGGGGGCGGCAGCGGCCCGAGCAGAGAATCCCGCGGCTCCCGCGGCTCCCTCAGCGCCTGCGGCGGGCCGCGAGCAGTGCGCCGAGTCCCGCGCCGAGGAGCAGGAGCGCGCCGGCCGTCGCGGCGAGAATCCCCCGGGTCGAGTGCAGCCCCGTCCGGGCCAGCTCCTCCGCGAAGGGAATTCCGTCCGGTACGCGCCCGGAGGCGTCGGCACGGTCCCGGTCGCCCGTGCTGCCGACACCGTCCTTGCCGCCGACCTCGCCCGTCCCATCCCCTTCGCCGTCTCCCGCGCCCTCCCCCTCGCCGAGGATGCGGAAGCGGTAGTCGTTCGACTGCCCGACCCAGTCGCCGTCGTCGTCCCCCTGCCGCTGTACGACGGCGGCGTGCGCGACGACGTCGTTGGCCACGGCGTCCGAGGTGACGGCGAGCCGCACCTTGACGGAGAGGGTCGCGCCGGGCGCCACGGTGAACCCGGGGAAGGGAGCCTCTTCGACCTCGGATCCGTCGGCTTCGGACCTGTCGGCTCGGCTCGCGGGGGCGCCGAGGACCCCGATGTTCTCGTCCTGTTCGGTGCGCTCGAAGCCGACGGGGCGGGGCCGCTCCCCGTCGTAGAACTCGAGCCGCGGCTGCTCCGGCCGCAGCGCCCGCTTCCCGTCCACGAGGACGACGACCGGGTGGATGTTCCCGCAGGTCGCGTCGGTGGTGTTGGTGAGATCGATGTACCAGGTCCGGAACCCGCCCCCGGCGTCGTACTCGGCGGGCCCGCCATGAATCCGCGTACGAACCGGAAACTCCCCGCCCCCCGGCTCGGCACAGGTCGGCCGACTGGGCCGTTGATCCACCCCCGCCGCGGCATCGGCCGGCACAGGAGCAAGGGCGGCTGCAGCACTTACGGCGAGACACACGGGCTTGCTCAGTCGCATGGACACGGGAGCCTGCCACGCCACCCACACCGACCGACTCCGGCACGCTGGCACGGGGCCCGTTCGGGGCGGGGATTGCACCCGGTCGGGGCAGACCCGCCCCATCCCCAGGGGCGCGGGGAACTGCGCAATCTTTTCGCTTTTAGGGGCGCGGGGAACGGCGCAATCCTTTGTCTTTCAGGGGCGCGGGGAACTGCGCAATCTTTTAGGGGCGCGGGGAACGGC
>NZ_LIQZ01000448.1 GCF_001418655.1 Streptomyces phaeochromogenes | reverse complement strand
CCGAGAACGCCGACGGCACCGCCTGGTCCGAAGGCGTCGGCATCCTCGTCCTGGAACGGCTCTCCGACGCCCGACGCAACAACCACCCCATCCTGGCCGTCATCCGGGGCTCGGCAGTCAACCAGGACGGCGCCTCCAACGGCCTCACCGCCCCCAACGGCCCCGCCCAACAACAAGTCATCCACCAAGCACTCACCAACGCAGGCCTCACCGCAACAGATGTGGACGCAGTCGAAGCACACGGCACCGGCACCACCCTCGGCGACCCGATCGAAGCCCAAGCGCTGCTGGCCACCTACGGACAAGACCGACCCGCAGAGCGGCCGTTGTGGCTGGGTTCATTGAAGTCGAACATCGGGCATGCCCAGGCGGCGGCCGGAGTGGCCGGCGTCATCAAGATGGTCATGGCCATGCACCACGACCTCCTGCCCCGAACCCTGCACGTCACCGAACCGTCCACACACGTCGACTGGTCGGCGGGGGCAGTGGAACTGCTCACCCAGGCCCAACCCTGGCAACGGAACGGCCACCCCCGCCGAGCCGGTATCTCCTCATTCGGCATCAGCGGCACCAACGCCCACTTGATCCTGGAAGAGGCCCCCCAAGCCGAACGTCCGGAGCAGAGTAAGCAGACCGCCCCGGTCCTGCCGGTGGTGCCGTGGCTGCTGTCGGCCCGTACCGCACCGGCACTGCGGGCACAGGCCGCACAACTGGCCGTCCACATCACCGAGCGGGACCCGAACCCGGTGGACGTCGGGTACTCGCTGGCCACCACCCGCGCCACACTGGAACACCGGGCAGTCGTAGTCGCTGCGAAGACCACCGAGCTGCTGGACGGGCTCGCCCAGATCGCCGAGGGCGAAGCGGGGGCGAACGCGGTCACCGGCATGGCCCGCCCGGACAAGCTGGCCTTCATCTGCTCCGGCCAAGGCAGCCAACGCCCCCGCATGGGCCGCCAGTTGTACGACACCTTCCCCCAATTCGCCCGCACCCTGGACGAGGTGGTCGAAGAACTGGGCCTGCCCCTGCGGGAGATCATGTGGCCCACGGAACAGGCCGAGACCGACGGCCGCCTGGACCGTACAGAGTTCGCGCAGCCTGCGCTGTTCGCACTGGAAGTCGCGCTGGGCCGACTGCTGCAGTCATGGGGTGTACGGCCCGACTACCTCGCCGGACACTCCATCGGCGAACTGGCCGCCGCACACCTGGCCGGGGTGTTCTCCCTGCCGGACGCCTGCACGCTCGTAGCAGCCCGGGCCCAGCTGATGGGTGCGCTGCCTCCCGGGGGCGCGATGGTCGCGGTGCGGGCCACCGAAGACGAGGTCACCACCGTCCTGGCGGGCCTGGAACAGGTGGCGATCGCAGCGGTCAACGGCCCCGACGCAATAGTCATCTCCGGCGAGGAGGCGGCGGTCGCACAGGCCACAGCCTGCTTCGAGCACACCCGGCGGTTGAGGGTTTCGCACGCCTTCCACTCCCCACTCATGGAGCCCATGCTGGCCGCCTTCCGCGAGGTCGCTGCGCAGGTCACCTTCCACCCGCCGGTGATCCCGCTGGTCTCCAACCTCACCGGCACCCTCGCGGACCCGAAGGAGCTGTGCACACCCGAGTACTGGGTACGCCATGTACGCGAAGCCGTCCGCTTCGGCGACGGCATGCAGGCGTTGCGCGCCGAAGGTGTGACCACGTTCCTGGAGATCGGCCCCGACGCCACCCTGACCACCCTGGCCGACCAGGACGGGGACACGGTTCCCACCCTGCGCCGGGACCGACCCGAGACGGCCCATCTCCTACACGCACTGGGCGACTTGCACACCCGAGGCATCCCCA
>NZ_LIQZ01000447.1 GCF_001418655.1 Streptomyces phaeochromogenes | reverse complement strand
ACGTTCGAGGGCTCCCTCGAAGGGGTGCGGGCCGCCGCCGAGTCGGCACTCCGCGTCTTCCGCGACGGCTCGCTGAAGCCCGACACCGTGGAGATCGAGTTCGGGGTCAAACTGACCGCGGAGGCGGGCGCGTTGATCGCCAAGAGCGCGGTCGAGGGCCACCTCGTCGTCAAGCTCTCCTGGTCGCCCAGTGGGTCTGGTGCGTCCGACGGGTCCGGTGGGTCCGGTGGGTCCGACGGTTCGCCCGAGCCCGGCCCCGGCCCCGGATCCGGCCTCAGCTCCGGATCCGGCTCCCCGGAGGCCACCCCGGTCTCATGAGCAGCGCTTCCTGGCACGCGAGAATCAACTGCGGACGCGACACCGGTGCCGGCTTCCTGGTCACCGAGCGGCACGTCCTGACCTGCGCCCATGTCGTCGCGCACAGCGAAACGGCCCCGGTCGCCGTGTCCTTCGCCCACGGCGGCGAGGGAGAGGTGCCCGCCCGGGTGATCGCGCACGGCGGCTGGGACGGCCGTGACACCGACCCTGGCGACCTGGCCGTACTCGAACTGGACCGCTCGGTGTCGTTGAAACCGGCCGAGTTCGCGACACCCTCCGACGCGTACGGGAACCCCCCGCGCAGGCTCCTCGCCTACGGCTTCCCGAAGCGGTACGACGAGGGCACGCTCGCCGAATACCGGGCCACCGCCGACCAGTTGATCGCCGGCGAGTGGGTCCAGCTGGAGGCGTGGGCCGCGCACGGCCAGCCGCTGGCCCCCGGTTTCAGCGGCGCCGCGGTGACCCTCGCGGACACCGGCCGTGTCGTGGGCATGGTCTCCGCCGCCTCCCGCAGCCCCGAGATCCGCAACGGCCGCATGCTCCCCACCCAGATCATGGCCCGCTACTGGCCCCGCCTAGGCGACCTGATCCCCACACCGGAGTACGACCAGCCCCAGAAGGAACGCCTGCGCCGCCTGGTGGAGGCAGCGGAGAAGGGCACCCCATCAGGAGCCCCCTCAGGGGCGCGGGGA
>NZ_LIQZ01000446.1 GCF_001418655.1 Streptomyces phaeochromogenes | reverse complement strand
TTCGGGGGCGGGCTGTTGCGGGATGTCGGTCTCGTAGCGTTCACGCAGGAGGAGTGCGCGGCTGTCGTTGAGGTCGCGGTCGTAGACGCCGACGGTGACGCGGTGGGGGCGGCTGCCCGCGCGGTCGAGGGTGAGGGTCCACTCCCCCGGCTGTGCGGTGACGGACGCGGTGAGGGTGTCGACGCCGGTGGTGCGCAGCCAGGAGTCGGCCCAGGCGTGGACGTCGCGTTCGGTGGCGGCGGCGAGGGATTCGATGAAGTCGGCGAGGGTGGCGTTGGCGAACTTGTGTCGGGCGAAGTGGGTGTTGATGCCGGTGAGGAAGTCCTTCTCGCCGAGCCAGGCGACGAGTTGGCGTAGTGCGGAGGCGCCCTTGGCGTAGGAGATGCCGTCGAAGTTGAGCATCGCGGAGGCGGTGTCGGGGACGGCTTCGGGGTCGGGGGCGACGGGGTGGGTGGAGGGGCGTTGGTCGGCGTCGTAGCCCCAGGCCTTGCGGACGATGCCGAAGTCGGTCCAGGTGTCGGTGAAGCGGGTGGCTTCGGTGAGGGTCTGGTAGCCCATGTACTCGGCGAAGGACTCGTTCAGCCAGATGTCGTCCCACCAGCGCAGGGTGACGAGGTCGCCGAACCACATGTGGGCCATTTCGTGGGCGATGACCATGGCGCGGGTCTGGCGTTCGGTGTCGGTGACGGCGGAGCGGTAGACGAACTCGTCGCGGAAGGTGACGAGTCCGGGGTTCTCCATGGCGCCGGCGTTGAACTCGGGGACGAACGCCTGGTCGTAGGAGTCGAAGGGGTAGGGCTCCTCGAACTTCTCGTGGTAGCGGTCGAAGCAGGCGCGGGTGATGTCGAGGATCTCGTCGGCGTCGGTGTCGAGGTGGGGGGCGAGCGAGCGGCGGCAGTGGATGCCGAAGGGCAGGCCGCGGTGTTCGGTGCGTACGGAGTGCCAGGGTCCGGCGGCGACGGCGACGAGGTAGGTGGAGATGAGCGGGGTGGCGGCGGCCCGCCAACTGCCGTCGTCCTGGCGCTCGGTGATGCCGTTGGCGAGTACGGTCCAGCCTTCGGGGGCCGTCACGGTCAGTTCGAAGACGGCTTTGAGGTCGGGCTGGTCGAAGGCCGCGAAGACGCGCTGTACGTCGTCCATGAACAGCTGTGTGTAGACGTATGTCTCGCCGTCGGTGGGGTCGGTGAAGCGGTGCATGCCCTCGCCGGTGCGGGAGTAGCGCATGGTGGTGTCGATGCGCAGTTCGTGCTCGCCGGCGGTGAGGTCCTTGAGCGGCAGCCGGTTCTCGTCCAGGGAGTGGGCGTCCAGGTCGAGAAGGGTGCCGTCGAGGGTGACGGAGCGCAGTTCGGCGGGCTTGAGCTCGACGAAGGTGTCCCCGTCCGCGCGGGTGGAGAAGCGGATGACGGTACGGGAGTCGAAGATCTCGTCGCCGCGCGTCAGGTCGAGTTCGATCTGGTAGCGGTGGACGTCGAGGAGCTTGGCACGGGTCTGCGCTTCGTCGCGCGTCAGTACGGACATGGGTGCCATGCTGCCTGATGGGCGTGGCCGGGCACAGGGGTGTCCTGGTCCGGGCGGGGTTGCGCCCCCGGTCGGCTGGGGTCGCGCCACCGGTCGGTCGGGGTTACGTCCCCGGTCCGACGTACCGTGCGGCACTCGGCTGTTCCTTCACCAGGGCTCGGAGTTCGCGTACTTCGCGTTCCAGGGACCGGTAGCGCTGGTGGGAGTCGTACAGGTAGCGGACCTTGGTGCGCAGGGCCCAGGGGTCGATGGGTTTCATGACGAGGTCGGCGACGCCCAGGCGGTAGGCGGTGGCGGTGAGTTCGGCGTCGGGGCCGAAGCCGGTGACGAGGATGATCGGGATGAGCTGGGTCTGTTCCACGCCGCGCATGTAGCGGACGACGTCGAGGCCGCTGACGCCGGGCATGCGTACGTCGAGGAGGAGCAGGCCGACGTGGCCGCGCAGGACTTCCTTCAGCGCTGCGTCGCCGCTGGTGGCCCGCGTCAGGTGGTAGCCGAGCGGGGCCAGGGCGCTTTCCAGGGCGTAGAGCGTTTCCTCATGGTCGTCGACTATGAGGATCTTGGCATCCGGCGGCATGGAGCGAAGTCCCCTCGCTTGGACGACAAGCTTATGTCCGAACAGGCCGACAGGGAGTACTCGTGGACTGACAAGGAGTGCTCGGCGCAGCATGCCTCATTTCGGCGCGGACGCCGAGAGGGCGTGCCTACAACGTGTCCGCGCCGCCCGTGCCACTCGTGCCGCCCGCGCTGTCCGCGATGCTCTCGTGGTGGCGGATGACCTCGGCGATGATGAAGTTGAGGAGCTTCTCCGCGAACGCCGGGTCGAGTCTGGCGTTCTCGGCGAGGCTGCGCAGCCGGGCGATCTGCTGGGCCTCGCGGGACGGGTCGGCGGGCGGCAGTTGGTGGGCTGCCTTGAGGTGGCCGACCTGCTGGGTGCACTTGAAGCGTTCGGCGAGCATGTGGACGACGGCCGCGTCGATGTTGTCGATGCTCTCGCGCAGCCGGGCGAGTTCGGCGCGGACGGCCGGGTCGACGCCGCCCGCGTTTCCGGTGTTGCTGGTGGTCATGGACGCCAACCCTACGTGGCGTGCCGCGGGTGGTGCGCGGCCGTTCGATCAACGTGCTCCCGAGGAGCCTCGGTCATCGTGCCCCGAGGAGTTCCGGTCATCGTGTTCCCGGGGAGCGGAGCATCGGCGGGTCGTCGGGGTCGGGTACCTGGTTGCTCCAGCCGCCGGGGACGGTGCGTCCCTGTTGTTCCCGGAAGCGCACCGGTGCCGTGCCGACGCGGCGGGTGAACAGGCGGGAGAAGTAGGCGGGGTCGTCGTAGCCGACGCGTCTGGCGACGGCGGCGACGGGGAGTTCGGTGGCGGCGAGGAGTTCCTTGGCGCGGCCGAGGCGGATGCCGAGGAGGTAGTCCTTGGGGCTGCAGCCCGCGCCGCGGCGTACGGCGGTGCGCAGTTCGGCGGGGGTCATGCCGTGGCGGGCGGCGTGGTCGGCGACGGAGAGCGGTTTGAAGGCGTCGCGGGCGAGGGCCTGGAGGACCTGTTCGCCGTCGGGGGCGGTGTCGGCGCGGGCGCGGCGCAGGGTGACGAGGAGTTCGTGGACGGCGGCGCTGGTCTCGACCTCCAGGAGGGGGTTGCCGAGGCGGGCGGCGCGGGCGATGCGGGCGACGGTGGTGCGGGCCGGGCCGGCGTCGGAGAGGGGGACGACGGGCCGGGCCGGTTCGATGTAGCCGAGTTCGGTGTACGTGTCGGCGGTGGGCCCGGTGAAGTCGACGAAGGCCTCGTCCCAGCCGGTCCCGGGGTCGGGCGCGTAGTGGTGGGGTACGCCGGGGGTGAGCCAGAGCAGGGCGGGTGCGGTGACGGCCGTGCACCGCCCGTCGACGGTACGGAACCAGCCGCGTCCCGCGCTGACCACGACGGCCACGTGGTGGTCGAGGGTGCGGGGTCCGACGGTGGGCAGTGCCCCGTACTGGAGGCCGACGCCGAGGCAGACGAGGCCGAGCTTGTGGTGGGCGGGTCCGGGGCTGAAGAACCGCATCCAGGTGTGGTACATCGGCTGTCCTCCCACCTGGCCGGTAAGCCCGTCCCGCGCTCCGTCAGCTGCGGCACCTGCGTCCAATCACCGCCGATCTTTGTCCATGGACCGGGTCGCCGCCAGGGGTCAGGGTGGTGCTCATGACCGAGTTCACGGTGGGGGACACCGATTTTCTGCTGGACGGGCGGCCGGTGCGGCTGTTGTCGGGGGCGCTGCACTACTTCCGGGTGCACGAGGGGCAGTGGGGACACCGGCTGGCGATGCTGCGGGCGATGGGCCTCAACTGTGTGGAGACGTACGTCCCGTGGAATCTGCACGAGCCGCGGCCGGGCTCCTTCCGGGACGTCGAGGCGCTCGGCCGGTTCCTGGACGCGGCCCGGCGGGCCGGGCTGCGGGCGATCGTGCGGCCGGGTCCGTACATCTGCGCCGAGTGGGAGAACGGCGGGCTGCCGCACTGGCTGACCGGCGAGGTGGGCGCCGGTGTGCGCACCCGTGACGAGCGGTTCCTGGGTCATGTGGAGCGCTGGTTCGCCCGTCTGCTGCCCGAGATCGTGCCCCGGCAGATCGACCGCGGCGGTCCGGTGCTGATGGTGCAGGTGGAGAACGAGTACGGGAGTTACGGCTCGGACCAGGTGTATCTGAGCCGGCTGGCCGACCTGCTGCGCGAGGGGGGTGTGAGCGTGCCGCTGTTCACGTCGGACGGTCCCGAGGACCACATGCTCACCGGCGGTTCCCTGCCCGGTGTCCTGGCGGCCGCGAATTTCGGGTCGCACGCGCGCGTGGCCTTCGAGACGCTGCGCCGGCACCGGCCGACGGGTCCGCTGATGTGCATGGAGTTCTGGTGCGGCTGGTTCGACCACTGGGGCGCCGAGCATGTCGTACGCGATCCCGGTGACGCCGCCGACGCGCTGCGGGAGATCCTGGAGTGCGGGGCCTCGGTGAATCTCTACATGGCGCACGGCGGTACGAACTTCGCGGGCTGGGCGGGTGCCAACCGGGGCGGCGGCGTGCTGCACGACAGGGTGCTGGAGCCGGACGTGACGTCGTACGACTATGACGCGCCGATCGACGAGTACGGGCGCCCCACGGAGAAGTTCTGGCGGTTCCGGTCGCTCCTGGCCGCGTACACGGACAGCCCGCTGCCCGAAGTGCCTTCCGCACCGGCCCGGTTGGGCGCCCCCGCCACCGTGGAGCTCACCGGCTGGGCGCCCCTGTCCGCCGTGCTCGACGCGCTCGGCGGGCCCGAGAGCGAGCGGCCCGTGCCGCCTTCCTTCGAGCAACTGGACGTCGACCGGGGGCTGGTCCGCTACACGGTCGACGTTCCGGGACCGCGCCGCCCGTACCCCCTGACCGTGCGCGGTCTGCGGGATCTGGCGACGGCGTACGTCGACGGGGAGCCGGCCGGAGTGCTCACCGAGGACGAGCCGCAGCTCAAGGAGCCGGTCGCCGGTCCCGCGCGCGTGGACCTGTGGGTGGAGTCGCTGGGCCGGGTCAACTACGGCCCGCGCACCGGGGAGACGAAGGGCATCACCGGGGGCGTACTGCACGAACGGCAGTATCTGCACGGGGTGCGGGCGCGGGCGCTGCGCCTGGACGCGTTCGACGCCGGTGTGGAGCAGGTGCCGTTCCGGCCGCTCCCCGATTCCGGTGCCCCCGGGCTGTACCGCGGCACGGTCACGGTACGCGGCGCCGGGGACGCCCGCCTCGAACTCCCCGGCTGGACAAGGGGATTCGCCTGGATCAACGGCTTCAACCTGGGCCGCTACTGGTCCGTCGGCCCGCAACGGTCCCTGTACGTCCCCGGGCCGGTCCTGCGGGAGGGTGCCAACGAGGTGTGGCTGCTGGAGTTCGAGGAGGCGTCCGGGGCCGCTCCTTTTCTCGCTCAGGTGTGACGGACTTATCGTGTACGCGGATTGAAATCCTGTACGCGGATTTGACCGACCGGGGGTCAGCTATTTGCCGCGGCTCGCAGAATGAGCCCGGCGATTGCTTTCGGGTGCGTGACGAGCGACAGATGTCCGGAGTCGACCTCGATGGTCGTGGCATTCATACGCCGGGCCATGAATCGCTCAAGGTCGGGATTGATGGTGCGGTCGTCCTTCGAGACCGCGTACCACGACGGCTTCTCGCGCCAGGCGGCGACGCTCGTGGTGGGCGCGGCGGTCGAGAGCAGACCCTGCGCGGCGTAGAGCACGAGGGCCTCTTTCCTGGGCACGCCGTTGGCGAAGTCCTTCAGGAAGGCCGACCGGCCGATCCACTTGAAGCCGCCCGAGGTGATGATCCCGGAGGTGACCGGCGGGGTGGGGAACCTGGCGGCGAGTGCGGCGAAGTCCTCGCCGGCCTCCGGGGCGCGGGCGGCGACGTAGACGAGCCCCGTGACGTTCGGGGCGAGTCCGGCCTCGGAGATGACGGTGCCTCCGTAGGAGTGCGCGACCAGGAGCGTGGGCCCGTCCTGCCGGGCCAGGGCGAAGTTCGTGGCGGCGACGTCGTCGGCGAGCGAGGTGAGCGGGTTCTGCACCGCGGTGACGTTCATGCCCGCCTCCTGCAGCAGCGGGATGACCTTCGCCCAGGAGGAGCCGTCCGCGTAGGCGCCGTGAACGAGTACGACATTGCGCACCGCGGGCTTGCCCGGAGGGGTTTCCGCCCGGGCTGCCGTGGCGCCGGAAAGGGTTCCGGAAAGCGTGGTTGCTGCGACTCCCGCGCCCAGCGCGGAAAATCGACGACGGCTGATTTCCATTGTTGCCTTCCCTTGCCCGCACACGGTTCTTGCGGGCAGTCTGGCATTGCCGTCGGGGACAGCCGTGACGCTTTGACGCGCGCGTTGCGAATTCATTGCTGTTCGCTTTGGTGTACGTCATCTGCGGTTCGCCGTACGGAATGCCGGGGTCGATCGGGCGGCGCCCGGCAAGCCGAAACGGCCCGCCGGATGAACCGACGAGCCGTCACGGAAGATCGAGGCTGAAGCGTCGCCGGATCGGCGCTAGAGCGTCGCCGCGGCCCGGGCTATCGCCGCGGAGAACGTGGAGACCTCGGTGTACACCCCCGGTACGAGTGGCCGGGCGCAGCCGTCGCCCCAGCTGACGATCCCGACCTGGAGCCACTTTCCGCTGTCGTCCTTGCGGAACATGGGCCCGCCGGAGTCGCCCTGGCAGGTGTCGACCCCGCCGCGCGGAACCCCGGCGCAGATCTCCTGCCCGGCGATGAGCCGGCTGCCGTAGTGCCGCTTGCACTGGCGGTCGGCGACGAACGGCACCTTGGCCTTGAGGAGCTGCGTGGAACCGGTGTTCGCGTTCTCGGCGGTGTCGCCCCATCCGGCGATGGTGAACGTGCCCCTGTTGTAACGGGTGTTCGTCGCGAGCTTCAGCGTGGGCAGGTTGATGGGCCGGGCGAGCTTGATGAGCGCCCAGTCCTTGCCGCTGCCGTTGTAGCCCGGGGCCTGGAGGACCTTGGTGGACTTGACCTTGATCGCGCCGGCGGCGTTGAGGTCGGCGACCCCGGCCGTGGCGGTGATCCGGGTGGTGTTGCCCGAGCCGTCCACGCAGTGCGCGGCGGTCAGGACGACGTCCTTCTTGTAGAGGGCACCGCCGCAGCCCATGGAGAGGCTGACCATGAACGGGAACTCGTTCTGCGCCGCGGGCGTACCGCCGACGACCGGCACCGGCGCCGCGTGCGCGGCGACGGGCTGGAGGCTGGCGGTCGCGAGGGCGACGGCACCGATCGCCGCGGCCCGCTTGAAGGCGGATCTCTTGAGGAGACTGACTGCCCTGTTTGTCAACATGATCCCTTTCGTGGGGGGTTGAGTGCGCAGAAGAGCGCACAGAAGTATGAGGATCATGACGCATGGGCGGCAAGGGTGGATCTCACTCCCCCACCGGGCAACCCAACCCAGGAGAATCCGCTCGCGTCCCCTTAAAGTGGAATGGGGGTTCAGGACCTCTCTGGGGGTACGGACGTGACGAACGGCGGTCCGGTCGAGCACGGCTACCCGCACCTGGACACGGTGCGGGCGGCGATCACCGCGCTGTACAAACGGCTCTCGTACGACACCATCCACACCTTCGACACCAGCGTGGCCCCCGCCGACGTGGCGTTCTGCGACACGGACGATCTCCATCTGGGCGCCCAGCGGGTCGCCCGCGAGCTGGTGCGGCACTTCCGTCTGCCGGATGCCCGCATGATCGTGAGCTTCCGCGAGATGGAGCACGCGGCGAACGTCGAGCTCGCCGCGGGCCCCGAGTACTTCATCGAGCTGAACGACCGGTTCCGCACCCACCGCAGGGACATCGGCGCGGCGCTCGCGCACGAGGTGATGCACGTCTATCTGCACCGCCTGGACCTGTCGTTCCCCGGCACGCGCGACAACGAGATCCTCACGGACACGGCGACGACGTATCTCGGCGCGGGCTGGCTGCTGCTCGACGCGTACCGGGAGGACTCGGCGTCCTCGCAGAAGCTGGGCTATCTGACGCCGGAGGAGTTCGGGTATGTGCTGGCCAAGCGGTCCCTGGTGTTCGGCGAGGATCCTGCGACCTGGTTCACCAGCCCGCAGGCGTACACCGCGTACACGAAGGGCATGACGCGGGCCCGCCACGACGAGCGGCAGCCGCCGCTGACCGCGGCGGGGTGGGCGGGGCGGCGGCGGTACGCGAAGGAGCGGCGGCATGCGCAGGATCACGCCGTCGGGGCGGCCGGGACGACCGACGTGCCGTACGCCTTCACGCCGGACGCGCCGGGCGGGCGCGGGCCGCTGAGGGTGTCGTTTCCCTGTCCTACCTGTCATCAGCGGATTCGGGTGCCGGTGCGGGGGCGGGTTCGGGCGCGGTGCGGGCTTTGTCGGACTGTTCTGGAGTGCGATACGTAGGTGGTGGTGGGTTGTTGGGTGCGAGTCGGGTGGGTGCTGGTCGCGCAGTTCCCCGCGCCCCTGACGGGGCGCTGCAGCGGAAGGCCGCCGCCCGTCTGTGCCGTTGACGGGTGGCGGCCCTCCGGCCCCCGCATCCCCCTGTTTCCCCCGAGGTTGGATCAGCCGTACGGCCGCGCCGCTCGCTCAGTCGTACATGCGCCAGTCGTACGTCAGTTGGTAGTGGCCGCCGTGGCCGCGGTAGTCGGCGACCGCCGGGGCCGTGAAGGGGCGGCCGGCCCAGCGGCCGGTGAGGGAGGGGATGACCGCGTTGACGGTGACGGGCTTGAAGACCTCGTCGCCGAAGAGGCCCTTGAGCTGGTCGAAGACCCAGCCGACGGCCGCACCGACGGCCATCCCGATGAGGATGCCGACCGGCCCGCCGGAGGCGCCGATCGCGCCCCCGATGGCCGCGGCGAGGTAGGCGGTGACCTTCTTCTTGATGAGGTCGAGCAGTGCGCCCACGTAGTCGGCGAGGCCGCCCCAGTCGACCTCGGCGAGCACCAGCGTGACGAAGTACGACTTCGGGTACTTGGTGCCCTCGTCGAGGCCGAACCAGTGGAAGCGGCGCGGCGGGTCGTACACCTTGACGTCGCCGTCGTCGAAGCTGCGGACCTTGAACTGGCCGATCTTCAGGGTGTCGCCGCTCTCGTCCACGCTGGTCCCGGCGAGATGGATCTCGTCGGATCCCCACTCGGACGTCTCGTCCAGGCACTTCACCCGGTGGATGCGCAGTTCGAGTTTGTGCAGGGCGGCCGGTACGGCGGCCAGGCCCTGCGGGGCCGACTCCTCGGGGAGGAGGGAAGTCGGCGGCTTCCTGAGTTCGTCGGCCGGGAACCTCAGCCGCTCGGGAAAGCCGAGCCGCTTGACCTGTGTGTCCACCGAGGCGGGCGAGCGCAGGTCGACGCGGGCCAGGTCACCGAGCCGCCGGGTCCGTACGGCACCGGTCTTGAGGTCGGCGAGGACCGTGGCCGCCGCCTTCTTCTTCCTTTCGTCGGTGAGGCTGTCGAAGCGCCGCGCGACGAGGTGCTCGGCGGCCGTCCGGTCCGCGGGCAGTGGGTACTTGGCGGGTTCCGCGTAGTGGGCGGCGACCTTGTCGGCGGCGAGCGTGAGTTCCTGGACGACGCGCTCGGTGACGGCCCGCACCTTGGCATGCGGGACGTCGGTCACCATTCGATGGGTGTTCTCCGGCATGTGTTCATCCCCCGTTGGTCACTGCTCCCTTCGCGACTGTTTCCGCGAAGGTCCGACCGACGGTACGGACAGGGGGAGTCCGGGCGCCCCGGGATGCGCCCCGGGGGAATCCCTAGGGTGCGCGTCCGGCGCTGGGCCCGGCTCCGGACTCAGGCCCGTCGGCGGCCAGCGCTGCCGTGAGCCGCGTACGGGAGTCGACGCCCAGCTTGGGGAAGATCCGGCCGAGGTGGTACTCGACGGTCTTGACGCTGATGACGAGTTCGCGCGCCACCTGCCGGTTGGTGAGCCCGGACGCGACGAGGCGGGCGACGGCCAGTTCCTGGGGTGTGAGCAGCGCCGCTCCACGGGTCCGTGGCTCCCGCTCGGGCGCGGACCCGGCGGGACCGAGTCCGCAGGCCGCCAACTCCCGTTCGCAGCGCCCGAGATCGGGCGGCGCGTCGAGGCGTACGAGGAGGTCGCGGGCGGTACGCAGCTGCTCGCCGGCGCGGGTGCGGCGGCCCGCCCGGCGCAGGAAGCCGCCGTACGCGAGGTGCAGCAGCGCGCGGTCGAAGGGTGCCTCGACGTGTGCGGCGTGCTTGAGGCCGGAGCGGAAGGCGCGCTCGGCGGCCACGGTGTCGCCGCGCGCGGCCTCCAGGGTGCCGCGGGCGCGGGCTGCGGCGAGCAGTGCTCCGTGGTGGCCGCGCTGGGTGGCGAGGGCCTCGTACGGGGCGAGGGCCTGGACGGCGTGCTTCTCGTCGCCGAGGGCTGCCCAGGCCTCGGCGAGCAGGTCCGCCCAGGGGACCGTGCCGGGCTCCTCCAGGTCGCCGCGCGGGGCGAGCGCGAGCAGGGGTCCCAGAGCCGCGAGGACCTCCTCGGGTCGGCCCTGGGCGCGGGCGAGGTGGGCCTCGGCGAGCGCGGCCCACAGGGTGGGGTTCACATGGCCGCCGGCCGCGTAGACGCGGGCCACGCGCGCGTGTGCCTGCGCCTTGGCGAACGCGCCCCGCACCGCGTGCACCTGGGCGGCGAGCATCCTGCAGTACAGAGCGATGTGCGGCTGGTCGGTGTCGGCGGCCAGGGACAGCGCGAGGTCGGTGTGCACGATCGCGTCGTCCCAGCGGCCCGCGCGGTACTCGGCGGAGGCGAGCGCGGTCGCGGCGACCACCCGGAAGGACGCGGCGCGCCCGTGGCACGCACCGAAGACCCCGCCCAGATCCCGTACGGCGCCGGTGAGGTCGCCGGTCCACTCGCGCAGGGTTCCGCGGCCGAGGAGCTCTTCCAGCTGGGCGGGGGTGGCGAGCGCCGGGTCGGGCAGCGGGGCGAGTTCGGCGAGCGTCTGCGGGGCCCGGCCGCTCATGGCGAGGCCGGTGAGGCGCAGGACACGGATCATGTCGGTGGCCGTGTCGTCGGGTGCGAGGCGGATCGCGAGGTCGGCCCATTCGGCCATCTCGACGCCGTGCGACATGCTGCCGTGCAGCGCTGCGAACTGGCCCGCGATACGTGCCCCGAGGACGGGTTCGGCCGCCGGATCGCACCGGTGCCAGGCGTCCGTGAGCAGCGCCTCGGCGCGATCCAGGTCGAACAGGCTCAGCCTGCCCAGGAGATAGCTGCGCCAGCCGCCGGGGGTGAACTGCGCGATCCGCTGGGCGACTTCACCCATGTCCGGTACGTCTCCGGCGAGCAGCGCGCACTCCACGGCTTCGAGCGTGTACTGCTCGTACGCCGCCGGTTCCGGGCCGAGCCGTGCGGCGGCCGTCAGTTGTCCGGCCGCGTTCGCCCAGGCACCTTCGGCGGCGAACTTCCGTCCCAGGGAGGCGAGTTCGGCGGCGAGTTCCGGATCGGGGCCGGCCGCGGCGAGCGCCCGGTGGCGCAGCCGGTGTGCCTGGTCCCGGACAGTGCGGGCGGCGCTCAGGTGCAGGGCGGCGCGGCGGGAGGGGCCGAGCTGGTGGTAGACGGCGGCGTGTACGAGGGGGTGCGGGAAGCGGATCAGCGGATCGCCGGGTGATTCGATCAACAGGCCCGTGTGGACGGCCTCTTCGAGTGCGATGAGGACGTCGGCGGCCCTGCGCTCCTCGTCGAGCAGGTCCGCGCCCGCGACCTCCCAAGCGTCGGCCGGCGTGCAGTGCGTGCCCAGTACGGCAGCCGCGCAGACCAGGGCGTCGGCGGCCGGCGAGCAGGCGGCGAGCTTCGCCAGCACGAGGGCGGTGAACGACTTGGGGGCGGGCGGCGTCACACCGGGCTCGCCGAGCACCTCCAGGAGTCCGGCTCCCTCCTGTTCGAGGAGCGCCTTCACGTGCAGGGGGTTGCCTGCGGTGTGCGCGTGCAGCCGTGCGGCGGCCTGTGCGGTGAGTCCCCGTACGCCCATCCCTCCGCCGAGTTCGGCCAGTTCGGCGGG
>NZ_LIQZ01000445.1:582-1014 GCF_001418655.1 Streptomyces phaeochromogenes | reverse complement strand
GGGCGGCGGGGGCGAGAACTGCGGTGTCCCTGTCGTCGGCCAGCCCGGTGTTGTCACCACCGTGCCGTCCCGGGCCACCAGCCGTGCCGGGAGGCCCAGGCCCGACAGCCAGCGTTCCGCGCCCGTGCCCTTGATGAGGGCAGCCGTGCTGGCCGCGTTCGCGTCGGCGCAGGTGGTGGCGGCGACCGAGACCGTACGCCAGGGGGAATCCGCCGGAAGGCCGGTGCTCGGGTCGAGGATGTGGTGGAGCGTGTGCGGGCCCGAGCGCCAGGCGCGGGCGGTCGTGCCGGAGGTGGCGAGCCCGCCGCCGCGCAGGCCGACCGTCGCGTACGGGCCCTGCGAGGGCGTCTCGTCGACCGGGCCCGTGACGTCCTGGACCCGGATCCGCCAGCCACCGGCCGGGGGCTCGCCCGCGACGGCCGTGTCACCGCC
>NZ_LIQZ01000445.1:0-571 GCF_001418655.1 Streptomyces phaeochromogenes | reverse complement strand
GCCGCCCAGGCCTTGGCGGTGGCACCGAGGTCGAGGCGGACACCGGCCGGGACGGTGACCGTACCGGTCGCGCGGTCCAGCCGTATCAGGCGCCAGCCCGGAACCGGCCGCACGGTGAGCTTCACCGGTCGCCCGTCCTCCTGGACGAGCCGGAAGTCGCGGTCGTAGCCGATGGCGTTCATCGCCGAGCCGACCGTCGGGTCGACGGCTCCGTCCGTCGCCGCGGCGGCCCGCAACGCGACCGCCAGCGCCTCCGCGAGCAGCGGGCTGACCCTGACGGGCCGCCCTCCGGCGCTGTCGAGCGCGACCNNCAGCGCCGGGTCCGTCGTGACAAGCCGGACGCTCGTACCGAGGGCACGCCAGTTCACCGCGGCAGTAGGACGCACGGAGGTGTCGGCGGCGGTCATCACGACGCCCCCGAGGTGGAGTCGGCGGTCCCACTGTCGTCGGCGGAGGTCAGGTCGTCGGACGAGCCCTGCAGCGACGAGGACGAGGAGTCCGTCGCCGATGAGTCCGAGGAAGAAGACGAGTCGTCCGACTGGGACGTCGTCGACGACGACGAATCCGTGGT
>NZ_LIQZ01000444.1 GCF_001418655.1 Streptomyces phaeochromogenes | reverse complement strand
CTCCCCACCCTTCCCCACACCTCTCCACCCCTCCCCATCACCCGCATCGCGCAGAAGGCCAGGACCCGGCATGAAGCTCATCACCGCGATCGTCAAGCCACACCGGCTCGACGAGGTCAAGACCACCCTCCAGGACCTCGGCGTGCACGGGCTGACCGTCACGGAGGCCAGCGGGTACGGGCGCCAGCGCGGCCACACGGAGGTGTACCGGGGGGCGGAGTACCAGGTCGACCTGGTCCCCAAGATCCGTATCGAGGTCGTCGTCGAGGACGCGGACGCCGACGCCGTCATCGAAGGGATCGTGAAGGCGGCGAAGACGGGGAAGATCGGCGACGGGAAGGTGTGGACGGTGCCGGTGGAGACGGTGGTTCGGGTACGGACGGGCGAGCGCGGTCCCGACGCCCTCTGATCCTCATCCCCACGGCCACGCCGCCCGCGATCCCCACTCCCAGCACGACCGCCACGAGCCACGGCAGCGCGAAGAACGACGTACTCGCCGACTCGCGGGTGTCGTGCGCGCTGGCGGTCAACGTCACGTCGCCCCAGTCGAGTTGGGGCGCGCCACGCCACGGTTCGCTGAGCTTCACCCGCTGCCCGGGCAGCAGCTCGGAGGGGACCTCGGCCAGGTCGCGGGCGAGCAGCGTACGGCCGAAGAGCCCTTCGGCCTTCAGCTCCACCTTGGGGTTGAGGGTGACGTTGCCGGTGTTGTGGAGGGTGTACGAGACGGTGGCCGTGCTGTCGCCCATGCCGGGGACGAGGGGCTGGTGGTGGGTGACGCGGACGTCCTCGACGGCGACGGCGGGCACGGTCGGCCCGCCCACCCGCAGATAGATCCGGGCGCCGACGGCCCGCTGCACGCCGACCTCGACGGCCCCCGACCCGCCGTCGATTCGCTCGTCGAGAGCGACCAGCGCGCCCGGATGATCGCCGGGTTCGGCGCCCTCGGGCACCCGGATCGTGAACGGCACGGTGACCGAGCCGTGCGCGGGCACGGTCACCCGGGACTTCGCGGGCTTCGCCCAGGCGCCGACGCCCCGCTGCTTCTCCTTGCTGGTGCGCACCGCGAACCCGCCGTCCCGGGCGGTGTTGTAGGCGTCGGCCGCGTACAGCCGGAAGGTCAGTGGCGTCCCGGTCTTGTTGGCGACGGTGACCTTGTCCTTGAGAGTCGTCCCCGGATCGGCGGAGAGGTGGAAGTAGGGCCGCGAGGCGAGGTCCGTCGAGACGGGGTAGACGGACCAGCTGCCGTTGTCGGCGGCGTACGCGGGCGCCCCGGTCAGGCCGAGGAACAGCAACAGGAGGAGGACGAACGGCTTGCGCATGGGTGCGGACCCCCGGTGGCGAGTCGGACGAGGCGGACGGGCGGGTGCGCGCCCGACCACCGATGAAACGAGCCTGCGTACAGCTCTGTTGACGAACAGTCAGATCTGAACGTGACCGTCAGGTGAGCGTGAGCGTCAGCACGCCGGAGTACGTACCGGGCGGGGTGAACGCCGGAACGTTCAGCGACAGCCTGGCGTCGACGGTGAACTCACCACCGGTCTGCGCGCCGTTGGGGGTGGACGCCAGAGTCGCTCCGGCGCTGCCCACCGAGCCGGGCGAACCGGGCTGGCAGGTGCTCGGGCTGCCGGTCTTGGTGGCGCAGACCGGGGTCCAGCCCAGCTTGGCGGCGTCGATCTTCGCCCCGCCGGGACCGGCGAAGTCGGTGACCTTGCCGGTCAGGGACCAGCCCGCGGGTCCGCCGCGGAAGTCCTTGACGGTGACCGTCTGCAGGGAGCCGCGCGAGAAGCCGCCCTTGCCGTAGTCGACCGCCGCGAGTTCGACGGTGTCACCGGCCTGGATCATGGACAACGTGCCTGCTTTGACAGAGGAGTTGACCTTCTGGCTGCCCTCGGGGAGAGGCGTGTCGTCGATGACGACGTAGGCGGCGGGACCGGCCCCCTTGGCATCGCTCCAGGCACTCCCCTCGTACGCCACGACCCCGGTGGTGGCCTTGTCGCTGACGGTCAGGGTGCCGCTGATGGCGCCCTGCGCGTTCGCGGTGGTGGTGCCCTTGTCGGCGGTCTCGGCGGCGCCGGCCCGTCCGGCGAGAGTGACGGCGGCACCCGGGGTGAAGTTCGTGCCGGTGACGGTCACGCTGTCACCGGGCTTCCCGGAGGCCGTACCGAGGCTGATGGCACGGTTGTTGGTCTGTCCGCCGTCCGTCGCGGTGACCGTCTCGGAGACGGGGGCGGGCGGGTTGGTGACCGTGCACGGGGTGTCCAGCTCCAGGATGTAGCTGGTGTGGATGTTGTAGTCGCCTGGCGAGAGGGTGATCGCACCGGGCGTGGTGACCGTGAAGGTGCCGGTCATCGAGAACGACGGGAAGGCGCCCTTCCCCGGTACCGGGTCGTTCTTCTTCGGGCCCGCGACCGTGATGTCACCGGTCTGCACGCCACCGAGGGTGACCTTGCCGGTGGGCGTCATGATGTCGGCGGGCAGGGCGATGTCGACCGGGTTGGACGCGGCGGGCTTGACCACCGTGTACGTGACGGTGACCGTGTCGCCCACTTTGGGCGTGGCGTTGTCCACCGCGATCTTGGCGGTGGTCGTGCCGTCGATCGGCGGGATGCCCGCGATGGGCGGCGGGACGCAGTGCGTGGCGAAGTCGACCTGCTGAGGCTCCGCGCTCGCGGGACAGGCGAGTGCGCCTCCCCCGGTGACCGCGAGTGCGGTCGCTCCGAGAAGTGCCGCCCAACGGTGGCGTCTTCGGGTTCCTGAACCCATGTTTGCCCCTCCTGAGGATTGCGGGCGCAGCGGCTCTTCCGCGTTCTTCTGCGCCGACAGGGGGACATTGATGTGTTGGTTGTGTGAAAAGTCAATGGAATCGCCGGACGTCAACTGATGGGCCATCAGTTCCTGGCAACTTCGTTGCAGAACAGGGCAGTTGAGCGCAAGGACCGGTGCCGCCGCGCGCAGGCGACACCGGTCCATGGCTCGACTTGCTCGTGGGGGGTTGTGGGGGGGGAGAGCTACCGCCCGGGACTCACTCGAACACGAACGGGCCCGGCGACTGCGCTCCCTCCGCCGTACACGTCACGGTGATGAACCCGAAGATCACCATCTGCAGGGAGCCGCCGAACGCCTCCAGGCTGTCGCCGGGCGCCACGGTGCCGGTCAGCGGGCCGACCGAGACGCCGTCGCCCGCGGCCATCGCGGGGTTCTTGGTGCCCGTGAAGGCGGTCGTGCCACCGCCCGCCTTCGTCATGGTGAGGGTGGAGGCGATCGAGTCCGCGTCGAGGGCGAGCGGGGAGGTGATCTCGGAGGAGCTGAGGGTGATGGTGGCGGAGGTGCCGGTCTGGGTGGCCGTGAGGGTGGCCTCACCGCCACCGTAGGCACCGCAGTCGGCGATGATCGTGGCGGACTGGGGGACGACGGCCGCGGCACCCGGAGCGAGGGCCAGACCGGCGGCGAGGGTGCCGGCGGCTAACGCCGCACCGATTCCGAGTCGCTTGCATCTCATTGGGGATTCCCTTCCCTTGTACGGGAATTGCCATGTGGGGACGTACGACGGGCGCGCCGTCGTGCGGGCACGCGTGCTTGCCACCGGTGCCTGTTCGCGGGCCGGCGACGGTGCGGGGATTCACGTGCGCACGGACCAGCCACCGCGAGCGGTGTGCGGACACGCTGCGCGGCGACGAATCTGACGGTCCGTCGGAAGAGCTGTCGTCCATTGATACGCGAGCGGCTCGGGATTGCAAGAGAAGCGGTGGGGAATCTTCCGCCGGCCGAAGATGTGGCCGAAGTCGACCGGTGGGGTTCGCGTTCTCGGGGGCTCCGCCCCCCGAACCCCCGCTCCTCAAACGCCGGAGAGGCTAACTCCTAGCCCGTCCG
>NZ_LIQZ01000443.1 GCF_001418655.1 Streptomyces phaeochromogenes | reverse complement strand
AAGCCTGTCACGGCGACGGTGTTGGTGGTGGAGGCGGCGACCGTGGCCTCGGAGCCGCCGCTGACGCGGACGACGTCGTAGCCGGTGACGCCGACGTTGTCCGTGGCGGCGGTCCAGGCGAGGGTGAGGGAGGTGGCCGTCCCCGCGGAGGCGGTCGGGGTTCCGGGGGCGGTCGGGGCCTGGGTGTCCCCCGGGTTGCCGCCGCCGAAGACGGTCGCTTCCCGGGAGGTCTGGGCGATGCCGTTGGCGCCGTTGAAGATGCGCTGGCCCCAGGAGCTGAGCCGGCTGGGGTCGAAGCCGATCGACAGATCGAGGATCGGGTCCGTGTTGCCGCTCCAGCTCCAGGCCAGATAGCCGAGCCTGAGCTGCTGGGCCGCCGCCATCATGGTGTCCTCGTCCGGGTCGCCCCACTGGTCGGGAGGCCCGCCGAACTCACCGATGAGGATGGGGAGTCCGGCGTTGACGAAGGCGTTCAGATAGTCGGTGATCTCCTGGGCGGTGTCGTACACGCTGTACATGTGGATCGAGAAAATCAGGTTGCCGGTGGTGTCGGCGTCGTACACGGCCTGGGCGTTGGCCCGCATGACGCCCTGCCAGTCCTGGCCCCAGTTGGGAGCGTCCACCATGATCGTGTGCTCGAACCCGGCGTTGCGGAGCTTCTTGATCGCGGCGGTCGTGGGGGCGGTCCAGCCGGCCGGGTCGGTGTTGCCCCAGGGCTCGTTGCCGATGTTGACGATGACGTAGTTCTCTTCGCCGACCAGTACGTCCTTGAGGCCGATCCAGTAGTCGGCCGCCTGGTCGAGCGTGCCGGCCGCGGCGTCCTCGCCGTATCCGGTGGTGTCGTGCACCTCCAGAACGCAGATGAGCCGGTTGGCCTTGCACTGGCTGACGATGCCGGCGACGTCAGCGGCACTGTTCTTGGTCCAGCGGTGACCGTTGGAGAGGACGACGCGGACGGTGTTGGCGCCGAGCGCCTTGACGTCGGCCAGCGACTGCGTCTCGCCCGGGTACCAGGTGTGGGCGTGGTTGACACCGCGCATGATGAAGTCGTTCCCGTTGCCCTCGACCAGGCGGCCGTCGCTGATGTGTAGTCCGGTTGCGAGGGCGCCGGGCGACGACTGGGCATGAGCCGTCGCCGGACCCAGGACACCGAGAGCGACGAGCCCGAGGAGGGTGACCAGCCGGGTCAGCAGGGCGGCGACGCGGCTCGTTCGCATCGTTCGTATCGTGCTGGTCGTCGTGCTTCGGGTCGTGTTTCCTGTCGAGCTTCTTGTCGTGCCTCGTGTGGTGCTTCTTGTTGTTCTCACTGCGACTCCAGGGAGTGAGCGCCAAGAAACCTGAGTGTCGGAAGAAACGTGGGAGCGCTCCCATAGAGGCACTGCGACAGGAACATGTCAATACGTCGCGCAGGTCGGCCGCCAAGGCCGCCCCCGCGCGATCACCGCATGCGCAGCAGCGAGCACACCGCCGATTCCTCCATCGTGCGGAGCTTCCGCAGCAGGTCCGGGGTCGTGGTCTGGTTCACCTGGGTGGTGAGCGAGACGGTGATGGAGCGCCGGCCGTCCGGTGTCGCGGCGATCAGCTGGGTGTAGCCGGGGGTGTTTCCGGTGTGCCCGAGCACCACTCCGCAACGGGTGGCGTAGCGGAAGATGCCGAGCCCCACCTTGTTGCGGCCGGGGCCGGCCGGTTCGGAGGCGCCGTCCACCCATCGCCGCTGTGCGTGCAGCGCGGCCGGGGAGGTCAGTGCGCCGCTCGCGTAGCCGCGGATGAAGCGGTTCATGTCCCGCGGCGTGGAGATGATCCCGCCCGAGGCCCACACTCCGGAGGCGCCGATCAACTCGCTGACGTCCAGCGGCGGAACCTCGCCGACGTCATAGCCGTGCATGAAGGGCCGCACCATCTCGTACCCCTGCGGGAGGCTGGTTTCGCGCAGGCCCAGGGGCCGGTAGACGATCTTGCGGAGCAGTGTCTCGTAGGGTTCGCCGGTCACCGCTTCGGCCATGAGGGCTACGGCGATGTTGTCCGAGTTCGAGTAGCGGTACTGGGATCCCGGGCGGAACAGCAACCGCTCGTCGCGGACGAAGTCGAGCAGGCGTCGTGAGTCGAAGTGCCGCCGGGGGTCGGCCGCGAGCAGGCGCAGGAACTCCGGATCCCGGCTGTAGTCGGGCAGACCGCTGGTGTGCTGCAGCAACTGCCGCAGCGTCACCTTGGCCCAGGCTCGGGGCAGGCGTGGCAGTCGCGCCTTGATGGTGTCGTCCAGGTCCAGTGCGCCCTGCTGGACGAGATGCAGGGCCACCGCACCGCTGTAGGCCTTGCTCGCACTGGCGGTCCGGGTGTGGTCGCGGGGGCCGATCGGGCGGCCGGTCGTCAGGTCGGCGACTCCGGCGCGCAGCACGCGACGCTTGTCGCCGTTCTGCAGCAGGACCACCACTCCCGGCGGGCCACCCGGAGCGGCGACCAGCCGGTCGAGCTGTCGCTGCAGTTGGTCCGGGTGGTCGCGGGAACCGTCGCCGGGAGCGGCGGCGGCAGGGTGCAGCGTTCCACTGCCGATCGAGACGGCGGCCAGCACAGTGACCAGGCACTGGCGCAGACGAGGGTTGCACTGAAGCGGCATCATCATTCCCGGGCAGACGGGGCAGGACACGCCCAGCATCGGCTCGCCCGGGACTCACCGCTCGCGCACCTGCGCCAAACAGCCGATCAGGGCGCCGGGCAGCCCCTCCCGCCCCTGTCCATGCACCGGCCTCCGACACCCGTGTCCGGCCCCTCCGAAGCCCGAGTCGCTCATCTGGTCGACGGAGCAAGCGCTCCCACCGCACCGTCCGCGTCGCCCTGCTCTGCCGTGTCGGACGGCCGTGCCGCCCGGCCGTCCAGGAGCTCCGTGCCCAGTGGCGTGAGGGTGTGGCGCATGGTGTTGCGTACGCGCAGGCTGTGAATCAGGCCCGCGTCACGCAGGACGGTCGCGTGTTCGCTGACCGACGCGGGCGAGATGGCCAGGCGGCGGGCGATCTCGTTGCCGGTCGCGTTCTCCACCTCCGCGATCGTGGCGAGGGTCGCCGCCCGGGTGCGGCCGAGGAGCCGGTCGAGTGCGCTCGCTCTGCCCACGGCACCGCCGGGCCGCAGGGAGTCGATGCCGCGGTTCACCGGATACACCAGCACCGGGGAAAGGGAGCCGTCGCGCAGCGCGATGGGCCTCCCACGGCAGAAGTACGAGGGCACGAGCCGCAGTCCGCGCCCCTGGAGGTGCACGTCCCGGTCCTCGGGATAGGACACCTGCAGGACCGGCGCACGCCATTGCACCATGGGATGCAGCCCGCTCAGCAGCCGGTCGGTCCCGCCGGCCAGGAACGCCTTGGCGCGCAGGGCCCGTTCGGCGTCCACCGAGGCGCTGATCTGTGTCCAGTACGGGTGCAGCGCCTGCCGGTGATACCGACGCAGGGCCGTGCCCAGGCCCCGTCTCGCCGCGGGCAGTCCCGAGGCGAGCGCTGCCGCCCACGAGGGCAGTCTCCGCTGCTGCCCGAGTGTCGCCACATCCGTCCGCAGGCGAACGTGCGAGGTGGACAGGATCGTGTCGACGGCGGCTTCGGGGTCGGTGGTCCCCTCGGCCGGTGTCAGGAAGTCGGGCGAGTACCCGCGCGGCGGAACGAGGTGCAGCAACGGCCGGGCGGCCGTGTCGATCGACGTCCGGACGTGCGTGCGCCATCGCCGCAACTCGACATCGATGTCGGGACCGCCGAGCACATGAAGGCTGAGCAGGGCTTCCCAAGCAGGATCCGGCCCGGTCGCCAGACGAATCCGGCCGAGGTCCTCCGCACTGAAATGGATACGCAGCATCAGCTTCCCCCCGAAAGGCTGCTACCCCAGGCGCCCCACTCTGGCCGATGAACGCAGGGCGCGATAGCTCCGATTTCGCCAGCCCTGGTGTTTCGGCGACGGCCGAAACTGTTCCTGTGCGCTCGCGGCACCGGCCTAGCTTCAGGGCCAGGCACCACGGGGGAACGGCGACGGAAACCGCCGACGGTTTCCGTCGCCGCCCGTAGGGAAACGGAGGACTTCGTGACAACTGCACGTCGAATGGTCGGTTCCCTCGCGGTCGCGGCAGCTCTCGTCGCCGGGACCACTGTCCTGGCCACCGCCCCGGCGTCCGCCCAGGCCGACGCGTCCGCGCCCGCCCAGACCCAGCGCGCCGACTGGGACGGCAACATCTACCTCTACTACAGCGCGTCCAGCAACAGCTCCTGGAGCAAGTACGCCGGCTGGGTCAACGACTTCGCCGGGCACACCTTCGCCGCGGGCGGTGAGGGAAGTGGCCGGCTCGTCAAGAACAACGTGAACCGCGCCTGGAACAACGACGCGAGCTACGCCGCGCGGATCTACTACAACGAGAACCAGAACGCGAGCGGCAGCGCTCCCTACGACGACTTCTACCCCGGCAACGCCCGGCAGCTCAACAACGGTGTGCGGAACAACAACGCCTCGATGAGCTGGTGGTACGTCGGCTGACATCGGGCTCGGGCCCGTCCGAGAGCTTCGGACGGGCCCTCCCGTACGAGCACTTCGTACGGGCTCTTCGTTCGGGCCCTCGTACGACCGCACACACAAGGGGGACATGTCATGCGGGCGCGAACCAGGCAGCGCACACGGCGGATCGGGGCCGCTGTCGCCCTTTCCGCGGCCCTCGCGGGCTGTGCGGAGGGACAGGCTGCCGAGCCGAGGCCGACGGCATCCGGTCCGCCGCCCGTGACCGGTGTGCCGACGATGCTCGGTGTCGGATCGCTGGTCCTGCCCATCGAGCCCTACCTGTTCACCGACCGGCAGGTCGCCCGGCTGTTCCGGGCGCGGGCGGTGCTCACCACGTCCTGCATGAAGCGTTTCGGCCACCGCTGGCCCGTCCCCACCGAAACCGCGCCGGACACCGGCACGCTGAACCCGGCCAACACGGCCCACCGGTACGGGATCACGGATGCCCGGCTCGCCGCCCGGTACGGCTACCACCCGGCCCCCGGCTCGGAACCGAGCCGCTCCAAGGAGAAGAGCCCGGGGCCCAAGCCCGGCCCCGAGGAGATGCTCCTCCTGACGGGGCTCCGCGACGACGGCACCCCGGCGGGCAAGGACGAACGCGGGCGCGCCATCCCTGCGGGCGGATGCCAGGGCGAGGCCACGGCGGCCCTGTCGGGCGACCCGGAGAAGATCGGCAACCGGGAGCTCGTCGGCACGATCAACATCGGCAGCTACAGCGACTCGCAGAAGGATCCACGGGTGGTGGAGGTCTTCCGCGCGTGGTCGCACTGTATGAAGCGACACGGCCACCAGTACGCCGATCCGACCCAAGCGCCGGGCAAGGCCCCCGAGTTCACGGGTCCGAAGGCCACCCGGGCCGAGATCGCCCTGGCCGGTACGGACGTACGATGCAAACGCGAGACGAACGTCATCGGCGTCTGGTCCTCGGTCGACGCGGCCTACCAGCAGCGGGCGATGAGCGCGAAGACCCGGGAACTCGCCGCGATCAAGCGGGACATCCGCAAGCAGGTGACCAACGCGGACCGGGTGCTGAGGACGGCCTGACGGCACGCGACCGGCACCCGACCGGCGTCCGACCGGCCCTCATCCGGTTGCGGAGGCCCCCGCGATACCCGCGTCGAAGGGAACGGACGTGTGCTGGTGGACGATCTGCCAGCGGTCGCCCGCCGCACGGTAGCCGGTGGTCACCCGCGCCGTGGTGTCCAGCGACCCACCGCCGACCAGCGTGGCGCGCATCCGTACGAGCGCGTGGCTGAACGCGATGCTCTCGTCGACCCGTACGCGGAATTCGAGGACCTCGCGCTCCACCGGCCCGGCCAGCGTGGAGAACCACATCTCCTCGGCCTTGCGGAGGGCCTCGATCCCGTGCTGTTCCAGACCGCTCACGGGGTGGAAGACCTCGACGTCCGGCGCGTAGCAGGCCATCGCCCGGTCGAAGTCCCGCTCGCGGCCGGCCGCGGTCAGTTCCGCGTCCAGGCGGCGGATCTCCCCCTCGGCGTCCTCGTCCTCCCAGAACGCGCGTACCTCCATGGCCCCGAAGGTCGCGACGGGATGCTTCGCCGCCACCTCGACGGCCTCCTCCAGGCTGTCGCACTCAAGGATGTCGAACCCGGCGACGTACTCCTTCGTCTCCGCGAACGGCCCGTCGCTGCGCAGCACTTCGCCGTTGCGCACGCGCACGGTGACCGCTTCGGCGGGCGCCTGCAAGCGGTGGCCGTGCAGTCGTACTCCACGCTGGACACCCTGCTCCTCGACCCAGGGTTCGACGGGGGCCGCGCCGGAGGCGTCGGCAGTGTCGTCTCCGCAGACCAGCAGCATGTACTTCATGGTTCCTCCAGGTATTGACGAGGCCCTTGTGAGCCCCTGCACCCCTCCGACGAACAGCGGTACGCCGAATCGACACTCCGCCAGGATCTCTTGTCCGCGGCCGGTCAGGTCCCCTCGGCGGGCTCGGCGGTCCAGGTGACGTGTGGGGGTTCGACCCGGGCGCAGAGGGGGCCGCCCTGTTCGTCGGTCAGACCGAGGCGGGCCACCAGCAGGCCGTCGCGGGCCGCCTCGGCGAGTACCTCTTCCGGGACGACGTCGAGCATGAGCTTGGCGCGGCGGAACATGCTGAAGACGCCGGACTCGTCGACCGTGCCCCAGGACAGGTAGATGAACCGGCGGCCCAGCCGGTCCTGCACGTAGGGGCCTTTGATTTCGGTGCCGGTCTCTGAGGTGACCGCGGTGCACTCCAGGGTCCAGGTCGCCGACTTGGCGTCACCCGGGTGCGGTTCGAGGAGTTCGGCCGGACGGTCACGGCGTTGGACGGCGACATGGATGTTGTCGTACGCCGGGACCTTGCCGTCGGCGGGGGCGGGGCCGGTCCGGCCGGGCAGGTCGACGGCGTCGATTCGGATGCGCATACCTGCCATCATCGCGTCGCCGTCCAGGGCCCGATCAGCCCCTCCGGCGTTTGAGGAGCGGG
>NZ_LIQZ01000442.1 GCF_001418655.1 Streptomyces phaeochromogenes | reverse complement strand
TAGTGGGCACGCCGGCCGGCGAGGGCACGGGCCGTGCGCGCGGCCTGTTCCTCGACGGACGAGTTGGTGTTCCAGGGGCCGGGCAGCATGTCCTGCTGCTGGAACAGGGCCAGGCCGTGGGCTGCCGCGGCGACCTGGACGAGCAGCTCGAACGCCTCGTCCGGGTCAGGGGCGATCTCGCGAGTGACGGGCATGAGGTCGTCGTGCAGTGCGCTGCCCGCCCGGGCCAGTTCGGGGTGCCGGCTCTTGTCGAGGCCGGCCAGGAATGTGATGTCGAAGAGGGCGCGCTCTTCGGCGGCGAACCGTACGTAGGCGACGGCGAAGGCCGCCAGCTGCTCGGCCGGGGCCGTGTGCGCGGCCAGCGCGGTGCGGTAGCGGCGCCGCTGCTCCTGGTAGCCCTTCAGGGCCAGTGAAGCCAACAGGGCCTCCCGGTCGGCGAAGTGCTTGTACGGCGCGGACACGCTCACCCCGGCCCGCCGGCAGGCCTCGGCGAGGGTGAATCCGTGCGGACCGCGCTCGCCGACCAGGGCGAGCGCGGCCTCCTCCAGCGCATTGCGCAGATCTCCGTGGTGGGTTCCGGTGGGACGCCGTTTGACTGCCATGGCTCCAAGGTTAACACTATTCACCAGAGGTAAATGGTATTCACCATGGCGCGGAGTACACGCCCTGCCCCCTCAGCCACCGAGCTCGCATACGACACCCGGAGGAACCGATGCTCCAATCGAAACCCGCACGCTGGACGGCCCGCGACATCCCCGACCAGCACGGCCGCACCGCCGTGATCACCGGCGCCAACGCCGGCCTGGGATTTGAAACGGCCAAGGCGCTCGCCCTGCGCGGCGCGTCCGTGGTCCTGGCAGTACGGGACACCGGCAAGGGCGAGCGCGCGGCCGAAGAAATCGCCCTCGCCGCGCCAACTGCGCGAGTGCGCGTCCAGCAACTCGACCTCAGTTCACTCGCCTCGGTTCGCGCGGCGGCAGAGGAACTGCGCAGCACCTGCCCCCGGATCGACATGCTGATCAACAACGCGGGCTTGATGTACACACCGCACCGCACGACCACGGACGGCCACGAGCTCCAGTTCGGCACCAACCACCTGGGCCACTTCGCTCTGACCGGACTGCTGTTGGACCTTCTGCCCGCTTCCCGAGCTTCCCGTGTGGTCACAGTCAGCAGCGCGGGACACCGCATGGGTGGCCCGATCGATCTCAACGACCTCGACTGGCGGAGACGCCCCTACGACCGGACCGCCGCCTACGGGCACTCCAAGCTTGCCAACCTGATGTTCACCTACGAACTCCAGCGCAGATTGCCTGCAAGCGGCCCCCTCGCGGTCGCCGCCCATCCCGGCGGAGCGGACACCACCGGCTCCCGGAACGCGATGTCCCACTCCTCCCCTCTCACACGCGCTGCCTTCGCGGCGATCCGGCCGCTGCTCCTCCAGTCGCCCGAAATGGGAGCCCTGCCCGTACTGCGCGCCGCGACCGACCCGGACGTACACGGAGGCGAGTACTACGGCCCACGCGGCTTCCAGCAGAGCAAGGGCCACCCGAAGGCGGTCCGCTCCAGCCCCCAGTCCTACGACGCGACCCTCCAACTCCGCCTGTGGTCCCTCTCCGAGGACCTGACCAGCATCAAATTTCCGTTGTAGAGCCAGCACAGATCGCGCCGTGCCCGACGCACGGGAGACAGGATGCCGCTCCGCTGCAGCACACCAGGATCACCGACATCGTGCAGGCCGTCCTCGTCCTTCACCGCGCTTCAACGTGAGGTTTGAAGAGGCTCACTGCCCGACTTCGAAGCAGTGCGGATCAGGCCCGAGACCGCACGCCGTCCTGCCGTCTGAGCTGTCTCTCCTGTCCGATGGCGCCACGGTCGGAGGGGGCGTTCCGGCCGGGCCCCGTCGGTCACTTCGAAGGGCTGGGGCCGGGCGGCTGTTCGGTGCGGTCGGGCCACACGCCCACATGGTCCGGTTCTCCGGTCAGGCGAACCCGGCCGCTCAGGCCATAGCGCTCCAGGTAGTCCCGGGGCAGTTGGAGGCGGCCCGCGCGGTCCAGGACCGTGTACTCCTCCGCTCCCCCGCCGCCCGGCCCACGCAAGGTCTCCGTAGAGGTGCGGCCGTCGCGGATACGGACCGTACGGCGGACCTGACCCGAGACCAGGGGGTCGTGGGTGACGACCAGGACGGTGGCGCCCAGTTCCTCGTTGGCGCGGCGCAGCGCGGCGAACACCTCCTCGGCGCTGGCAGTGTCCAGCTCGCCTGTGGGCTCGTCGGCGAGCAGCACCCGCGGGGTGTTGGCCGTGGCGACCGCGACGGCCACGCGCTGCTGTTCGCCGCCGGAAAGTTCGGCGGGTCGCCGGTCGCGGCAGTAGGCGACGCCGAGGACGTCGAGGAGTTCGGCGGCACGCGCGGCACGCTTGCTGCGCGGCACACGTACGTACTTCATGGGCAGTGCCACGTTCTCCAGGGCGGTCAGGTAGGGCAGCAGGTTGCGGCCGGTCTGCTGCCAGACGAAGCCGACGGTGCGGCGGCGGTAGCCGAGCCGCTCGCGCCGCCCGAGCGCGAGCAGGTCGTGCCCTGCGACCCGGGCGCGGCCCGCGGTGGGCAGGTCGAGTCCGGAGAGGATGGAGAGCAGGGTCGACTTGCCGGACCCGGACGCGCCGACGAGCGCCGTGCACTCACCCTCCTCGACCACCAGGTCCAGTCCCTGGAGGGCCTGGACCTCGACCTCGTCGGTGCGGTACACGCGGACCAGGTTGTCGCACACGACGAGCCCCTCGTCCGCCTGCGGGCGGACGGCCTCGCGGGCTCTGTCTTCCAGGTGGCGCAGGTCGCCGGCGTGAGGGTCAGTCACCGTTCCTCCCCAGTCGCAGGACCGCGCCGAGCCCGCGGCGCCGTCCGATCCAGGTCTCCACACCCACAGCCACCACGACCAGCATGCCCAGGCCCGCGCCCAGAGCAGCGGTCAGCAGCAGGTCGGGGTGCGGGGTGGGGGCGGCGGGTCCGCCCGTGAACTCCCGCAGATCCAGGGCGGGACCGAGCAGTGCGGGCAGCGTCAGGCCCAGGGCGGTGCCGCCCGCCACCGCCGCCACCACCATCGGCAGCAGCTGCAGGAGATTCAGTCCGGTAGTGGCCCGGCCACCCAGACCGAGCGTGCGTAGGTAGGCGGTGGTACGGCCGCGCGCCTCGGCGGACAGCAGCAGTTCCAGGACCAGCGCCAGCAGGGCCAGGAGCACGGCAAGTGCGGTGCACGTGGTGTGCGCGGCCCGCAGGACACTGATCATGCCGTCGGCCGTGGCATCTGCCTGCTCCTCGGAGCGGATACGCAGTTCTCCGACGGCCGTGTCGTGGCCGGCGCGCGGCACCAGGGACCGCAGCGTCTGTACGTCCAGGCGCGGGCCGTACAGCAGCAGCGAGGACCCCTCGAAGTCGCTGGCCCCGATCGCCGTCAGGGCACGGTTGTCGGCGAGCAGCAGTCGTTCCCTGGACGGTGTTGTGCCGCGGAGCGGGCCCAGCGCCGGGTCCTGGAGTACGTCGTCGGGGAGGGGGCCGACGACGCGCAGGGACATTTTCCTGCCGTGCAGGGTGATGGTGAGCCGGTCGCCCGCGCGGGCTCCGGTGGCCAGTACCCGGATGTCGGTGCCGGACTGCGGGCCGGTGAGCCCGGCGGCATCCAGTGCGCGGGCCGCGGGCGAGTGGGGCGCTGCAGCCCGCAGGCGTGCGCCGTCGATGCCGACCATGCTCGCGATGCCGTACCGGCTGCCGCTGGTCGCGCTCGTCGGGTCCACGCGCAGCTGCCGGACGCTGACGGTCTCTCGTACCCCACGCACCTGGGCCAGCCGTTCGGCGACGGCGGGACTGCGGTGTGCGCCGAGGTAGGAGGCGTCCGCGCCGACCTGCCATCCGGCGGCCTCGCGGCGCCCCTCCGCCAGTGTCCCGGCCACGAAGCCGCCGAACACGGCTCCGGCCAAGGTCACCACCAGGACCAGCAGGGCGAGGGCCCGCGCGGGCGCTTCTTTCGCGGCCCGGGACAGCGCGATCAGCGCCACCACGCCGCGCCGCCGGGCCGAGAAGCGCGCCAGGATCCGTACCGGCAGCGGGTAACAGCGCACCAGAACAGCGACGGTGGCCAGTCCCAGCAGCGCGGGTACCGCGGCGAGCAGTGGGTCCGGTCCGGCCTCGGCAGCCGTGCCCCGCGTCCGCAGCGCGACGACACCGGCCGCGGCCAGGAGCAGGACCACTGCCTCGGCAGTCAGGCGACGGCCCGCCGCGAACGGGACCGTCCCGTCGCCGGTACGCACGGAGCGGTCGCGCAGGGAATACCAGGTCAGCGCGGGCAGCAGCAGCCAGACCAGCCCGGCCACCAGCAGCGCCTGCCCGTAGGCGGGCGAAGGGCCGGGCAGCGAGCGGGCGGCGGCGATGCCCGCCGCGAGCCCGAGCAGCACGGCCGGCGCCGTGTGGGCCGACCTCGCCAACGCCAGACCTGTCGCGGAGGCGCCGCGGGCCCGCTGCAGCCGATGCGCGTCCAGGCTGCGGCGCACCGTGAGCAGCGCGGTGACCGCGGCGGCGAGCAGGCCGACGACGAGCAGGGACGCCAGCGCGAAGGAGATCACGACGCGGCCCTGGCGCCATTGCCGGCCGAAGTCGGTGAGCGCATCGGGAAGGTGCGTACTGTGCTGCAAGGTGGAGGCCGAGTGCGGGCCGATCTCGCAGAACATGCCGCCGAAGTCGGCGATGTCACCGCAGAAGACGGACCGCGCGTCGTCCGGGTAGCGCACCAACAGTCGCTGCAACTCCCCCTGACCCCGCTCCCCCGCGAACCGTGCGGCGGTCCGCGCGTCAAGATCCAGGCGCATTCCCCACGTGACCGTCAGCACCGCCCCGGCCTGCGCCTGCAGGGCCGTGACAGTACCGGGCGCGACCAGCGCACGGGCCTCCCAGTCCAGTCCGGCAGCGCTACGCGGCGGAAACCGGGACGGGCCCGCCAGCAACGGCACCTCATGCCACAACCGGTCCCCACCCGCCACACCAGCACTCTTGGCGTCGCCACCCTTGCCCTCAGCACCCTTGGAGCCGGTGCTGTCGGCGTCACCACTCTTGGCGTCGGTGTCGTCCGCCGCGAAGAACCCGACAACGATGGCGGTCGCCTGGACCTTCTCCAACGCGCCGGGGCTGAGCGGGAGTTCCTGCCCCAGCCGCAGCTTCAGCGCGTCACGGGTCCGGGTGGATACGGCGATCTCGACCCGCTTACCGCTCCGGGCGGGTGGCCTCCCCTCCACGTAAGCCCCGCGACCCGGCGCGTCGGAGGCATACACCAGGCCCAGGCCCACCTCCCCCGCCCCTGCGACGGTGCGCAGGAGCGGCAGCTCCACCCGCGTCGAGTCGTGCACGAGGCCGCCGTTCAGGGCATCGGGAGC
>NZ_LIQZ01000441.1 GCF_001418655.1 Streptomyces phaeochromogenes | reverse complement strand
AGGGGGGTTCGGGGGCTGGCCCCCGAGTAGTGACGGGAATGGGTAGGGGCGGCGGGGGCGAAAAACGTCTTGCTCAGGCGAGCCGCTTCGTCAGGGTGTACTCCGTGATTCCCGGGGGATAGTCCGGGATCTCGCACACCACCTCATAGCCCTGTCTGCGGTAGAAGGCAGGGGCCTGGAAGTCCCACGTCTCCAGGCGCGAGTTGCGGCACCCACGGGACGTACGGGCCAGATGTTCCGCGTGGGACAGCACGTGCGAGCCGAGGCCACCGCCACGGAGACGCTCGTCGACCCAGAGATACGTCACGTGCAGCCACCCCGCCCACGTGTGCCCGACCAGACCCCCCACCACCGCATCGGCCGGATCCAACGCCCAGACCTGGAGCGGAACTTCCCGTTCACCAGGGGTTCCGCGCAGGGAACGCAGCACGGGAGACGCAGCCGTGTTCGCGTCCCGTAGCCGTGAACGCAGGAATTGACTACGCTCTTTGTCGACTTCTGTCTCAATACGAAACATACGGCTCACCATAAACGCGCTGGCCAATCAGTTCTGCAAATCACCTTCCGCTCCTGCTGCCCAGCCGTACTCTGATGAGCAGCACCGGTGGGGGCCGGTGCTGATCAGGGGGCGAGACAGTCGGGTACGACGCCCGGAGTGGGGGTAGCAGTTCCAGCACGGCGGCGGCCGTGCGGCTGCGGCACCCCGTTTTCCGAGCGGAGGAGTTCGGGATCTCCGGGCGCCGTACCCGCGCCGGCCGTCCCCCGAGCAGTGGGGGTTTCAGTGGTTCGCATCCGTGTCCTGGTCGTCGACGACCACCGTATCTTCGCCGAGTCGCTCGCCGCCGCCCTGGCCGCCGAGCCAGACGTGGACGTCTCCGCGGCGGGCAGCGGCCCCGCCGCGCTGCGCTGCCTGGAGCGGGCGGCGGCCGAGGGCCGCAGATTCGACGTGCTCCTCGTCGACGCCGACCTGGGCGGGAACGTGCCGGGCGCCCGCCCTGCCGTACCCGTCCACGACAACAACGAAGAGGGCCTGGTCGACGGCATCTCGCTGGTCGCGGGCGTGCGTTCGGGCCAGCCCACGGTCCGTACCGTCGTGCTCGCCGAGAAGGACGACCCGCGTCGCGCGGCGCTCGCCCTGCAGGCCGGTGCCTCGGGCTGGGTCGCCAAGGACTGCTCGCTGTCCCGGCTGCTCACCGTCATCCGGGGCGTGCTGCGGGACGAGACGCATCTGCCGCCCGCGCTGCTCACCGGCGTGCTGCGCGAGCTGACGGCCGCGCGGAAACACCGTACGGAGAGCGAGCGGCTGGTGGAGTCGCTGACTCCGCGGGAGCGGGAAGTGCTGCGGTGCATGGTCGCGGGGCTGGGGCGCAAGGCCGTCGCCGAGCGGCTGTTCCTCTCGCCGCACACCGTCCGTACGCACATGCAGAACGTGCTGGGGAAGCTCGGCGTGCACTCGACCCTCGCCGCCGTTGCGCTCGCGCGCCGGGCCGGGGTCGGGCCCGTCGACCTAGCCGGGGATGTTGTCGAACGGGGCGGTCAGCTGGCGTAGCAGCCCGGCGAGTTCGCCGCGCTGGGCCCTGCTGAGTTCCGCCAGGATCGCGCGCTCCTGGTCGAGTAGTCCGGCCAGCGCCTGGTCCGCGCGGTCGCGGCCGTCCTCGGTGAGACGTACGAGTACGCCGCGACGGTCGCTGGGGTCGGGGAGGCGCTCGACCAGGCCCTTTTTCGCCAGCCGGTCGATGCGGTTCGTCATCGTGCCCGAGGTGACGAGTGTCTGGGTGAGCAGTTGGCCGGGGGAGAGTTGGTACGGGGTGCCCGCGCGCCTCAGTGCCGTCAGGACGTCGAACTCCCAGGGCTCCAGGGCGTGCTCGGCGAACGCGATCCTGCGTGCGCGGTCCAGATGCCTGGCGAGCCTGCTCACGCGGCTGAGTACCTCGAGCGGTTCCACGTCGAGGTCAGGGCGCTCCCGGCGCCACGCAGCGACCAGCCGATCGACCTCGTCCTCCATGGCGATCAGTGTAGTGGTTGTGTCGACATGAAGTCTCTTGATGTGAAGTCTCTTGACGTCGAGATAGTTCGGGTGTGAGGCTGGAGTTCCGTCGGGATGTCGGGACGTCGGGTGCGGCGTCGTCGATCGTGACTTCGAGGAGGCCCTCATGTCCGCCACCACCAGCCCCACCTGGGACCCGGGTCAGTATCTGCGCCACGCGGAGCACCGCGCCCGGCCCTTCGCCGAGCTCCTCGCGCGGGTGCCGGCGCTGCCCGGCGAGCCGGCCCGTGTCGCCGATCTGGGCTGCGGGCCCGGCAATGTCACCGTGCAGCTCGCCGAGCGGTGGCCGGGCGCGTACATCACGGGGTACGACAACTCCGCGGAGATGCTGGCCAGGACGGCCGAGCATGCGGGGTCCACTGCGGGGGGTGGGCGGCTGGACTTCGCCCACGCGGACCTCACGGACTGGTCGCCGACGGAGACGTACGACCTGATCGTCTCGAATGCGGCGCTGCAGTGGGTGCCGGGGCATCTGGACGCCCTGCCCGGCTGGCTCGACGCGGTGGCCCCCGGCGGGACCTTCGCCTTCCAGGTTCCGAACAACATTGATGCGCCTCTGCATGTGCTGATGCGTGAGCTTGCCGCGTCGGCTCGTTGGAAAGGTCGCCTCGACGGCGTCCTCCGCGACACGGACTCCGTCCATCCGCCGCTTCTCTACCTGGACCGGCTGGCCCGTCTGGGGTGCGCGGTGGACGTCTGGGAGACGACCTACATGCAGCTCCTGCAGGGCGAGGACCCTGTACTCGACTGGTCCAAGGGCACGGGGTTGCGACCCGCTATCACTGCCCTCGCGGACGACCCTGAGGCGCGGGACGCCTTCGTGGGCGAGTACCGCGACCTGCTCCGCAAGGCGTATCCGACGGCTCCGTACGGGACGGTGCTTCCGTTCCGGCGGCTGTTCTTGGTGGCTCGGAAGGCTGTCTGACGGGATGCTTGCCGCCGTCGACCACGTTCAGCTCGCCGCCCCGCCGGGGGCCGAGGACGCCCTGCGTGTGTACTACGTCGATGTCCTCGGCATGACGGAGATCTCCAAGCCGCCGGTGCTCGCGGCGCGCGGCGGTTGCTGGTTCCGGGCGGGAGCGGTCCAGCTCCACCTGGGCATCGAGCCCGACTTCAGGCCCGCGAAGAAGGCCCACCCGGGGCTGCGGGTGACGGGGATCGAGGCGTACGCGGCGCGGCTGGTCGCGCGTGGAGCGGCTGTCATCTGGGACGACAGCCTGCCTGGTTGTCGCCGCTTCTACTCCGAGGATCCGGTGGGCAATCGGCTGGAGTTCCTGGAGCCCGTCCTCGGGCGGCAGCGATGATTTGCAGAAACCGGTGGCTGCGGAGTTGAGGGCGTGCGCGTCGTGGGTGGGCGGGGCCGTGACGGTATGTCCAGCCCGCCGCGGCGGGGCGTACTGCCCGGCGTAGTCGGGTGGGCGTTTCCAGCGGGAGCCGTATGCGGCGGGCTGAACATACCGACACGACCCCGCCTGGTTGTACGGCCGGTGCGGCACGGTTGTGGGGTGCCGGGGCACCGGCTGTTTTGGGGCGCGGTCAGCCTTCCCCGCTCGGCCGCAGGTGAGCTGTAGCCCTGGCTACGACTTTCGGCGCCCTATCAGGCGCGGCTTGGCTTCCAGGCCGTCCAGGCCGTGCCAGGCCAGGTTTACGAGGTGGGCTGCTACCTCGGCCTTTTTGGGGCGGCGGACGTCGAGCCACCACTGGCCGGTGAGGGCGACCATGCCTACGAGGGCCTGGGCGTAGAGCGGGGCGAGTTTCGGGTCGAAGCCTCGGCGTTTGAACTCGCGGCCCAGGATGTCCTCCACCTGTGTCGCGATGTCCGAGATCAGGGAGGCGAAGGAGCCGGTGGACTGGGGGATGGGGGAGTCGCGGACCAGGATGCGGAAGCCGTCCGTGTACTCCTCGATGTAGTCGAGGAGGGCGAAAGCTGCTTGCTCGCACAGTTCGCGTGGGTGGCCTGCGGTGAGTGAGCTCGTCACTCCGTCCAGCAGGCGGCGCATCTCGCGGTCCACCACTACTGCGTACAGGCCCTCCTTGCCGCCGAAGTGCTCGTAGACCACCGGTTTGGAGACGCCGGCCTTCGCCGCGATCTCCTCCACCGATGTCGCCTCGAAGCCCTTCTGGGCGAAGAGGGTGCGGCCGATCTCCAGCAACTGGGCCCGCCGCTCCGCACCGGTCATCCGGGTGCGGCGGGCGCGCCGCGGCTTTTCATTGCTGGGTGTGCTGGAGTCGGCCACGCCGTCAATCATGCCGGTTCGGCGGCCTCCGCCTTGCGTCGGGAGCCCTTCCCGTCCGGGTTGCGGCGGGAATCGATACGCGAGCGTGACGGCCAGCGCACGTCGTACGCCCAGCCGAGCAGTTCGAACCAGCGGATCAGGCGGGCCGAGGAATCCACCTGGCCGCGCTCCACACCGTGCCTGGCCGAGGTCGGGTCCGCGTGGTGGAGGTTGTGCCAGGACTCGCCGCAGGAGAGGACCGCCAGCCACCACACGTTGCCCGAGCGGTCCCGCGACTTGAAGGGGCGCTTGCCCACCGCGTGGCAGATCGAGTTGATCGACCAGGTGACGTGGTGCAGCAGCGCCACCCGGACGAGCGAGCCCCAGAAGAAGCCCGTGAACGCGCCCCACCAGGACATCGTCACCAGGCCGCCGATCAGGGCGGGGAGTGTCAGGGACAGTCCCGCCCACAGGAGGAACTGGCGCGAGATCGTGCGGATCGCCTTGTCCTTGATCAGGTCCGGCGCGTACTTGTCCTGCGGTGTCTGCTCCTCGTCGAACATCCAGGCGATGTGGGCCCACCACAGGCCCTTCATCAGCGCCGGGACCGTCTCCCCGAAGCGCCACGGCGAGTGGGGGTCGCCCTCGGCGTCGGAGAACTTGTGGTGCTTGCGGTGGTCGGCCACCCAGCGGACCAGCGGGCCCTCGACGGCCATCGAGCCCGCGATCGCGAGGGCGATGCGAAGGGGGCGTTTTGCCTTGAAGGCGCCGTGCGTGAAGTAGCGGTGGAAGCCGATCGTGATGCCGTGGCAGCCGAGGTAGTAGAAGAAGACCAGCAGGCCGAGGTCCAGCCAGCTCACGCCCCAGCCCCAGGCCAGCGGCACCGCCGCGAGGACCGCGAGGAAGGGGACGGTGATGAAGAGGAGAAGGGTGATCTGCTCGATCGAGCGCTTCTGCTCGCCGCCCAGCGTGGCGGAGCGGAGTGCGGTGTCGTCGTCGTTCGCCTCGGGGGCGTCGTCGATCACATCGGAACTCGTGGTCATGGGAGCGTCCCCTGTGGGGTCGAGGGTTGTGAGAGTGGCCGGTAATCGCGCCTGCCGGGTTGCCGGAAACCGCGCCTACGGTTCCGTAACCTACGGCGTCGTAAGTATGGCAGTGCCTCGCCCGGCGGCAAGAGCCCGAGAGACTGCGCGTCCGTATGGACACCTATCCTTAAGGTCGGTCGGACAGCGCGGTCCGCTCTGTTTCATTCCCGGATGCCCCGTCGCCGATGCGCGCCCGCCGCCCCAGTGACGGGTTCCCCTCCAGACGAGCTTCAACACTGCAAGGAGCCGCACCTGTGAGCAGTGCCGACGACCAGACCACGACAACCGGCAGTGAGCTGCGCGCCGACATCCGCCGCCTGGGCGATCTGCTGGGCGAGACCCTCGTACGTCAGGAGGGGCCCGAGCTTCTGGAACTGGTCGAGAAGGTCCGCCGTCTCACCCGCGAGGACGGTGAAGCCGCCGCCGAGCTGCTGCGCGGCACGGAACTGGAGACCGCGGCCAAGCTGGTCCGCGCCTTCTCGACCTACTTCCACCTGGCCAACGTCACCGAGCAGGTGCACCGCGGCCGTGAGCTGCGCGCCAGGCGGGCCGCCGAGGGCGGACTGCTCGCCCGCACGGCGGACCGGCTCAAGGACGCCGACCCCGAGCACCTGCGCGCGACCGTGCAGCACCTGAACGTCCGCCCGGTCTTCACCGCGCACCCCACCGAGGCGGCCCGGCGCTCGGTGCTCAACAAGCTGCGCCGGATCGCCGCCCTGCTGGAGACGCCCGTCATCGAGGCCGACCGGCGTCGCTACGACACCCGCCTGGCCGAGAACATCGACCTCGTCTGGCAGACGGACGAGCTGCGCGTGGTGCGTCCCGAGCCCGCCGATGAGGCCCGCAACGCCATCTACTACCTGGACGAGCTGCACGCCGGCGCGGTCGGGGACGTGCTGGAGGACCTGACCGCGGAGCTGGAGCGCGTCGGGGTCACGCTGCCCGACGAGACCCGCCCGCTCACCTTCGGCACCTGGATCGGCGGCGACCGCGACGGCAACCCGAACGTGACCCCGCAGGTCACCTGGGACGTCCTGATCCTCCAGCACGAGCACGGCATCAACGACGCGCTGGAGCTGATCGACGAGCTGCGCGGCTTCCTGTCGAACTCCATCCGCTACACCGGGGCCACCGAGGAGCTCCTGGACTCCCTGCGGACCGATCTGGAGCTGCTTCCCGAGATCAGCCCCCGCTACAAGCGCCTCAACGCCGAGGAGCCCTACCGGCTCAAGGCCACCTGCATCCGGCAGAAGCTGGAGAACACCAAGCAGCGCCTCGCCAAGGGCACCGCGCACGAGGACGGCCGGGACTACCTCGGCACCGCCGAGCTGCTCCAGGACCTGACCCTCGTCCAGAGTTCGCTGCGCGAGCACCGGGGCGCGCTGTTCGCCGACGGCCGCATGAACCGTACGATCCGCACGCTCGCCGCCTTCGGCCTCCAGCTCGCCACCATGGACGTACGGGAGCACGCCGACGCCCACCACCAGGCGCTCGGGCAGCTCTTCGACCGGCTCGGCGAGGAGTCGTGGCGGTACGAGGACATGCCGCGCGAGTACCGGCACAAGCTGCTCGCCAAGGAGCTGCGGTCCCGGCGTCCGCTCGGGCCCACCCCGGCGCCGCTGGACGCGGCGGGCGAGAAGACCCTCGGTGTCTTCGAGACCGTGAAGCGGGCCCTCGGGGTGTTCGGGCCCGAGGTGATCGAGTCGTACATCATCTCGATGTGCCAGGGCGCGGACGACGTGTTCGCCGCGGCGGTGCTGGCCCGCGAGGCCGGGCTGATCGATCTGCACGCCGGCTGGGCGAAGATCGGCATCGTGCCGCTGCTGGAGACGACGGACGAGCTCAAGGCCGCCGACACGATCCTGGAGGACATGCTGTCCGACCCGTCCTACCGGCGGCTCGTGGCGCTGCGGGGCGATGTCCAGGAGGTCATGCTCGGGTACTCCGACTCGTCGAAGTTCGGCGGCATCACGACCTCGCAGTGGGAGATCCACCGGGCGCAGCGGCGGCTGCGTGACGTGGCCCACCGGTACGGCGTACGCCTGCGGCTCTTCCACGGTCGTGGCGGCACGGTCGGGCGTGGTGGTGGTCCGTCCCACGACGCGATCCTCGCGCAGCCCTGGGGCACGCTGGAGGGCGAGATCAAGGTGACCGAGCAGGGCGAGGTCATCTCCGACAAGTACCTCGTGCCGTCGCTCGCGCGGGAGAACCTGGAACTCACCGTCGCGGCCACGCTGCAGGCTTCGGCCCTCCACACCTCGCCCCGCCAGTCCGACGAGGCGCTCGCCCGCTGGGACGCGGCCATGGACGTGGTCAGCGACGCCGCGCACGCGGCCTACCGCAGGCTGGTCGAGGACCCGGACCTGCCGACGTACTTCCTCGCCTCCACGCCGGTGGACCAGCTCGCCGACCTGCACCTGGGCTCGCGGCCCTCCCGCCGCCCCGGCTCGGGCGTCTCGCTCGACGGTCTGCGCGCCATCCCGTGGGTGTTCGGCTGGACGCAGTCGCGGCAGATCGTGCCGGGCTGGTTCGGGGTCGGCTCCGGTCTGAAGGCGCTGCGCGAGGCCGGTCTCGACAGCGTGCTGGACGAGATGCACGAGCAGTGGCACTTCTTCCGCAACTTCCTCTCCAACGTCGAGATGACGCTGGCGAAGACGGACCTGCGGATCGCCGGCCACTACGTCGACACGCTCGTCCCGGACGACCTGAAGCACGTCTTCGAGACCATCCGGGCCGAGCACGAGCTGACCGTGCGCGAGGTGCTGCGCATCACCGGTGAGCCGGAACTCCTCGACGCCCAACCGGTGTTGAAGCAGACCTTCACCATCCGTGACGCCTACCTGGACCCGATCTCGTACCTCCAGGTCGCCCTGCTGAAGCGGCAGCGTGACGCGGCGGCGGCCGGTGAGGAGGCCGACCCGCTGCTGTCGCGGGCGCTGCTTCTGACGGTCAACGGGGTGGCGGCCGGGCTGCGTAACACCGGCTGACCCGTCTGGAAGCGCAGTCCCGCGCCCCTTTGCTTTGGGGCGCGGGACTGCGTCCGGCCTCAGAAGGTCGCCCTCAGAGGGTCAGGAACGCCGCCGTGAGCAGTGTCAGGCCCGCGCCGCCGAAGGCCCAGGCGAGGCGGGTCAGGCGCAGGCCGCCCGCGACCACCATCGAGGCGAGCAGCAGCGCGCCGCCGAGCGGGGCCCAGGCGTAGAGGAGTCCGCCGGTGCCCGTGCGCACGACCTCGTCGCTGCCGGGCTTCACGGCGACCGTGTAGGTGCGGCCCTTGTCCACCGCGACCTCGCTGTCGAGGACGACCCGGTCGCGGGCGGTGGACCCTTCCGACAGCGGCCGGTAGGGACCCGTGCAGCGGTCGTCGGCGCATCGCGCGACCGTCATCGTGCCGCGCTCACGGCCCTTGGTGAGCATCACGTGCTGGGCGGTGCCCCAGGAGGCCCAGACGCCCGCGATCAGGATCAGCGCCGCGACCGTACCCATCGCCGCGAGCTGCCCGAACCGGAGCGCCACGACCGCGTTCCGACGGGAGGCGAGGGCAGGCATGGCGGCGATCTTTGGCCATGACCCTGCGCTCGGTCAACTCCGGTGGGGCTCCCTGGGGGGACAAGTCCCGCGTTGTACGGACCTTTTGTACGGTCCTTCCGGCGGCCCGCCGGGTTTCTCAGTGGCCGGCCGGAGCCCTCAGGAGTTGTACGTCGACTGAGCCCGCTCCAGGCCCTCGATCACCAGAGCCTCCACCGCGTCCGACGCACGGTCCACGAAGTAGTCCAGCTCCTTGCGCTCCGTCGCGGAGAAGTCCTTCAGGACGAAGTCGGCGACCTGCATACGGCCCGGCGGGCGGCCGATGCCGAAACGGACGCGGTGGTAGTCCGGGCCCATCGACTTCGTCATCGACTTCAGACCGTTGTGGCCGTTGTCGCCGCCGCCGAGCTTCAGCCGCAGCACGCCGTAGTCGATGTCGAGTTCGTCGTGGACGGCGACGATGTTCGCCGTCGGCACCTTGTAGAAGTCGCGCAGGGCCGTGACCGGGCCGCCCGACAGGTTCATGTACGACATCGGCTTGGCCAGGATCACCCGGCGGTTCGCCGGTCCCGGCGGGCCGATACGGCCCTCGATCACCTGGGCCTGCGCCTTGCCTGCCCGCTTGAACTTCCCGCCGATCCGCTCGGCGAGGAGGTCGGCCACCATGAAGCCCACGTTGTGGCGGTTCCTGGCGTACTCGGGGCCGGGGTTGCCGAGCCCCACGATCAGCCAGGGGGCGCCTGGTTCCGTGGTCACGTCCGTGTCTCCCATGGGTCCTCGATCGGCGGGCTGTCCGGATCAGGGATACGCACCGGCCGCCGCCCCCTCGGGAGCGGCGGCCGGTGCACGGTGATCCGGTGCGGGATCAGGCCTCGGCGGCCTCGTCGGCCGCGGCGTCCTCGGTGGGCTCCTCCGCCTGGGCGGCCAGGACCTGGAGCACGACGGCGTCCTCGTCGATGACCAGCGTGGTGCCCTCGGGGAGCGGGATGTCCTTGGCGGCGATGGAGGCACCGGCCTCCAGGCCCGCGATGGACACGGTGACCGACTCGGGGATGTGCGTAGCCTCGGCCTCGACCGTCAGCGTGCTCAGCACGTGCTCGAGGAGGAAGGCGCCCGGGGCCAGCTCGCCCTCGGTGTGGACGTAGACCTCGACGGTGACCTTCTCGCCGCGCTTCACGGTGAGCAGGTCGACGTGCTCCAGGAAGCCCTTGATGGCGTCGCGCTGGACGGCCTTCGGGATCGCCAGCTCGGTCTTGCCCTCGATGTCCAGGGTGAGCAGGACGTTCGGGGTGCGCAGGGCGAGCTGGAGCTCGTGGCCCGGGAGCGTGATGTGGACGGGGTCGGCGCCGTGGCCGTAGACGACCGCGGGAACCTTGTTCTCACGGCGGATGCGGCGGGCGGCACCCTTGCCGAACTCGGTGCGGGTCTCGGCGGCGATCTTGACGTCGGCCATGGTCACTCCTCGTAGATCAATTGGGGAAGGTGGTCACCCGGCCAAAACATCGGCCTGCTACGAAGAGCGCGTCGATAACGGACCGCCGCACCAAAGAGTGCGGCCTCCCTCGCCGAGCAACTGTGACAGCTTACGGGGCGGGGAGGCCGTACAAGAAATCGATCTACGCGGCCCCGGGGGACCGGTGGACCTGCTTCCTGGCTACTCGTCGAACAGGCTGGTCACCGAGCCGTCCTCGAAGACCTCGCGCACCGCGTTGGCGATCGTCGGCGCGATCGACAGCACGGTGATCTTGTCGAGTTCCAGCTCGCCCGGGGTGGGCAGTGTGTCCGTGAAGATGAACTCGCTGACCTTGGAGTTCTTCAGCCGGTCCGCGGCCGGACCGGAGAGCACACCGTGCGTGGCCGTCACGATGACGTCCTCCGCGCCGTGCGCGAACAGCGCGTCCGCGGCGGCGCAGATCGTGCCACCGGTGTCGATCATGTCGTCGACCAGGACACAGACCCGGCCCTCGACGTCACCGACGACCTCGTGGACCGTGACCTGGTTCGCGACGTCCTTGTCGCGGCGCTTGTGCACGATCGCCAGGGGGGCGCCCAGGCGGTCGCACCAGCGGTCGGCCACACGTACGCGGCCGGCGTCCGGCGAGACGACCGTGAGCTTGGAGCGGTCCACCTTGTGGCCCACGTAGTCCGCGAGCAGAGGCAGCGAGAACAGATGATCCACGGGACCGTCGAAGAAGCCCTGGATCTGGTCGGTGTGGAGATCGACCGTCAGAAGGCGGTCGGCACCGGCCGTCTTCATCATGTCGGCGATCAGACGGGCCGAGATCGGTTCACGTCCGCGGTGCTTCTTGTCCTGCCGGGCGTAACCGTAGAACGGCATGATCACGGTGATGCTCCGGGCGGAGGCCCGCTTCAGAGCATCGATCATGATGAGCTGCTCCATGATCCATTTGTTGATCGGAGCGGTGTGGCTCTGGATGAGGAAGCAGTCGGCGCCGCGGGCCGACTCCTCGTAGCGGACGTAGATCTCGCCGTTGGCGAAGTCGAAGGCCTTCGTCGGGACGACCCCGACACCCAGCTGGTGGGCGACCTCCTCGGCAAGCTCGGGGTGGGCGCGGCCGGAGAAGAACATCATCTTCTTCTCGCCGGTCGTCTTGATCCCGGTCACAGCACTGTCTCCTCAGAGGTGTCTCAGCTGGATGTTGAGATGTGTTCTCAGATGCGGTCCCAGCTGGGTGTGCGGGTGTGCATCTATCACGGTACGCCGAGTCCGACCCACCGCTTTCCGGTCAGCTTTCGCCGGCCGACTCCCGGGCAGCCGCCTCCGCCGCCTTCGCGGCCGCGCTTCCGGGGCGCTTGCGGGCCACCCAGCCCTCGATATTCCGCTGCTGGCCCCGGGCGACGGCCAGTGAACCGGCCGGTACGTCCTTCGTGATGACGGAGCCCGCGGCGGTGTAGGAACCGTCCCCGACCGTGACAGGCGCCACAAACATGTTGTCCGAACCCGTCTTGCAGTGCGACCCGACCGTGGTGTGGTGCTTGGCCTCGCCGTCGTAGTTCACGAAGACGCTCGCGGCGCCGATGTTCGTGTACTCGCCGATCGTCGCGTCGCCCACGTACGAGAGGTGCGGCACCTTCGTGCCCTCGCCGATCGTGGAGTTCTTGGTCTCCACGTACGTACCCACCTTGGACTTCAGTCCGAGGCGGGTGCCGGGGCGGAGATACGCGTACGGACCCACGCTCGCCTGGGGGCCGACCTCGGCGCCGTTGGAGACCGTGTTGTCGATCCTCGCGCCCGCGCCCACCCTGGTGTCCGTGAGGCGGGAGTTGGGGCCGACCTCGGCGCCCTCGGCGAGGTGCGTGGCGCCCTGGAGCTGGGTGCCGGGGTGCACGATCGCGTCCTGCTCGAAGGTGACGGTGACGTCGATCCAGGTGGAGGCCGGGTCGACGACGGTGACGCCGGCGAGCATCGCCCGCTCCAGCAGCCGGTCGTTGAGGATGCGGCGGGCCTCGGAGAGCTGGACGCGGTTGTTGATGCCGGCGATCTCGCGGTGGTCGCCCGCCACGGAGGCGCCGACGCGGTGCCCGGCCTCGCGGAGGATGCCGAGGACGTCGGTCAGGTACTCCTCGCCCTGGCTGTTGTCCGTGCGGACCTTGCCGAGCGCGTCCGCGAGGAGCTGTCCGTCGAAGGCGAAGACACCGGAGTTGATCTCACGGATCGCGCGCTGGGACTCCGAGGCGTCCTTGTGCTCGACGATCGCGGTGACCGCGCCGGAGGCGCCGTCGCGCACGATGCGGCCGTAGCCGGTGGCGTCCGGGACCTCGGCGGTGAGCACGGTGACCGCGTTGCCGTCGGTGGTGTGGTTGGCGGCGAGGTCGCGCAGGGTCCCGCCGCTGAGGAGGGGGGTGTCCCCGCAGACGACCACGACGGTTCCGTCGATGCCGCCGCCCAGCTCCTCCAGGGCCATCCGCACGGCGTGCCCCGTGCCGTTCTGCTCGGCCTGCACGGCGGTCCGTACACCCGGGGCGGTGTCGGTGAGGTGCGCGGTGACCTTCTCGCGGGCGTGGCCCACGACGACCACCAGATGCTCGGGCTCCAACTCGCGTGCGGCGGCGAGTACATGGCCGACGAGAGAACGGCCACAGATGTCGTGCAGGACCTTGGGTGTGGCCGACTTCATACGGGTGCCCTCACCCGCTGCAAGAACGACGACGGCTGCCGGGCGGTTGGCGCTCACGGGGATGCCCTTCGGCTTCGGATGGCTGGGGTGCCTTTGGGGAGTGGACATCCGCAGGATACCGGGGCGTTGTGAGGGAGAAATGGGAGCGGGCCTCGACAGTGCGGTCGGGGCCCGGTTCGCGTAGGGCTCCCCCGCCAGGACTCGAACCCGGACAGATGGCACCAAAAGCCACAGTGCTGCCAATTACACCACGGGGGATGGAACTCGACGGGACCGGAGATCCGGTCGGGCTGCCGAGTCGACATCCAACACTATGCCGTACCGGGTGCCTTCGGTGCGACGGTACTTCGACCGCGCCGGGTGGTACCGGGTGGTGCGGGGCGGGCGTGGGGTGACTCCGGGGCGGCTTGGGCCGGTTCTGGGTTTTCGGCGGATTGCGGCGGGTTTCGTGTCTGTTCGATTACGGCGAGTGGTGTAGGCCAGTACGCGAAACTCACCGGAAAAGCGGCGGGGGGCGACCGTAGGCTGGAGGCATGACCACGACGGGGGAAGACCACACCGCGACCCTGACCGGGCCGTGGTGGTGGGCGAGGTGGCGCAGCGCGGTGCTCGACGGAAGCCTCGCGCTGGTGTCCGCCGTGGAGTGTGCGATCGAGGGGTATCCCTTCGCGGACGCGGCGGGCGTGCCGGTGCCCGCCGGGATGGTGTTCGGGGCTGTTGCCGGGTCCGTGTTGCTGTTCCGGAGGCGGTGGCCCATCGCCGTGGTGCTGGTGTCGATCGCCATCACACCGGCCCAGATGGGGTTCCTGATGGGGCTCGTCGGGCTCTACACGCTCGCCGCGTCCGAGATGCCCCGGCGGATCATCGGGGCGCTGGCCGGTATGTCGATGGTGGGCATGCTCATCGTCACGTACGTGCGCGCGCACCAGGGGATGGTGCGGGGCGACCTGCAGATGGTGGGCGACTGGTTCGTGCCGTTCGTGTCCATCACCACCTCGCTCGGGATGACCGCGCCGCCGATCCTGCTCGGGCTGTACGTGGGGGCCAGGCGACGGCTGATGGAGAGCCTGCGGGAGCGGGCCGACTCCCTGGAGCGGGAGTTGCAGCTGCTGGCCGAGCGGGCCGAGGAGCGGGCGGAGTGGGCGCGCAACGAGGAGCGGACCCGGATCGCCCGCGAGATGCACGACGTCGTCGCGCACCGGGTGAGTCTGATGGTCGTGCACGCGGCGGCTCTGCAGGCCGTGGCCCGCAAGGACCCCGAGAAGGCCGTCAAGAACGCCTCGCTCGTGGGCGACATGGGCCGGCAGGCGCTGACCGAGCTGCGGGAGATGCTCGGGGTGCTGCGTACGGGCGAGGGCGGTTACGGCGGTTCCTCCGTGCGGATGCAGACCGTGCCGCTCGCCGCGGTGGGGGTCGCGGCTGCCGCCGCGGCGTCCCGGGCCGTGAACGAGGAGGCAGGGGAGGGCCCCTGCCTCGACGACCTCCAGGAGCTGGTCGGGCAGTCCGCCGCCGCGGGGATGGTCGTCGACCTGTTCGTGGAGGGGGACGCCCGGGGCTACGCGGCCCTGGTGGAGCAGACCGCCTACCGCGTGGTGCAGGAGGCGCTGACCAACGTCCACAAGCACGCTGCCGGGGCCAAGACCCGCGTGCGGGTCGCCCACCGCGGCGCCGAGATCGCCATGCAGGTGGAGAACGGCCCCCCGCCCGAGCCCGGCGCCGCCTCCGACGCCCGGCTGCCCAGCGGGGGCAACGGCCTTGTGGGGATGAAGGAACGTGTCCTCGGACTCGGCGGCGTCTTCGTCTCCGGCCCGACCGACGCCGGCGGCTTCCGGGTCTCGGCGGTGATTCCGGCGGAGGCGTGAGCGTCGCCGTCCTGGCGTGAGCCGGTCCGAGGTGGTTTGAGCCGGTTCGAGTTGAGCGGGTCGAGTTGGGCCGGTTCGGGGTGGGTCCCCGCCGCCACGAGGCCCGTCGGGGCCGGCCCTGGAGTGCCTGTGCCGGATCAGCCGGCCGTCAGGCGTTCCGGTTCCAGGCCTGAGACCAGGGTGGTCAGGGCCTGGTCGATGGTGGCGCCCAGGTACCAGTCGCCCGTGTGGTCGAGGGTGTAGGTGCGGCCCTCCGCGTCGATCGCCAGGAGGGCTCTGGTGTCGGACTCCTCGCCCAGCGGGGCCACTTCGCTGTCCAGCGCTCTGCCCAGGTCCACGAGCGTACGGGCCATGTGGAGGCCGTGCAGGGGGTCCAGGTGCAGCGGCGTCGGGGCGATCTGGCGGCCGGGGGCCGTGGCGGGGATGTGGAGACCGCCGAACTCCGCCCAGGCCTCCACCGCCGCCGGGAACACGGAGTGCCGGTGACCGGCCGGCGACTCGTGGCTGCGCAGGGTGTCGGCCCAGATCTCGGCCTGCTTTATGTCCCAGCGTCCCGGCTGCCATCCCGCGGCGCGCAGCGCGGCGTCGACCACGGCGGAGAACCGGGTCGAGGTCGGTGTGGGGGAGGGGGAGGTGCGGTCGGTGTGCATCGGACCTTCGCGTTCGTCTGAGCTGCCGCGGTGGTGGTTCGGCGGCTTCTGCAAGGGGCGCTGATGACGCCCTGTGTGGGGGAAGAGGGGTTTGTCAGTCCTCCGGTGCCGTCGGGTCGACGATGCGTACGCCGAAGTGGGCGCTGAGCGCGGTGCAGGAGCCGCAGGGCGGCGCGAAACTGCCGTGCAGCGGGTCGCCGTCCTCGCGGATGCGGCGGGCGGTGAGTTTGGCCTGCTTGAGGGACTTGCGGGCCTCTCCGTTGGTCATGGGTTTCCGGGCGGCCCGTTTGGAACGGTCCGCGTCCACCGCCGTGATGTGGCGGGAGATGAGGATCACTTCGGCGCAGCGGCCGGTGAAGCGGTCGCGCTGCCCGCTCGTCAGTGTGTCCAGGAAGTCCCGGACCAGCGGGTGGAGCGGCGGCGGCTGGTCACCTCGGCCCGCCGTGCCGGTGAGCGTCGCGCCCCGTACGGACAGGGCGGCGGCGATGGTCGGAAGTATGCCGTCACGGCGGTGGAGGAGCGTGGGCGTGACGGGAGCATCGGTGTTGCTCCAGCCCACCCTGGGATCACCAGATCTGCCTGTCTGCGTTGAGTTCATCGTCCTGTTTCCTCCCCTTACCGCATCCCCCGGTGCTCGGACAGAGTGCCAAACTCCGTGGCTGGTGCGGAAGCTGGGGCGCCGCGACACGCGCGGTCTTCGCCGCACCGTCACGGCGCGATGACGGCAGGTCACGGAACCGGAGCCCCGCTGGCCGGTACGGAACCGGAGGCCCGGTGACCGGTGTCGTTCAACCGCATAGGCTGTCGATATCCGCGATCCTTCAGAACGCCGCAGGGGGCAACCGCCATGACGACAGGTCGGCTCGGGCAGCAAGCCGCGCCGCCGAACGCGGCCTACGCCGGGCAGGTCGTGCACTTCCCGGACCCGGTCCGGGCGGCGCGTCACCCGAGAGGTGTGCGTGTCGACGAGCGCGGCTATCCCGACTTCTCGTTCTATGCGCGTGCCGCTGCGGAGATCGCCGAGCCGCCCGAGGGGTTCGGGGTCGACGAACTCCGGCTGACGGACTACGTGTCCGCGAACGCCGCCATGGCCGCGGACGGCCACGACCTGTGGGACACCATCCCGCCCGTCGCCACTCCGCACGGCTGGACCTGGCACCACGTGCCCGGGACCCGGCGGCTGGAGCTGGTGCCGGTCGAGGTGAAGGCGCTGCTGCGTCACCACGGTGGACTGGCCACCGCCGCCGTCGACCAGAACAAGCGTGGGACCCGGCCCCTGCAGGAGACCCGCCCCGCGCACTTCGGGCTGCCCAAGGCCGCCGTCGCGGTGACCGAGCAGCAGGTGCTGGGCGTCGAGGAGGACCTCGGCTACCGGCTGCCCGGCGCGTACCGGTCGTTCCTGAAGGCCGCCGGCGGCTGCGCCCCGATGGGCGCCGCGCTCGACGCCGAGCTGGGACTGCTGGTCGACCAGCCGTTCTTCACCGTGCGCGACGAGGCCGCCGTCAACGACCTCGTGTACGTCAACAAATGTCTGCGGGACCACCTGACCAAGGACTACCTGGGCGTCGGCTTCGTCCAGGGCGGTCTGCTCGCCGTGAAGGTCAAGGGCGAGAAGGTCGGGTCCATGTGGTTCTGCGCGTACGACGACGCCCGTGACCAGGACCTGTGGGCGCCCCCGGAGCGTGTGCAGCGGCTGCTGCTGCCCTGTGGGGACGACTTCGACCAGTTCCTGGCCCGGCTCGCGGGCAATCCGCCGGAGCTGGAGACCGTGGCGAATCTGATGGTGGACGGTGGATTCGCGCGGGCTGTGTCGGTGTCCGCGGTGTCTTCGGTGGGGGAGTGAGCGTCCGATGGTGACCTTCGCGCAGGCGCAGGAGCGCGCCGAAGAGTGGATCAACGGGGATGTGCCCGGCTACCAGCACCGCGAGGTGCGGGTCCGGGAGTTCGAACTCGGATTCGTGGTGTGGGCCGAGGACCGTGCCGAAGGACCGCGGTCCGACGGCGGCGCCCAGCGGCTCGTCATCGCCCGCGACAGCGGAGAGGCCACCCTGTGGCCCTCGCTGCCGGTGGGTGAGGTGATTCGCCGGTACGAGGAGGAGTACGGGCTGCCGGACGCGGCGCCCGATCCGGCGCCCGCGCCTCCCGCGCGCGTCGACCTCAACCAGACGTCCTTCCTGCTGACTCCTCCGGAGTGGCTCCAGGAGGCCGCGGACCGGATGGGCATTCCGGACCGACGGGACCGGACGTCCGGCGGGGCGTCGGGAGCGGCTTCGGGCGGGTCGTCGGGCGGCGGTTCGTCCCGTCCGTCCGACGGGACTCCGGACAGGACTCCGGACAGGGCGTCGGACGGGGCCGGGTCTCGTCCCGCTGCCGCCGCTGCCGCCTCCGTCAATGACGCGGTTCCGCCCGGCGGTTCTGCCGGTCCCGCGCATGGTGGGGCCGGGGGCGGAGGGGCGATTCCCGAGACGTTGCCCGGGCCCGGTGGTGGCCCGGGGACGTCCTCCGCTCCGGGTGGCGGCACGTCGTGGCCCGCCGCCGGCGGGGAGGCCTCGGGTGGTTCCGGGGTGCCCGCCGACGCGACGCCGTGGGCCGGGACCGACACCAACGCCGAGTCGGGCGACGACCGTTCGGTGCCGCTGCCCGCGACCGTGTACGCGCCGCAGATAAGGGACGTCGGGGACGGGGGCGCCGGCGGCAGGCCGTCGGAGCCCGACGCGGCACCCGAGGCCCAGACCAGGCTGATCTCGGGCGGCAGCCAGCTCCCGAGCACGACCGTCGCGCCCGCACTGGGCGACCCGAACCCGCCCTCGTTCCCGCAGGGCCAGGGGGGGCCGGGGACTCCGGCCGGTCCGGGTGGCCCGAGTGGCCCGAGTGGGCCTGGCGGTCCCGGTGCGCCGGGCACACCCCCGCCGGGTGCGCCTTCTTCGTACGGCTATCCGCAGGGTCCTGGTGCCGGTACGCCTCCTCCGGGTGGGCCCGGTGCGCCGGGTACGCCGCCGCCCGGGGCGCCGTCCTCGTACGGCTACCCGCAGGGTCCCGGCGCCGGCACACCGCCTCCCGGCGTGCCCGGAACACAGCCTCCGGGTGCGCCCGGTGCGCAGGGTGCTCCCTCGTACGGCTTCCCGCAGGGTGCTCCGCAGCCGCCCGCCGGACCCAATCCGCCGCAGCCGCCTCCCGGTCCGGGTGGGGGCGGGCGGCCGTTGCCCCCCAACGCCGGTGACATCGCCGACGCCGCCACCAGCAAGGCGCAGGCTCCGCCGCGCGGTGCCCGTGGTGCGGGTGCGCCCGGTACGCCGCCGCCTCCGGGTGCGCCCGGAACGCCCGGCGCACGGCCGGGTGGTGCGGCTCCCGCGTCCGGTCCCGGTGCGCCGGGGGCGTCGGCGGGTGGGTACGTACCGACGCAGATGGTCTCGCAGCTCGGCCCCGACGGGCCGGGCGGTCCCGGGGCCCCCGGTCCTCCTGGAGCCCCGGGTGCCCCCGGCGCTCCGGGCGGTACGCCCCCGGGCGGTGTCCACCACGCGGCGACCATGTTCGCCGACCCGAACCAGTCCGGGGCGCCCAAGCCCCCTGGCGCGCCCGGCACTCCGGGTGCCCCGCAGCCTCCCGGCGCACCGGGTGCTCCCGGCGCGCCCAACAACCCCGGCGGTACGCCCGCCGGTGGCGTCCACCACGCCGCGACCATGCTCGCCGGTCCGGCGGTGGGCGGCCCCGGCGCGCCCCAGCCTCCGGGTGCCCCCGGCGCTCCAGGTGCTCCGGGAGGTCCTGGCGGGCCAGGTGCCCCCGGCGCCTCCGGTGGAGTCCACCACGCCGAGACCATGCTGTCCGGTCCCCCGACCGGCGGCCCGGGCACGGTCCCGCCGCCGCAGGGGCCTCCCGGTATGCCGCCGGGCGCTCCGGGCATGCCGCCGCCGGGCCAGCAGCCCTTCCCCGGGCAGTCCATGCCGGGCCAGCCGATGCCGGGTCAGCAGCCCCCGGCCTACGGCTACCCCCAGCAGGGGCAGCCGACCGTCGGCCCCGGCTACCAGGCGGTTCTGCGCTACCGCGCCCAGGACGGGAGCGAGCAGCAGCTCATCCGGCGGTCCGCGCCGGGCACCCCGCACCCGGAGTGGCAGATCCTGCACGAGCTGCGCGCGATGAACGTGCCGCCGCAGCAGGTGCTTGAGCTCCACACGGAGCTGGAGTCCTGCGAGCTGCCGGGTGCGTACTGCGCCCGGATGATCCGGGAGAGCTGGCCGCAGGCGAGGATCACCAGCATCGCCTCGTACGGCACGGACCACGCGAGCCGTCAGCAGGGCATGGCCCAACTGATCGCGCACCAGGGCGAGTTGCACCAGGTCGCGGACGGTCCGGCCAGGCCCGCGCCCGTACGGTCGCCGCTGCCGCCGGTGCAGCCCGCGCCGCCGATCCCGCCGGAGGCGATCGGGCAGGAGCTGGCGGCGGCGTTCGGACCGGGGCTGTTCCGGTTCGACCAGGCGGCCGTGTCCCGGCAGGGTGTGCCGCCGATCGTGGCGCACACGCTGGTGGTGGCAGGACTGCCCCTCGACATGAACCCGTTCTTCTGGGCGCAGGCCCAGCCGGGCCGCCCGGTGCCGACGCTCGCCGAACTGGCGCAGGAGCGGGGCGCCCAGCCGTCCGCGGACGCGGGCTCGTACCTCGTCATGGGCAGCGACTTCGGCAAGGCGATCTGCGTCCAGTACGGGACGGCGCACATCGTGGCCGTGCCGGTGGAGGCGGGCCCCGGCGGCGCTTCCGTACCGCCGCAGTTCGTGAACACGGGGCTGCCCGAGTTCGCGCGCAGCCTCGCGCTGCTGGGCCGTATGTGGCGTCTTCGCTTCGGGCTCAACCAGGAGCAGGCGGGCCGCTGGACCGTCGACTTCCAGGCGCAGTTGGCCGCGCTCGACCCGGCGGCGCTCGGTTCGCCGGAGAGCTGGTGGTCGGTGCTGCTGGAACAGATGTGGGACGGCTTGCTGTGACGTCGAGTCGCTGAACTCCCCGAACGTCCTGAGAGGGCCGGGCCCGGTCGGTTGACCGGGCCCGGCCCTTTTGTGTCACATCCCCGTCCGACCCTTTATCCGGAGTGTCGCGTTATGAACACTTCCGTCTGATCCACCAAGATGTGCGGCAAATCATGTCGTACGTCGCATGCCGGAGAGGGGATTCGAGGATGAGCAACGCATCGGTGTCACCTCATGGCTTCGAGGCCGTACGGGGGCGCGGTTACCGCCCCGACCAGGTCGACACGTACGCCGCGGCGCTCTCCCGGGGGCGTGACGCCGCCTGGGAACGGGCCGCCCGGCTGACCGTCCTGGCCAGGGAGATGGAGACCGAGGCGGACCGGCTGCACGAGGTCGTGGCGGGGCTGGCTCCCCAGACGTACGAGACGCTCGGCGACCGTGCCCGGCGGCTCTTCGAACTGGGCGAGGAGGAGGCCACGGCCGTGAGCGAGGGCGCGCGGCAGGAGGCCCGGCTGGTCGTGGAGGAGGCCGAGGCCGCGGCCGGTCAACTGCGCGCGGCTGCGGGCGCGGAGGCCGACGCGGTGCGCGGTGAGGCCGAGGAGCGGGTCCGGCACCGGCTGCTCGCCGCGCAGGCCGAGGCCGACGAGATGCGGATCGCCGCGCGGCGTGACGTGAAGGAGAACCGCGGTGAGGCGCTCGCCGCGCTGCGCGAGACGCGGCGGCGCAGCGAGGCGCTCCTCGCCGAGCAGGAGAAGGAGCACGCCGAGCGCTGGGAGCGGGTCGCGCGCGAGGCGGCCGAACGGGAGGCGGCGCTCGACGCGCGCCACGAGGAGCGGGCCTCGCGTGCGGCGGAGGAGCTGGCCGAGGCCGAACGGGCCCTCGCCGAGGCCCACGAGTCCACCCGCCACCTCCAGGAGGACGCCGAGGCCCGCGCCGCCGAACTCCTCGCCGAGGCCCGCCTCCACGAGGACCGCATCTCGCGCGAGACGGAACGCGTCCTCCGCGAACACGGCGACGAGTGGGACGACGTCAGCGCCCACATGACCCACGTCCGCAACAGCCTCACCGCGCTGACGGGCCGAGCGGCGGCCGAGTAGCCCTCGCCGGATTATCGGCTGCGGCCCGGCGGGGTGCGGGCTGCGCAGTTCCCCGTGCCCCTAAGGGAGCAGGGGGTGCCCCGGTCTTTTAGGGGCGCGGGGAACGGCGCGAGCAACGCCGACCGACCTGCAGCCAACAACACGCCTCAGCCCCTGGTCTTTTAGGGGCGCGGGGA
>NZ_LIQZ01000440.1 GCF_001418655.1 Streptomyces phaeochromogenes | reverse complement strand
GCCCCTAAAAGATTGCGCAGTTCCCCGCGCCCCTTAGGTGCTTGGGGGCGCGGGGAACTGCGCGGGCAACCCAAACCGACGGCCACGCGACAAACAGGCCCGAGCACCGGTTCTTTCAGGGGCGCGGGGAACTGCGCGAGCAACCCAAACCGACGGCCACTCGGCAAACAGACCTCGGCACCGGGTTTTTCAGGGGCGCGGGGAACTGCGCACCCAGCACCGACCCACCCGCACCCACACATCCACCGCGGCAAGCGACACCGCTACTCCGAAAGGTGTCGCTCCACCGTCTCGACCTTGGACGTCAGTCCATCAGTGACCCCGGGCCGAATGTCCGCCTTCAGGACCAGCGAAACCCGAGGCGCCCGCTCCTCCACCACGGCAACGGCCCGCCGCACGACGTCCATCACCTCATCCCACTCACCCTCGATCGAGGTGAACATCGCGTCGGTGCGATTGGGCAGCCCCGACTCCCGTACAACCCGCACGGCGTCGGCAACGTACTCCCCCACGTCCTCACCGACACCCAACGGCGTCACGGAGAAGGCGACGATCATGCGTTGACGATCCCTTCGTTCCGCGCGCGGGACGCGATCAGCGCGCTCTCGGCCTCGCGCTTGAGCTTGCGCTCGGCGAAGAAGCCGCCGGTCGGCAGCACGGAGAGCACGAAGTAGAGGGCCGCGGTCTTCAGGCCCCACTTGGCACGGTTCCAGGCGTCGGCCCAGAAGATCAGGTACAGGATGAAGAGGATGCCGTGGACCATGCCCATCACGGGCACCGCGTTGAAGTCCGTCGTCCGCTTCAGCACCGAGCAGACCAGCAGCAGGAGGAAGGAAACGGCCTCCGGGGCCGAGACCAGACGGAGACGACGGAGGGCGGAGGCGGTCTTGATGTCCACGAGTCACCTTCGGTGGGAGGAGTCTGGGGTGGATTCGGAAGGGGTGCCGGTGCCGCACGGAAGCTTTGTGAACGCACGCACAAGCTTTCCCATTGAAACATCCTGACCCCTGCCGTCCGGCCTGGGGGTCGGAACCCGCGGAACCCGGCCGACCGGACCCCGAGGTGTTTTCAGGGACGGATCATCCCGAAGGATCTGTTCGGCGACCAGGCCCGACGGCTACCGTCGTCACCGTGGCGATGTTCCGACTCCAAGGCAGCAAGGTGCTGGCCGTCGACATGACCGGCGACGCCGTGAAGGCGAAGAACGGTTCGATGGTGGCGTACGACGGTCAGATGGCCTTCAAGAAGCTCAGCGGCGGTGGCGAGGGTATCCGCGGCATGGTGACGCGCCGGATCACCGGTGAGCAGATGACCCTCATGGAGGTGAAGGGGCAGGGGACCTGCTGGTTCGCCGACCGGGCCAGCGAGATCAACCTCGTGAACCTCCAGGGCGACAAACTCTTCGTCGAGTCGAGCAATCTGCTCGCGACCGACTCCGGCCTGCGCACGGGCACGTCCTTCACGGGACTCAGGGGCGCCTCACAGGGCAACGGGCTCTTCACGACGACCATCGAGGGGCACGGCCAGGCGGCGATCATGTCGGACGGTCCTGCCGTGGTGCTGCGGGTCAGCTCGCAGTACCCGCTGACCGTCGACCCGGGGGCGTACATCGCCCATCAGGGCAACCTCCGGCAGTCCTTCCAGTCCGGTGTGACGTTCCGCACGTTCATGGGCGAGGGCGGCGGCGAGGCCTTCCAGATCCGCTTCGAGGGCGACGGCGTCGTGTACGTACAGCCCAGTGAGCGCAACTCGATCGCGGGAGATGTGTGACATGCCCTTCCGTGAGATCAACTCGAAGATGATCGAGGCCACGGTCATGCCGGGGCAGCGGCTGTTCAGCCAGCGCGGCGCGATGCTCGCCTACAAGGGCGAGGTGTCCTTCACCCCCAACATGCAGGGCGGCCAGGGCGGCCTCATGTCGATGATCGGACGGCGGGTGGCCGACGAGGCGACCCCGCTGATGACCGTCGAGGGCTCCGGCACGGTCCTGTTCGGGCACGGCGGCCACCACATCCAGGTGATCAGCCTGACGGGCGAGACCCTGTACGTGGAGGCGGACCGGCTGCTCGCCTTCGACGGCACCCTGGAGCAGGGCACGATGTTCATGGGCTCGCAGGGCGGGGTCATGGGCATGGTGCGCGGCCAGGTGACGGGTCAGGGGCTGTTCACCACGACCCTCAAGGGGCACGGCAGCGTCGCCGTCATGGCGCACGGCGGGGTCATCGAGGTGCCGATCAGCCCGCAGCGCCCGGTGCATGTCGACCCGCAGGCGTACGTCGCCCACCACGGGGACGTACGCAACAAGCTCTCCAGCGCGCTCGGTCTGCGCGATCTGGTGGGCCGCGGCTCGGGCGAGGCGTTCCAGCTGGAGCTGACCGGGAGTGGTGCGGTGTACGTGCAGGCGTCGGAGGAGAAGCTGTGACCACCTACCCGGGCACGGGCCCCGTGATCCACGACCCGTCGACCCTGCCGGTCGACGACAACGTGAACGCGTACACCTTCTGCGTGGAACTCAAGGGGAGCGAGTGGTTCCTGCAGAAGGGCAAGATGATCGCCTACTACGGCTCGATGGAGTTCAACGGCATCGGGCACGGTCGTCTGGACCGGCTGGTGCGGACGAGTTTTCATTCGCCGTTGCACGCGAGCGACTGGGTCGTGGCCTCCGGCTCGGGCAAGATGCTCCTCGCCGACCGGGCCTTCGACGTGAACTCCTTCGACCTGGAGGAGGGCAATCTGACCATTCGCTCGGGCAATCTCCTCGCTTTTCAGCCAAGTCTCGCGCTCAAGCAGTCGATCGTGCCGGGCTTTCTCACGCTGATCGGGACGGGCAAGTTCGTGGCCGCGTCGAACGGTCCCGTGGTGTTCATGGAACCCCCGATCCGGGTCGACCCGCAGGCCCTGGTCGGCTGGGCCGACTGCCCCTCGCCGTGCCACCACTACGACCACGGGTACATGACAGGCCTGATGGGCGGTCTACGTGCGCTGACGGGCATGGGAGGGGCCTCCGGGGAGGAGCACCAGTTCGAGTTCGTGGGCGCCGGCACGGTACTGCTCCAGTCCAGCGAGGCCCTGATGGCGGAGCAGGCCGCGGGCGCGGTCCCGAACCAGGCCGGAGTGCCGGGTGGCGGCGGGGCACCCGGCCACCAGGGACAGCAAGCCGGCGCACCGCGCCTTCCCGGACAGCTGGGAGACCTCCAGCGTCGCTTCGGGCTGTGAGCGGTAGTCTGCGGAGTGTGACGTCGAACGTGTGCGCGGCGTCACGCCACCCTCACTAGTTCGCTTTTCAACATCTTAGGTAGAATTCATACATGGAGACCGAGACGGCCACTCGCTGGCTGACCGATGCGGAGCAGTGCGCCTGGCGCACCCACCTGGAGGTCAACAGGCTGTTGACGTATCAGCTCGAAAAGGACCTCCAACCGTTCGGCCTGACGATGAACGACTACGAGATCCTGGTGAACCTCTCCGAGTCGGAGGGCAAACGGATGCGGATGAGCGACCTCGCGTCCGCCACCCTCCAGTCCAAGAGCCGCCTCTCCCACCAGATCACCCGCATGGAGAACGCGGACCTGGTCAGGCGCGAGAACTGCGAGTCCGACCGCCGTGGGCTGTACGCCGTGCTCACGGACCACGGCCTGGAGACGATGCGGAAGGTCTCGCCCCACCATGTGGCGTCCGTGCGGCGGCACTTCATCGACCTCCTCTCGCCGGAGGCCCTGGAAGAGCTCCACAAGTCCCTGACCCCGATCGCGGAGCACCTGCGGGGCCAGCGCGGGCGTTCCTGACGTACGACCGGATCAACCGGGCAGCCGGCTAGACCGGCTGGGCCGACTGCGCCGGTCGGTCCGACTTGGCCAAGGGCAGGCGGAGTTCGAACAGGGCTCCGCCTGTCGGCGTGTCCCGGACGGTGAGCGATCCACCGTGCCGGACGGCGACGTCGCGGGCGATGGCGAGGCCGAGACCGGCTCCGCCGTCGTCGCGCGTACGGGCCTCGTCGAGCCGCACGAACCGCTCGAAGACCCGCTCGCGCTCGGCGGCCGGCACGCCCGTGCCGTCGTCGGCGACCCCGAGGACCGCCCACTCCCGCGAGCGCCGCACGGTCACGGCGACCGAGGTCCGCGTGTGCCGCTGCGCGTTGTCCAGCAGATTGCCCAGCACGCGCGCCAACTGCCCGCGCGACCCGGCCACCTCGACGGACTCGGCGTCCACGGACACCTCGACCCGGTCCCCGACCCGCTGGCCCGCCTCCTCGTGGACGAACGCCGCCAGGTCCAGGCGCCCGTCCGCCGACCGCTCGCCCGCGTCCAGCCGGGCGAGCAGCAGCAGGTCGGCGGCCAGCCGCTGCAGCCGTACGGTGTCCTCGACGGCCCCGTCCACGTCCAGCAACTCCGGGTGCGCGGCGCCCACTTCGAGCTGGGTGCGCAGCGAGGCGATGGGGCTGCGCAGCTCGTGCGAGGCGTCGGCGACGAACGCGCGCTGCCGCTCCACCGAGGCCTCCAGGGCGGCGAGCGTCTCGTTCGTCGTACGGGCGAGGCGGGCGACCTCGTCGTGGGTGGCGGGCTCGGGGACGCGCCGCGAGAGGTCCTCGGAGGCCGTGATGGCGGCCATCTCGGCCCGGATCCCCTCCACGGGGCGCAGGGCCCGCCTGGTGACGACGTACGTCACCCCGCTGACCGTCACCAGCAGCAGAGGCAGGCCGATCAGCATGGCCGTCAACGCCGTGCTGACGGCGTCCTGTTCGGCGGAGAGCGGAGCGCCCGCGTAGACGGTGAGCGGGACACCCCCCTTCGTGACCACGTCGACCCCGGCGAACCGGTAGTCGGCCGTCTCCCCCTCGACGGTCGCGGTGCCCTCGCCGTACCAGGTCTCGTCGGCGATGTCGCCGGGGCCGAGAGCGTCCTCCTCGTCGGCCGCTCCCTCGTCCGTGTCGCCGGCGTCGTCATTGGCGACGGAGTTCAGCCGGTCCGAGGCCTTGGCGGACACGTTCATGCCCTCGACGTCCTCGCCGAAGACGACGGGCTTCCCCTTCCGGTCCAGGATCTCGACGGGGTTCTCGTCGCCGTCCGGCAGGTCGAGATCGTTGTACGCGAGTCCGTTGGACAGTGCCGAGGCGGCGTTGCGGGCCACCGAGTCGGCCTCGGTGTCCGCCTGGCCGATGAGGCTGGCCCGCAGCGCGAGCAGCACGGCGGCGCCCGCGGCGACCAGGGCTATGGCGACGACGAGGGTCGCGGCGAGCGTGGCGCGGGCCCGTACCGATCTCATGCGCCGCCTCATGCCCGTGCCTCCAGTCTGTATCCGGCCCCGCGTACGGTCCTGATGAGCTCCGGGCCGAGCTTGCGGCGCAGGGTGCTGATGTAGACCTCGACGATGTTCGGGTCGCCCTCGTACGCGAAGTCCCAGACGTGCTCCAGGATGTCGGCCTTCGAGACGACCTCCCCGGCCCGCACGACGAGCTGTTCGAGGACGGAGAACTCCTTGGTGGTCAGGGTGATCTCGTCCTCCGCGAGGAACACTCGCCGGGCGGCGGTGTCGACCTTGAGGTGCCCGACCTCGTACACGGGCGAGGCTCCGCCCGACGGGCCGCGCCGCCGCAGGAGCGCCTTCACCCGGGCGACGAGGACGACGTACGAGAACGGCTTGGTCAGATAGTCGTCGGCGCCCGTGTCGAGGCCCTCGGCCTCGTCGTACTCGCCGTCCTTGGCCGTGAGCATCAGGATCGGCACGTCGTGTCCCGCGGCCCGCAGGGCGCCGCACACGCGGTAGCCGTTCATGCCGGGCAGCATGATGTCGAGGATGACGAGGTCGTACGAGCCCTCGCCGGCCATGTGCAGCCCCTCCAGGCCGTCGTGGACCACGTCCACGGCGTATCCCTCGGCCGTCAGGCCCTTGGCGAGCGACAGGGCGAGCCGCTTTTCGTCCTCCACGATCAACAGGCGCATGCGCCAAGAGTCGCAAACCGAACCTGAAGAAGCCTTCAGGAGGCTTCAGGTCGGCTTCAGCGTCGTTCAGCCAGATTGGTTCCCGTCGACAGCAGACGAGGCAGACAAGCCACTGCAACCGGCGACACCATCCGTTACTGGTTGCAACCAGTCGCATTCTGGAGGAATCCCATGAAGCGCAACATCGTCATCGCCACCATCGCGGCCGCAGCCCTGATCGGCGGCGGCACCGCGACCGCCATCGCGGTCTCGGGTGACGAAGAGGCGCCGGCGAAGAAGTCCAACGTGCAGGTGTCGAACGACGACACCGGCCGTGACGACGACGCCAATGTGAACGACACGGACGACAACGACGCGGACGACAAGGCGGAGGACAAGGCCGACGCGGCCGAGGACAAGGCCGCCAAGGACACCGGCGAGGACGCCGAGGACAAGGCCGAGAACGCCGCCGACGCCAAGGTCGCGCAGGTCGACGCCGCCGACGCGATCAAGGCGGCGCTGAAGGACACGAAGGGCACTGCCGTCTCGGCCGACCTGGACGACGAGGGCACCAAGCACGTGTGGGACGTGGACATCCTCACCAACGGCGGCGCCTGGCACAGCGTGCAGGTCGACCCCGCCACCGGCAAGGTCGTCGGCTCCCACGTCGACCGGGACGACGACGGTGACGACGCCGCCGAGACCGCGCAGATCCGGGCCGCCCTCAAGGGCAGCTCCGTCACCGCCGCCGAGGCCGCGGAGGCCGGCGCCGCCAAGGGCACCGTGACCTCCGTCGACCTCGACGAGGAGAGCACGGACAAGGCCTGGGAGGTCGACACCACCGCCGCGAACGGCACCGGCAGCGACTGGAGGGTCAACCCCGACTCCGGCAAGATCACGGCGGACCGCTCGAACGACTGACGTCCCCTCTTCCCTCCCCCAGGGACCACAGGTAAGGGCACCCGGCACCGGCCGGGTGCCCTTACCGGCGTTCGCGGGCTTGTTCCGCGGAGCCGACTTCCTGCTAGTGCTTCTGCTCCTGTTCCCGCTCCCGCTCGTGCTCGTGCTCCCGCTCCAACTCCAACTTCTGCTTCTGCTTCTGCTTCTGTGGCCGGGCGCGGGGATAGCGGGTTCCGACGCCGACGGCGGCTGCCGCGAGCAGCGCCGCGCCGCCGGCCAGGGCGAACCCCGCGCCCACGGGCAGGCGGCCCACCAGCAGTCCCCCGGCCGCCGCGCCCGTCGAGATACCCGCGTTCACCGCGGTGTTGACCCAGGCACCGGCCTGGACCCGGGCGCCCGGCGCGGCGGACTCGTCGGCCACCAGATACGCGGTGGTCAGCGCCGGGGCGACGAAGAACCCGGCACACACGACGGCGCCGGTGAGCGTGGCGAAGCCCGGGGCGAGACCGGCGGCGGCCAGGGAGAGGCCCAGGCCCGCCGTCAGCGCCGGCAGTCGGACCCGGGCTCCGGCACGCCACTCGACCGCGCCGTACAGCAGCCCGCCCACGGCGCTCCCGGCCGACAGCGCGGCGAAGATCCACGCCACGGTGTCGTCCCCGTGGCCCCGCTGCTCGGCGAAGGCCAGCACCAGCAGGTCGACGGCGCCGAGCGAGAGCCCGACGCCCGCGGCCACGACGACGGGCTGGACAAGCCCGCGCCCGATCCGAGTCCGGGCGCGGGCCCGAGCGCGGGAGGCCCGTACGGCGACGTTCTTCACCACGGGTGAGGTGACGAACGCCAGAGTGCCGATGCCGACCAGCAGTGCGCTCACGGCGACCCCCGCGGCCGGGGGCGCGAACCCTACGAGCACTCCCACCAGCAGTGGCCCCGAGACGAACAGCAGTTCCTCGGCGACGCCGTCCAGGCTGTACGCGCGCTGCAACAGCCGCCTGTCGGTGACGAGTTCGCCCCAGACGGCGCGCATGGTGGGGCCGAGGGGCGGGGTGCAGGCGCCCGCCGCGACGGCGACCGTGCCCAGGACGGCCGCGGGTGCGCCGGGGCGCCAGGTCGCCGCGGCGAGTGTGCCGAGCAGGCCCGCGTACAGCGCGGCCATCGGCAGCAGTGCGCGGCGCGGGCCGTGGCGGTCCACCAGGGCGGCCCTCAGGGGTGACAGAAACACGCTCGCGGCGCCGAAGAGTGCCATGACGGCTCCTGCGGCGGCGTACGAGCCGGTGGCGCGGCTCACCGCCAGCAGCACGGCGAGCGAGACCATCCCGTACGACAGCCTGCCGACCAGGGCGGCTGTGAAGGTGCGGGTGGCGTGGGGCATGCGCAGTACCGCGGCATACGAGGGCCGCGTTGAAGACGCAGACATGCGAAGGGTTCCTCAGAAAGAGGGCGCCGCCGGGGTGGGCGTGCGCCCGGGCAACGGGGACGCCTGTGCTCCGCGACGGCTGCGCCTACCGCGCTGCCGATCGCGGGCCGGGACGGGCCCTACGCCAAGAGGAGAAACACGCCCCCGAAGCTACCAGCGCCCCCGGACCACCAACAGGCCTTTTCTCGCCCCCGCCGCCCCTACCCATTCCCGTCCCTTACTCAGGGGCTCCGCCCCCGAACCCCCGTGCGC
>NZ_LIQZ01000044.1 GCF_001418655.1 Streptomyces phaeochromogenes | reverse complement strand
AACGCCTGTGGGGCGGGGAGATCTCTCCCCGCCCCACAGGCGTTCACGGTTCACTTCACTTCAGGTCGCTCTTCTTCATGTAGCCCGAGTCGATGAGCACCTGCTCGTAGTTGCCCTTGTCGACGCTCACGGGCTCCAGGAGGTACGCGGGCACGACCTTCTTGCCGTTGTTGTACGTCCTGGTGTCGTTGACCGCAGGCTTCTTGTCGTGGACGACGGAGTTGACCATGTAGGAGGTGACCAGTGCCAGCTCGCGGGTGTCCTTGTAGATGGTCTGGGTCTGCTCGCCCTCCACGATCGACTTGATGGAGGGCGCCTCGGCGTCCTGGCCGGTGACGATGGGCAGCGGCTTCCCCGCACCCCCGTACCCGTGCTCCTTCAGCGCGTTGAGGATGCCGAGGGACATGCCGTCGTACGGCGAGAGGACCGCGTCGATGGTCTGGCCGTTGTACTTCGAGTCGAGAATCTTGTTCATGCGCTTCTCCGCCGTGGGGCCGTCCCAGCGGAGGGTGGTCACCTGGTCGAGGTCGGTCTCGCCGGATCTGACGATCAGGTCGCCGTTCTGGATGTACGGCTCCAGCACTTCCATCGAGGCGTCGAAGAAGTAGCGCGTGTTGTTGTCGTCGGACGAACCCGCGAAGAGCTCGATGGTGAACGGGCCCTTGCGGCTGCCGTTGACGAGTCCCAGCGACTCCACGATGAAGTCGGCCTGCTGCGCGCCGACCTTCACGTTGTCGAAGGACGCGTAGTAGTTGACGGCGTCGCTGCCGAGGATCAGCCGGTCGTAGGAGATCACGGGGATGCCGGAGTCCTTCGCCTTGCTCAGGACGTCGGTGAAAGCGCGTCCGTCGACCGAGGCGATGACGAGGGCGTCCACGCCGTCGTCGATCATGGCCTCCACCTGCGCGACCTGGTTCTTCGGGTCGTTGTCGGCATACTTCAAGGTGGTGGTGTAGCCGAACCCCTTGAGCTCGTCGACCATGTTCCGACCGTCGTCGATCCACCGCTGGGACGTCTTCGTCGGCATGGCGATGCCCACCGATGCGGTCTCGTCACCGCTGCCGGCGTCGGAACCTTCACCGCATGAGGCGAGAGAGAGGGTCAGGACCGTGGATATTGCCGCAGCTACGGTGGTGCGGGCGCGCATGCTCATTGTTCCTCACTGGGTGACAGGCAGTCGGTGGGTCTCGGCGGCCGCGTGTACGCCGGGCGGCCGTCGGCCGTCGTCCACGTCCGGCCGGTACGGCAGATCGTGAGGGAGACGTCCGCAGCGCACGGTCCCAGGGCGGAGGCCGTTGTGCGTCGTTCGGTGCCGAGGTCGCGCCGGGGCTGCCTTGACAAGGGGGTTCGGGGCGCCGCACCGGAAGGGCTCGTACTACTCGTACGTACCGGTGGCGGACGCCAAGGTCGGCCGGTGCCCGGGCGCGTGGAGCCTTCCGGGATCGGCCGACCTCACCGGGTCGCGGTGAGGGGTGGAGCGTCAGACCGGACGGTATGTCTCTCGCGTTCGGGCCCCGCTGAGCCCGCACACGACCAGGCCGGGGATGACCGGCCCCCACGAGCGCGGACTCGAACGTGGGTGCGCGGGGAGCGTATCCCGGCGTACGCCCCCCGTGGCGCTCTTTCATCACATTAGTTGCGACGCCGCACGATCGGCCTGGCCAGGGCGATCGCCACTTGCGGCCTTATGTGGACGATCCGGTTCCTAGTGCCCGCCCCGCTCGGCTAGTTGCTCGATCGCGCGAACGACGACATCGACATGCGCACGGACCGCCGGCATCTCACCGTCCCACGACTCGCTTCCGGCTCCTACGGAATCCGGAAGGTCCGCAGGGGCCGCGAGGCTGTCCCGGCCGCCGAGATAGAGGGAGCGCGCACGGGCCAGTACGGGCCGGTGCCGGTCCGGGAGGCGGTCGAGCGCCCAGGAGGCCGCCGCGTCCTTCGAGGTGACCGTGCCGGTCGCGAGGGTCGTCCAGACGCGGGCGAGGGTCAGCAGGACGTTGCGGGTGTCCGACGCGAGGTCGACCAGCAGTTCCGGCACCCCTGCGACGATCGCGCGCCGGAGGTCCTCGTGCGGCACGGGGTCCAGGAGATGCGCGGGCGGCGGCCCGAAGAGCGGGGTGTCCCCGAGGAGCACCATCGTGATCAGCGGCGCCAGATCGGGCATGCCCGCCGGGGCGGGCACCTCTCCCCGCTCGAACTCCTCGCGCAGCCACTCGCCGTAGAGGAACTCGCAGCGCGGCGGGTACCGCCAGGGCCGGACGTCACCCTGGGCGACGACGATCAGCTCGACCGGCCGGGCCGGCTCTCCGTTCCGGGCGCCGCGGCCGGAGATCCCGAGCAGCCCATGGAGCAGGTCGCGTCGCTCGCGGTCCGTCATGCGTCGCCGGGCGACGACGAACACATCGAGGTCACTGTCGGGCCGCAGGCCGCCGAGGACTGCCGAGCCGTGCAGAAAGACGCCGGCGACCTCCGCACCGAGTACGTCGTGCACCAGGCGGAGAACCTGGTCGAGTTGAGGCCGGTGGTCGCTCACGGCACGGATCGTAGACGGACCGAAGGTGGGCATTCACGTCAGTTTCCTGGCGTGATCGACACCACGGGATGCACGGGAACCCGGAAGATCACCGCCACGGGCCGCATCGAGGATGCGAAGTTCCCTGGCCCGGGCCTCCACAAGCCCTTTCCCCAGCAAGATCACCCTTGTTCAACCTTGTATGACATGTAGCCAATTGTCCGGATCGCAGCCAACCAGGTCGCCGCGGTTTCCCCGCACCCCCGAGGGCCCGATAGGCATACGAATCATCAATTGGTCCAATTCCGGCGGCATATGCGACAGCGCATGCCGCCGGACCGAGTACAAGGACGTATCCGCATGCCCGATCCCACTCGCCGCCGCGCACTGCGGGGCGCGGCCGGACTGGCCGTCACCGCCGGCGCGTTCACCGCGGTCTCACCTTCGCGGGCCTCTGCCGCGGACCACCACGGCGGGCCCTCGCCCGCACCCTTCGACTTCGACGAGGTCTACCGGGGCCGTCGAATACAGGGCCGGCCGTCCGGCGGCGGACATCATCACGGCGCCGGTTACGCGGTGTTCGTGGACGGCGTCGAGCTGCACGTGATGCGCAACGCCGACGGGACCTGGATCAGCGTCGTGAGCCACTACGACCCGGTGCCGAGCCCGCGCGCGGCGGCTCGCGCCGCCGTCGAGGAGCTCCGGGGCGCACCCCTGGTCCCGTTCAACTGACATACGAAGCACCGGAGTTCACTGCAATGACCGTACGCAAGAACCAGGCGAACCTGACGGCCGACGAGAAGCGCAGGCTGGTCGCCGCGCTGATCGAGCTGAAGCGCACCGGCCGGTACGACGGCTTCGTCACGACCCACAACGCGTTCATACTCGGCGACACGGACAACGGCGAAAGAGTCGGCCACCGTTCGCCCTCCTTCCTGCCCTGGCACCGCAGATTCCTCCTGGAGTTCGAGCGGGCGCTGCAGTCGGTGGACGCCTCGGTGGCGCTGCCGTACTGGGACTGGAGCGCCGACCGCACGACCCGGGCCGCCCTGTGGGGTCCTGACTTCCTCGGCGGCACGGGCCGCTCCGTCGACGGCCGGGTGACGGACGGTCCGTTCGCCGCGTCCACCGGCAACTGGCCCATATCCGTACGCGTCGACACGCGCACGTATCTGCGCCGCTCGCTCGGCGGCAGCGGCCGGCAACTGCCCACTCCCGCCGAGGTCGAGTCCGTGCTCGCCATGTCCACCTACGACATGGCGCCGTGGAACAGCGCGTCCGACGGCTTCCGCAACCACCTGGAGGGGTGGCGGGGCGTCAACCTCCACAACCGCGTCCATGTGTGGGTGGGCGGCCAGATGGGCACCGGCGTCTCCCCGAACGACCCGGTCTTCTGGCTGCACCACGCGTACGTGGACAAGCTGTGGGCCGAGTGGCAGCGCAGACACCCGGACTCCGGCTATCTGCCCCTCGCGGGCACACCGGACGTCGTCGACCGCGGCGAGACCATGAAGCCGTGGAACGACTCCACGCCCGCCGATCTGCTGGACCACACGAGGCACTACACGTTCGACACGGCCTGACCGCCGCGGCCCGACGACAGCGCGGGCCCGCCCTCTGCCTCACGGCACGGGCGGGCCCGCCGCATCGCATCGCTCAGAGGCCCGGGTCGCAGCATCCGTCCCGGCGCATCAGGCGTCCGACGTCCAGCCAGTCGTCCTCGCCCGCAGCGTGGCGTGCCGCGCGTTCGGGGACCGGCTCGTAAGCGGCGACGAGTTCGTCGGTCGTGTACGGCACCCCGCCACGAAGTACGGAGACGGTTCGTACGAGCGTGTCGAAGTTCTCGAACGGGTCACCGTCCACGATGGTCAGGTCGGCGAGTTTGCCGGGCTGGACCGTGCCGAGGTCGTCGTCGACGCCGAAGAGCCGCGCGGGCAGCACGGTCACGGTGCGCAGGGCCGCCGCCGGGGACAGGCCTCCCCGGTGCAGCGCGCGCAGGCCGATGTGGAGCGAGAGGCCGACGGCGACGAGCGGCTGGTCGGTGCCGAGGGCGACGATGCCTCCGGCGGCCAGGATCCGCCGGTAGATGTCCGTCTCCGTACGCAGCGTGGCGAGTTGGGCCGGGGTCGGTGGCACGCCCGCCCCCTGCCGGACCAGAGCGGCGTCCCAGGGCGGCATCACGGTGGTGACCCGGGGGTCGTCGGCGAGGGCGGGGTCCGCGCCGAGGAGCGGCGCGGAGGTGAACGGCGTGGCGATCAGGCCGAAGTTGACGCCTCGCGCCGTGTAGATCTCCATCACGTCCTGGTAGGCGCGCCCGGACGCGGTGATCGCGTGCCCGGACTCGTAGCGCTGAGTGGCCTGCAGATGGGTCGTCAGATCCTGGCCCAGTTGCACGCCGGGCGAGAGCAGATGGCTCCCCGAGCGCACACCGAGCCGCTCGTGACCGAACCGGGCCGACTCCTCCATCACCCAACTCGGCGCCCTCACATAGGTTTTGACGAAGTCCCAGTCCAGCGCGGCGCCCCGTTCCAGTGAGCGCCGCAGCCCGTCCCTGGTCCGGTGGGCGCGCCCCATGCTGTACGCGACCCGGGACCCGTCGAGCAGTTCGCCGGTGGTCAGCAGCCGGGGCCCGGCGAGCTGACCCGACGTCACCGCCTCACGGATCCGGGCCTGTTCGTAGGCGAACCCGCCGAGGGACACGGCGGTCGTGATGCCGTACGTGAGCTGCCCGACGGTCTGCCGGCCCCCGTAGGTGACTTGCCACGGGTGGGTGTGCGTGTCCCACAGCCCGGGCACGACGGTCCGCTCGGAGGCGTCGATCAGGCGGAGGGCCGTGCGTCCGCGGTGCGGTTCGACGGCGGTGACGCGTCCGCCGCGTACGACGATGTCGACGTCGTCGCGTACGGACTCGCCGGTGCCGTCCCACAGTCGACCGGCGTGCACCACCGTGTCGGCCGGTGCGGGTCTGCGCTGGTCGAGCGGCACGCGGACGGTACGGGCCGGGCCGCCGTCGACGCCGATGAGGCGCAGCCGGGTGCCGGAGAGGTACAGCAAGGTCTTCGAGTCGCCGGACCAGGACGGGTGGTCGGCCGGTTCGGTCGTGAGGGTGCGCAGGGCGCCGCGCGGGGTGCCGTCGGGCGCGACGGGCAGCAGGCACAGCGCGGACTCGACGATCACCGCCAGCCAGCGTCCGTCGGGCGACCAGACGGGCCCCGAGTCGTACCGGTCGGAGATCGAGACATGCGCGGCGACCGTGTGCAGACGGTCCGTGCCGGTAGTGGTGTCGACGACGCGTACGAGGTTGTAGCCCTCCCGGAAGCGGAGGTTGAGGCGGTTGCGGTCGCAGAGGGCGAGGTGGCGGCCGTCGGGCGACCAGCTGGGCCGGCCGGGCAGACCGCCCGCGCCGAGCGGCGTCGCCAGCACCTGTTCCGTACCGGCCGCGAGGTCCCGGACGACGAGCCGCCCGCTCATGTCGAGGCACGCGAGCCGTTTCCCGTCGGGCGAGAGCGCCGGATGCACCCGGCCGCCTGTGGCGAGCGCGGTCTCCTCGCCGGTGGCCAGATCTCGCCGGTACACGCCGAGCAGCCCGTCACGGTCGTCCGCGTACAGCAGCGAGCGTCCGTCGCGCGCCCAGGAGGGGCCAAGCAGGTAGGTGGTGGGCTCCGCGCGACGCAGCCGCTCCGGCGGCCGGCCGCCCGAACTGTCTCCCAGCCACAGCGAGTTGAGGGCCGCGAAGGCGATCTGCCGTCCGTCGGGCGAGAGCGCGGGCAGGTGGATGCCCCGCACCGGCCGCGCCCGTCCCGCCTCCCCCAGGTCGTACTCCTTGACCTTGTAGCGCGGCCGGTCCACGGGCAGTACGCCCTCGAAGGGGATCGCGTCCGCCTCCGCCGGTTTCTCCGGTCGCACGACGGTGAAGCGGCCGTCCACGGTGAGCAGCAGTTCGCCCTCCGGCGTCCAGCGGGGCGGCACCGGTGCGATGTCCCCGGCGACCGGAACGGGTTCACCGTCGACGACGAGCGTGCACGAGCCGTTGGGTGACGCGGTGGTCCGCAAGTACGCCAGGCGGCGCCCGTCGGCCGCGAGGGCGGGGGCCAGGATCTGGGCGGCAGCGGTCTCGGTGTGCTCCACTACGACCGGGCCCGCGCCCGAGGCGGGGACGGCGGCGACGGTCCGGGCGTCGAGTCCGAGGCCGTTGGCGGTGGTGACGCCCTTCGCCCGGACGAAGAGGATCCGCTTCCCGTCCGGCGACCAGGTGGGGTCGAAGTCCTCCCACGCCCCGTCCTGCGAAGGACCCTCCTGGCCCGGCAGACCGGTCACGCGGGCGATGTCACCGGTGCGCAGGTCCAGTACATGGACGCGGTACGGACTGCCGGTCACCTGGTCGCCGCCGCGCTCGGAGGCGAAGGCGATCCGGGTGCCGTCGGGCGACCAGGCGGGACCCCGGTCGTCCCAGGGCCCGTCGGTGCGCTGTCGTACGTCCGAGCCGTCGGGCCGCATCGTCCAGATGTGGAAGCCGCCGCCCCGGTAGGCGCAGAAGGCGATGAGCTTGCCGTCGGGGGCGTGCACGGGGCGGTTCGGTTCGAGATCCGCGGGGGTGAGCGGGACGGCCTTGCCGCCGGTGCGCGGGAGGGACCACAGCACGTTCTGGACCTCGGCGACCAGCCGGTCCCCGCCCGGCGCGAGGGTCGCCGAGCCGTTGGTGGCCGCCGTGAAGGACACCGAGAGCTCGCCGGGCGGCTGCGCGGCGGCCGGTGCGACACCTATGGCGGTGACGGCACCGGCGGCGCCCGCCGCCGCGAGGAGTTGACGACGGGAGAGGGAGAGGGAGTAGGCAGGAGTGAAGGCGGCGTTGCTCCGGTCACGGTCCATGACTCAGCACGCTCGCGCATCTCCCGGCGCGTGAGCAACACCGCCATTCTCGCCAAAGGGGTGGGATGTTGACGAGGCGTCAGCCCCGCTTGGCATGCAGGGTCCGCGCGACCTTCGGGCCCAGCCACCGCTTGAGTCTGCGCAGCGCTTCGAGCTGTCCCGCCGCCCGGTCGATCCGGTAGTAGAGCTGCGGGGGGACGTACGGCAGCAGCGGGGAGTGCCGCTGGCCCAGGAGCGCGAACATCTGCGCCGGAGGCAGGCCGATGTAGCGCGACAGGCTCTCGTACCACTGGGCGCTGTGCCGGGCCGCGCTCTGCACGGACAGCAGCTCCGCCTTGCGCTTCTTCTCGTACGCCACGAGGGCGGGGGCGAGTTCGGGCTCCGCGCGCAGGGAGTGGGCGAGTGCGATGGCGTCCTCCAGGGCGAGGGTGGTGCCCGCGCCGATGGAGTAGTGCGTGGTGTGGGCGGCGTCGCCGAGCAGGACGACGTTGCCGTGGGACCAGGCGCGGTTGGTGAGAGTGCGGAAGTTCAGCCACTGTGCGCTGCCGCCGGTGTTCGCCCGGCCGATCAGCCGGTGGCCGTCCAGCAGCTTGACGAAGAGCTCTTGGAGGCGGACGAGGCCCTCCGTCTCGTCGGCCCGGTCGAGGCCGAGGCCCGTCCAGGTCTCCGGGGAGCACTCGACGACACAGGTGCTGTGGTCCCCGCTGAACCCGTAGGCGTAGCACCAGATCCAGCCGTGCGGTGTGTCCACGAAGGCGAAGGTGAAGGCGTCGAAGACCTTCGTGGTGCCCAGCCAGATGTACTTGTTCCGGCCGAGCCCGACCTCCGGGCCGAAGTGGTCGGTGTGCCGCTCGCGCACGCCGCTGTGGACGCCGTCGCAGGCGACGACCAGGTCGGCGTCGGGCAGTCGGTCCCCGTCGGCGATCTCGTTCTCGTACTCGACGCGTACGCCCAGGGACCGGGCGCGCTCGGCGAGGAGGTCCAGCAGCTGCCGGCGGCCGATGCCGAAGCCCTCGTCGCCGTGGTGCGTCGTCGTACGGTCGCCGACGTGCGCGACCCCGTCGCTCCAGCGGACCGAGTTCTCCTTGACGGCGCGCGCCGACTCGGGGTCGCCCTCGTGCAGTTTGTCGAGCAGGCTCGCCCAGTACGTCACCCCCCATCCGTAGGTCGAACCGGCCGGGTTCCGTTCATGGACCGTGATGTCGTGGTCCGGGTCCTGAAGCTTCATCAGGATCGAGAAGTACAGACCGGCGGGCCCACCGCCGACGCAGGCGATCTTCACACGCGCACCCCACTGTTCACTCTGTTCGCTCCGTTCACCCTGTTCGCTCAAGGTGATCAATCGACAGCACAGAGTAGGGGTCGGCCGGAAGGCACGCCGACGTCCCGCGCCGCGTGTCGGACCGGCTCGCCGGTGGTGAAGCGGGCGAACCTGGGCATTCGAAGAAGAGCAGCGGACGAGTCGGGGAAGGGCTGATGGACACCAACACATGGATTCTGGTTCTCGCCGTCGCGGCCGTGCTGGCGGTGGCCCTCGGGGCGGCGGTCGTACTGCTGGTCCGGCTGGTCCGTACCCGGCGGGAGCTCCGCCGGGCCGGGCTGCCGACCGGTCCCCGCTGGGTCTTCTGGGGAGCGGTCGCCTATGTCGTGCTGCCGACCGACCTCATGCCCGACCCCGCCTATTTCGACGACATCGCCGTACTGCTCCTGGCACTGCGGTCCATGCGCGCTTCGTCCGACCCACTGCGCTGAGGTGCCCGCGGATCTGCTTGGCTGTGTCCGTCAGGCAGGGACCTCTAGGTCGGGACGATCATGCAGGCAGACATCCATCAAGTCGCCGACGGCATCCATCTGGTACACGGCAGCAACACCAACTGGGTGATTCTCGCGGAGGGGGACGCCGTCACCCTCGTGGACACGGGCTACCCCGGAGACCGCGAGAGCGTCCTCGCCTCCCTGTCGGCCGTGGGCAGTTCACCCGAAGCGGTCGCGGCCGTACTCGTCACGCACGCCCACAACGACCACATCGGCTCGGCCGAGTACCTCAGTCACACGTACGGCACGCCGGTCTACGCCCACGAGGCCGAAGTCCCGCACGCGCGCCGGGACTTCCTCCACCAAGTGACCATCGGCAAGGTGCTGCAGAACGCCTGGCGTCCCGGCGTGGTGCCGTGGGCCGTGCACGCGCTGCGCTCCGGCGGCACCGCCCACGTTCCGGTGACCGAGCCGCGGCCGTTCCCCGGCGAGGGCGCTCTCGACCTGCCCGGCCGCCCCGTTCCCGTGCACACCCCCGGCCACACTGCGGGCCACTGCGCCTTCCATGTGCCGGACGCGGGCGTCGTCATATCGGGCGACGGGCTGGTCAGCGGACATCCCACCTCACGCACGAGCGGCCCGCAGTTGCTGCCCACCATGTTCCACCGGGACCTCCCCGGCGCACTGTCCTCGCTGGACGCCTTCGAGGCCCTCTCGGGTGACGTCCTGCTGCCCGGTCACGGTCCCGTGCACCGCGGTTCCGTACGCGAGGCGGCCCAGCGGGCCCGGGAACGGGCCGCCTGACCCGATCAGGCCTCCACGGACCGAGCATCACCCACCGACGGCCCGTCGCCGCGTACCACTTCGAGGTACGCGGCGATCGCGTCCCGGTTGCGGGCGAGGCAGTCGATGCGCCGGGTCATGCGGTCGAGTTCGAGCTCCAACGTGGTCAGCATCTCCGGGGTCGGATCGGGGAAGTGGATGGTGCCGGGACCGTCGAGGCAGGGCAGGATCTGTTTGATGATCCGGGTCGGCAGCCCGGCGTCGAGCAGTCCGCGGATCTGCTGGACACGGTCCACGAGGCGTTCGTCGTAGGAGCGGTAGCCGTTCTCGCAGCGCTCGGGCGTGATCAGCCCCTGCTCCTCGTAGTAGCGCAGCAACCGCCGCGGGATGCCGGTGCGCTCCGACAGCTCCCCGATCCGCATCCGACCGACCTCTCACTTCGCCGCTTGACCTTCACATCAATGTGAGGGTTCGAGCATACGCGGCATGAGCACCCACACCACAGAACCGACCGGTTCCTCCGAGCCGGCCGAGGGAGCCGAGGGGCGCGGGCTCCCTCTCGCCGCGCTCCTCGCCCTGGCCACGGCCGTCTTCGTCACGAGCCTCACCGAGACGCTGCCGGCGGGCGTGCTGCCCGCGATGAGTGCCGACCTCGGCGTCGGTGAGTCCGCGATGGGGCAGTCGGTCACCGTCTACGCCATCGGCACCGCACTCACCGCGATCCCCCTGTCCGCGGCCACCTCGGGATGGCGGCGCAAAAGGCTGCTGCTCACGGCGATGGCGGGGTTCGCCGCCGCCAACACGGTGACCGCGGTCTCCACCGACTACTCCCTGACCATGGCGGCCCGGTTCGTCGCCGGTGTGGCCGCGGGCCTGGCCTGGGCGCTGCTGGCCGGCTACGCCCGCCGGCTGGCGCCCGCCCATCTGCAGGGCAGGGCGATGGCGATCGTGATGACGGGCATTCCGGTCGCGCTGTCGCTGGGGGTGCCCGCGGGGACCTTCCTCGGCGAAGTGCTCGGCTGGCGGGTGACGTTCACGCTGATGACCGTGCTCGCGGTCGCCCTGCTCGGCTGGATCGCGGCGGGCGTTCCGGACCAGCCGGGTCAGGGGCGGGGAGCGGGCCGGGTCCCGACACTGCGCGTCCTGACGATCCCGGGGGTGACATCGGTCCTGTTCGTCACGCTGGTCTTCGTCCTGGCCCACACGATCCTGTACACGTACATCGCCACGTTCCTCGACGGGCTGGGCATGGGCGGCTCGACGGATCTCGTACTGCTGGTGTTCGGCGTCGCGTCCCTGGCCGGCATCTGGTTCGTGGGTGCGCGCATCGACCGGCGTCTGCGCGCCCTGACGCTCGCGAGCGCGCTGCTCGTCGCCGTGGCGGCCTCACTCCTGGCCGTGCCGGCCGACAGCCCCGCACTCGTCTACGCCGCGGTGGCGCTGTGGGGGCTCGGCTGGGGAGGTGCCCCCACCCTGTTGCAGACGGCCGTGACCGACGCGGGCGGTGACTCGGCCGACGCCGCGCAGGCCGCGCTCGTCACCCTGTGGAACGCGGCGATGGCCGGCGGCGGGGTGGCCGGAGGCGTCCTGTTCGACCACCTCGGCACCGGTTCGCTCCCGTGGAGCGTGCTGTTGTTGCTGGTTCCGGTGGTGGTTGTGGTGGCCCGGGGTCATGGGTTCCCTGCCGGGGCCAAGCGGTAATTCTGAGACTGCGGGCCGTCCGTGGCTTGCCGCGCGGTTCCCCGCACCCCAGAAGGGGCGCGGGGAACTGCGCGCTCAGCCCAGCCACACCCGCGGAGAACAACCTGCGTTCAGCCCGGAACCGCCCGCGGAGCGAACGGTCACCAGCGGGCCTCCACCTGCCCCTTGATCCGCCGGTCGTACAGGTCGGAGATCGCGGTCAGCGTCTCCGACGGCAGGGTTGGCAGCTTGCCGGCAGCCGCGTTCGCGCGGGCCTGCTCGGGCGAGCGGGCGCCGGGGATGACCGTGGTGACGCCGGGCTGCTGGACGATCCAGGCCAGCGCCAGTTGGGCCGGGGTGACGCCCTCCGGGGCGAGCGCCGAGAACTCGGCGGCGGCCTCGACCCCGGTCACGTAGTCGACGCCGGAGAACGTCTCGCCCTGGTCGAAGGCCTCACCGTGGCGGTTGAACGTACGGTGGTCGTTCTCCGCGAAGACCGTGTCCTTCGTGTACTTGCCGGAGAGCAGCCCGGAGGCGAGGGGCACGCGGGCGATGATGCCGACGCCGGCCTCCCGCGCCGCGGGCAGAACCCGCTGGAGGGGCTTCATACGGAACGGGTTGAGGATGATCTGGACGCTGGCGACACCCGGCCGGGCGATCGCGGTCAGCGCCTCGTCACATGTCTCGACGCTCACGCCGTACGCGGCGATCCGCTCCTCCTCGACCAGGGTGTCGAGGGCGTCGAACACCTCGTCCGACGAGTAGACGGGGGTCGGCGGGCAGTGCAGCTGCACCAGGTCGATGCGGTCGACACCGAGGTTGCGGCGCGAACGGTCGTTCCAGGCACGGAAGTTGTCGAGTACGTAGTTCTCGGGGACCTGGTCGACCCGGCGGCCCATCTTGGTCGCGACCAGCACATGCAGGTCGGGCCTGCTCTGTACGAAGGTGGCGATGGTCGCCTCGCTGCGCCCGTCCCCGTACACGTCGGCCGTGTCGAAGAACGTCACGCCCGACTCGGCGGCGGCCTCCAGGACCGCGAGGGCTTCCTTGTCGTCCACGTCGCCCCAGTCGGCACCGAGTTGCCATGTGCCGAGTCCCACGACCGATGCGTGCTGTCCTGACCTGCCGAATTCGCGCTCATCCATGGGGGCAGTCTGGCACCCGGTCCCGGATTCCTCGGACTCAGCCCCCGTACGGCGGGACCGTTCAGGCGACGGCCGCGGTGAGGGCGACTCCGGTGAGACGTTCGGACTCGGTCCACAGCCGGCGGTTCGTCCCGGTGTCGAGGGCGCGGCGCGTGATGCGGGCGGTGGCGGTCGGGCCGACCAGTCCGAACCTGCCGCCCGGGCCGTAGTACGCGCCCGCCGTGGCCTCGGGGCTCGTGGCGGCGTACAGCAGTGGTTCGGCGCCCTCCTCGACCTGCTGCTTGGGCAGGAAGTCGAGCGCGGTGAGCAGGGATCGCTTCGGCTTGTCACGGCCGAGGCTCGCGCCCGCACTCTGGAGGTTGGTCACGGTGTAGCCGGGGTGGGCGGCCGTGCTCAGCAGGTTCCAGCCGTGCTCCGCGGCGATGTCGGCCAACTGCCGGGCCATCATCAGGTTGGCGAGCTTGGACTGGGCGTACGACAGGTTGGAGCTGTAGCGGCGACGCTCCCACTGGAGGTCGTCGAAGTGGATGCGGCCGTAGTTGGCCGTGCCGCTGCTCATGGTGGCCACGCGGGGCGCCGGTGCGGCGAGCAGGGCGGGCAGCAGCCGGACGGTGAGGGCGAACGGGCCGAGGTAGTTGCTGCCCATCTGGAGTTCGAAGCCGTCGGCAGTGGTCATCCGGGTGGGCGGAGCCATCACTCCGGCGTTGTTCACCAGCAGGTCGAGCGGGGTGCCGTCGGCCAGGATCCCGTCGGCGAACGCCTCGACGGAGGCCAGGTCCGCCAGGTCGACGCGCCGCACCTCCAGCTGTGCGTGCGGGTGCCGGGCCAGGATCTCGGCGCGGGCCTGCTCGCCCTTGGCGACGGTCCGCACCGCCAGGACGACGCGGGCGCCGGCCTCCGCGAGGCGACGTGCGGTCTCCTTGCCCGTGCCGCTGTTGGCACCGGTGACGACGGCGAATTTCCCGGTCTGGTCGGGGACGACATATGAGGTGGCCACGATGACTCCTTCGGTGTTCGCACGGCACTCCAAGGAATAGGAGACCGGCGGTCTGTTGCATTTCAAGTTAGCAGACCGGTGGTCCGATAACAACAGACCGGGGGTCTGTAGACTGCGTGCATGGCAAACACCTTCCAGCGCGCCCGCAGCGAGGAGCAGCGCGCCGTGCGCCGCAAGGCGATCCTGGACACCACGGCCGCGATGCTCGGCGAGATGCCCGTGGCGCAGGTGAGCCTCAACGAACTGAGCCGCCGGGTGGGGCTCGCGAAGTCGAACGTGCTGCGCTACTTCGAGTCCCGCGAGGCCGTCCTCCTGGAACTGCTCGGCACCGCGTCGCAGGAGCTGCTGGAGCACCTCGACACCGCGCTTCCCGAAGCCGTCGACGCCGACGCGCCGGTGACCGAGCGGGCCGACCGGCTCGCCGCGGTCATGACGGACGCGTTCGCCGGGCGTCCGGTGCTGTGCGACCTGATCAGCGCACAGGCCGCGGTCCTGGAGCGGAACGTGTCGACGGAGGTCGCCGCCCAGTACAAGCGCTCCTCCATCGCGCACGTCTTCGCCCTGGCACAACGCGTCCGCACCCATGTGCCGGAACTCGACGAGCGGGACGCCGTACGGTTCGTCGCCGCCGCGCTCATGGTGGTCACGGCGGCCTGGCCGCACGCGCACCCGTCGCCCGCCGTGCTCGCGGTCTACGAGTCCGACCCCGAACTGGCGGTCCTGCGCCTCGACTTCGCCACGGTCCTGCGCGAGTCGCTCGAAGTCCTGCTGTCCGGCCTGCTGGCCCGGGTGGCAGACTGACAGAACCGGGGGCCGGGGCTCAGGAACCCGCGCGCACCCGTGGGACGTTGTCCGTGCAGCGCCCCTCGGGGCGGGCACAGCGACCAGCACCCCGACAGGCGGCACGATGAGCGAGTTGGTTCCCGGCGGCAATCTGCCCCTGCCCGGCGGCACCCTGACCCTTCATGTGCCCGGCCCGTTCGACGTGTCCGCGCTCATCACGGACGACAGCGGCAAGGTGCGCGGCGACGGCGACTTCGTGTTCTACAACCAGCCGACCGCACCCGGTGCGCGGCTGCACGGCGAGACGCTCACCGTGGACCCGCCCGCGCTGCGGTCCGGGGCGAGCCGCGTCACCGTCGTCGTCAGCCCCGCCGAGCCCGGCACCGCGCTGGGCCGGCTGCCCGCTCCGACCCTGCGCGTGACCGGCCCGGGCGGCGGTGTGCTCGCCCGCTTCACCCCGCCGCGCCCCCAGCAGGAGACCGTGCTGCTGCTCGCCGAGATCTACCGCCGCGGGACCACGTGGAAGCTGCGCGCCCTGGGCCAGGGGTACGCGGACGGACTCGCCGGGATAGCCCGGGACTTCGGGGTCGAGGTGAGCGAGGACGCCGACTCGGGGGCGGGCGGCGGTGCCTCTCCCGGGGGCTCCGGCGTCCCGGGTTCCAGGGGCGCCGGTGTCGCGACGGCCCTCAACGCCGCGCGTGCCGGGCTCGGGCGGCTCCGGGGCTCGGGTCGCACTCCGGCCGGGAGCTCCGGTCCCAGTCCGGCAGGGCGCACAAGTCGTCCCCCGGCCGGGAGCACGGCTCCTTCCCCGGCCGGGAACACCGGACGCACGCCCGCCGGGAACACCGCCTGGAACGCGGGCAGCGCTTCGGCCGGAGGGTCCTCTGCCGCCGCTCCCGGCGTCGCAGGGCCCGCCTCCAACCAGTTCCTCGGCCTCGTGAACTCCGCCCGGGCCGCCGTCGGCGCCCCGCCCGTGTCCCTCGACGCCCGCCTCACCGCCGCGGCGCACACACACGCCGCGGGCATGGCCGCGCGGGGCAGCCTGGGCTCCGAGGGCGCGGACGGGCTCTCGGTCTACCAGCGCCTCACCGCGAGCGGCTACGCGTATCTCACGGTCGGCGAGCACCTGGTCTCCGGCCCGCTCGACGCCGCGGGGTTCGTGGAGTACTGCCTGTCCTCAGAGCAGTCCCGGCGCACGATCCACGACCCGGCGTTCACCGAGGCCGGTGTGGCGTACGTGCCCGACAGCCGCTCCGGCACCCTCTACTGGACGGCGCTGTGGGCCCGGCCCCTCACCCCCGCCGGGCTGGCGCAGACGGCCGCGGAGGTCGTGACGCTCACCAACGCCGAGCGGGCCCGGGCCGGTCTTCGACCGCTGGCCGTGGACACCCTGCTCACCAACGCGGCCCAGGCGCACAGCGCGGACATGGTGGCCCGCGCGTTCTACTCCCACACCTCCCCCGACGGCAGCGAACCCTGGCACCGGGCCGCGGCTGCCGGCAGCACCCGGCGCACCATCGGCGAGAACATCGCGTGCGGCCAGCGCTCCGCCGCCGAGGTCGTCCAGGGCTGGATGGACAGCCCCGGCCACCGCGCCAACATCCTCAAGCCGGCCTTCACCCACATAGGCGTCGGCTTCGCGGGCGGCGGCTCGGCAGGCACGTACTGGACACAGCTCTTCGGCGCCTGACCCGACCCCGCCGGGAATTCTTCGTCGCAGGTCAGAGGCCTGTTAACGATGATGACAACGGTCACCGGTGCAGCCTTTGCCGATCTCCGCGAGGTGCGCTTCACTGCGGGAGTCGGACACCGCATCGAGGGGGACACACATGACCAGCGCGCACCACGACCACCACGGGTCGGACGGGCACGCGGGGCACTCTCACGGTGTGTCGGCGGACGCCGACCGCCGCTGGCTCGCGATCGCGCTGACGCTGATCACCACGTTCATGGCGGCCGAGGTCGTCATCGGCATCCTGGCCCAGTCGCTCGCCCTGATCTCCGACGCGGCGCACATGCTGACCGACGCCGTGTCCATCGTGCTGGCGCTCATCGCGATGCGGCTGGCCGCGCGACCGGCCCGCGGCGGCTTCACGTACGGCCTCAAGCGCGCCGAGATCCTCTCCGCGCAGGCGAACGGGCTCACGCTGCTGCTGCTCGGCGCCTGGCTGGCGTACGAGGCGGTGCGGCGGCTGATCGACCCGCCCGAGGTGGAGGGCGGGCTGGTGTTCGGCACGGCCCTGGCGGGGATCGTGGTGAACATCGCGGCGGCCTGGTGCATCTCGAAGGCCAACCGCTCCTCGCTCAACGTCGAGGGCGCCTACCAGCACATACTCAACGACCTGTTCGCGTTCATCGGTACCGCGATCGCCGGTCTCATCGTGCTGCTGACGGGCTTCGCGCGGGCCGACGCCATCGCCACACTGGTCGTGGTGGCCCTCATGTTCAAGGCGGGCTACGGGCTCGTACGGGAGTCGGGGCGGATCTTCCTGGAGGCGGCGCCCGCGCACCTCGATCCGGACGACATCGGCGACCAGCTGGTCGCGCACCCCTCGGTCTCCGAGGTTCATGACCTGCACATATGGACCATCACGTCCGGGCAGCCGGCGCTGTCCGCGCACATCCTGGTCGAGCCCGTCGCGGACTGCCACACCGTGCGCCGGGACCTGGAGAAGATCCTGCAGAGCGACCACGAGATCACTCACACCACCCTCCAGGTCGACCACGCCCCCGCCGAGGTCCTGGAGGTCCGCACCGGGGCCGCCTACGACGACGGCTCGCACTGCGAGGCCCCGCACGGCCCGGTGCACCGCGACGAGCCGCACGCCCACTGAACACCGAGGGCGCGGGCGGGAGTTCACGACGGCGGTGACCGCGCGCCGGAGAAACCCGGTCGCGCCCGGCCGACGTGATCGTGCACGATGCCCGTATGACGTCGACCCGAAAGGGCCGTGCCGCGTAGGCGGCCCGGTGCCGTCCGCGCCGAGCGGTGGCAGCCCTCCAGACATGTGACCGTCCGCCGGATCGGCGGTGTCTCCTCGCTGACCCGGGCGGCCGTCCGCCGGGTGGAGGCGGAACATCTGTGGCCCGACGCCGTCGCGAAAGCGCTCGCCAGGTACGAGTCCGTCCTTCGCCTGCCCGGGCAGGACCTCGCCGCCTGGCTGATCGACGTGAACTGCCCCTGCTGCTGTGCACTCGAAGCCAGGGACACGCTGGAGGACGCCCTGTACCGGCTGCCGACGGGCGCCCGTACGGATCTCCGACGCCGACTCGCCCGTGCCGACGAGGAGTTGGCGCGGCGGACCCTTCCCGAACCGTGGAGGCGCGAGACCCCTCAGTGGCAGCCGCCCGGGGCCTGGTGGCGGCAGCGGCTCCTGGAACGGTGAGGGCCCGGGCTTCGCCGAGGGCAGAACGCGATGACCTCCCCGAATCGCGCCGCGCTTTCTAGGGTGGAGGGGTGAGCAGCCACGCGTCCGACGAAGCCCGTGTCATTCCCCTGCGACCCGTACCGGCCGTACCGGCGAAGCCGGAGGAGCCTGCGCCCAAGGAGCCGTTGTGGCGTGACGTCGTGGGTGATGTGCTGCGGCGTGAGCGGCTCGCCCAGGAGCGGACGCTCAAGGACGTGGCCGACGCGGCCCGGATCTCGATGCCGTACCTCTCCGAGCTGGAGCGGGGCCGCAAGGAGGCCTCGTCCGAGGTCCTCGCTGCCGCCGCGCACGCGCTCGGGCTCGGCCTCGCCGATCTGCTCGCGCTGGCGCACGGCCGGCTCGCGCGACCGGCCCAGCCCGTCAGGTCCCGGCCTCTCACCTCCCAGCCCCTCAGGTCCGGGTCCCGCACCGCGCCCCGGCGCACCGAGGCGCGGTCCCGGCTGGGCGACATCCGCCTCGCCGCCTGAGGCGCTCAGGGCCTGAGCTGCTGAGGCCCCGAGCCCGCTGAGGCTCAGCGGCGGCGACATGGTCAGGCGGCGTCAAGCCGCTGCGGGCACCAGCCGTCGGCTGAGCACCTCGTCGGCCAGCCCGTACTCCACCGCCTCCCGCGCGGTGAAGATCTTGTCGCGGTCCATGTCGGCGCGCAGGGTCTCGACGGGGTGGTGGGTGTGCAGGGACAGGACCTCCTCGACCTGGGAGCGGATGCGGATCATCTCCTTGGCCTGCACGCTCAGGTCGGAGACCGTGCCCCGCGCACCACCGCTCGCGGGCTGGCCGAGCAGCACCCGCGCGTGCTCCAGGATGAAGCGCCGGCCGGGGTCTCCCCCGGCCAGGAGCACCGCGGCGGTCGAGGCGGCCTGGCCGACGCAGAACGTCGAGATCGGCGCGCCGACGTAGCCCATCGTGTCGTAGATCGCCATGAGTGAAGTGAACGATCCGCCGGGCGAGTTGAGGTAGATCGCGATCTCCCGCTCGGGTGCGGACGACTCCAGGTGGAGCAGCTGCGCGATGACGACGTTGGCGACACCGTCGTCGATCTCGGTGCCGAGGAAGATGATCCGCTCGGACAGCAGCCGACTGTAGATGTCGTACGCGCGCTCGCCCTGCGGGGTGCGCTCGACCACGTTCGGGATCGTGTACTGGCTCATGTCAGAGTCCCATCCGTCGCTTCGAGGAGGCCGGGCGGACGTCGTCGAGGGACTCGACGACCCGGTCGACCATGCCGTACTCCCTGGCCTGGTCGGCTGTGAACCAGCGGTCGCGGTCGCCGTCGCGGGCGATCGTCTCCACGCTCTGGCCGGTGTGTTCGGCGGTGATCCGCTCGATGCTCTCCTTGGTGAACTGCAGGTTCTCGGCCTGGATGGCGATGTCTGCGGTGGTGCCGCCGATGCCGGCCGAGGGCTGGTGCATCATGATCCGCGCGTTCGGGAGCGAGTAGCGCTTGCCCGGGGTGCCGACGGTGAGCAGGAACTGCCCCATGCTCGCGGCGAAGCCCATGGCGAGGGTCGACACGTCGTTCGGGATGAGCCGCATCGTGTCGTAGATCGCCAGGCCCGCGTGCACCGATCCGCCCGGGCTGTTGATGTACAGGCCGATGTCCGTGCGCGAGTCCTCCGCGGAGAGCAGGAGGAGCTGTGCGCAGACGCGGTTGGCGGAAACCTCGTCGACCTGCGTGCCGAGGAACACGATGCGCTGGTTGAGGAGTTGGGCGGCGAGGTGGTCGTCGAACCGGGACGGCGGGGTGTCCCCCTCCTCGGCCCTGGGTTCCAGGGTGCTGCTGAATCGTGCCATCGCTCCTCCTTGTGGTGGCGCGGCCGGGATCACCGCGGTGTCTCCACCCTCGGCCGGACGACGGCAGCGCGGAAGGAATCTCGGCCCGCAGCAGATTCGCCAACAGCAGAGCCGCCGCCGAGCCCACTGAGCCCACAGAGCTCCCGGCGCGAGCAGGGGCTACTTCGTCACCACCAGCGAGAACTCGTACAGATCGCCACGGCACAACGACTCCCCGTACTCCACGACATGCCCCGTGTCGTCGAACGCCGTGCGTCGTACGAGCAGGGCGGCGGAGCCCTCCTTGACGCCGAGGAGGCGGGCCTGGCGGCCGGTCACGTTCACCGCCCGGATCTGCTGGGTCGCCCGGACCACCCTGACACCGTGGGTGTTCTGCAGCGCTTCGGACAGCGAGCCCTTGAGGAGTGACTCGTCGAGGCTCGGGAAGCGTTCGGCGGAGAGGTAGACGGTCTCCAGGCAGATGGGGAAGTCGTCGCCGAGGCGCAGCCGTTCGATGCGGTGCAGGGCGGTGCCGGGATCGACGCCGAGGGCCGTGGCGTGGTGCAGGTCGGCCTCGACCACCTCCGCGGCGAGGAGTTCGGCGCTGGGCTGGTAGCCGCGCGAGCGCAGGTCCTCGGAGAACGAGGTGAGCGTCGACGTCTTGGTGATCTGAGGGTGCGAGACGAAGGTGCCCACGCCGCGCACACTGCGGATGAGGCCGTCCTCGCGCAGTGCCTGGAGCGCGCGCCGGGCGGTCGCTCTGCTGACGTCGTACCGCTCGGCGAGCTGCCGTTCGGTGGGCAGCGCCTCGTCGGGCCGCATCCGGGCGATGTCGGCCTGGAGCAGCCGTCGCAGCGCCTCGTGCTTGAAGGACTCCGTCTTGTAGGAGTCCGCGTCCGGGCCGTCGTCCCTGCGCCTGTCTTTGAGCGTCACAATCAGCGCCTGTCCTTGAGCATCACGATCACTCCGCGGTTCGCACGTGTCCGCTAGCCCCGAGAGGCGCGGTAACGGGGCATCAGCGTACGCACCACGGCCAGGGTCGCCGCGGCGGTGTCCGGACCGGGCGTCGCCTTGTCACTCCGTTCGGTGGTCCAGCGCTCCTCCCATTCGATCAGGGACGCCTCGAACTCCCGGGCCCGGTAAGGGGATCCGGTCTCCAGTGCCTCGGCGATGTGCTCGTACCAGCGTCGCCAGCGCGGGAGGTAGAACGAACGGACCAGGCCGGCCCAGTGCCGGCCCGAGTAGTCGTGCAGCTCGCTGCGGGAGTGCCCCCAGACCGTGAGGATCCGTCGCGCGTCGGCCTCGTACAGCTCGGCCTCGGCGGGGGTGGATGCCCAGCTGCCGGCTTCGGCGAGCCAGGCGTCCAGCCGGTACTCGGGGCGGGTGGCCAGCAGTGCGTCCAGGTCCTCGATGGTGGTGAGCAGTTCGGTGGCGGCGGTGCGGAAGCGGTCGGCGTCGCGTGCCAGGGCCGCGTCCGCCGCCCGCCGCTGCTGGTCGCACGCCAGGTGGGTGAGCACCTGCGCGGTGACGTCGCAGAGGTCCCGGCCGAGCGGCCCCGCGCTGTCCTCCTCCGTGGCCTCGCCGGCCAGGAGCGTCCACGCCTCGGCCAGACCGGGTGGCACGGACGGCGAGGGCGGCGCCGCCAGGTGCACCGGCAGCTCAGGGCGCAGGTCCCCCTCCAATGTGGGACGGCAGACGACGACGGAGCCCGGTGGTCCGGGGCCGTCCGCGTCGTAGACGGTGGCGTGGAGCAGTTCCCAGGCGCGCAGCAGGCCGGGAGTCCGGCGTCCGTAACGGGCCTCCGCCCAGTTCTCCAGCCACGCTCGTACGTCCTTGACCGAGCCGCTCCAGGCGACGTCCGCCAGCAGCTCGTACAGGACCGGGTCGCCGCCGAAGGCCTCCATGCTCGCGCCGATTCCGGAGAGGGAACCGCCACGTGCGTCGGCGCTCGCCTCGGCGGCACCGGCGGCGATCTCGTCCAGCTTCCCGTAGAGCCCGGGCCGTCCGCCCAGGCTGTGGAGCATGCACCAGACCCAGGGCTTTCCCCGGTAGCCGTCGGTGTGCCGCCAGACCGGCTTGTGCTCGGCCCACAGGTCCAGGATCAGCATGCGGTCGTCCGGGATGGCGTCGAGGAAGGCCCGGGTCCGGTCCGGCGTCCAGTAGTCGGAGCGGTAGGAGAAGGGCCATGCCTGGAGCACCCAGGTGGCCTCGTCGTCCACCGCGGTCATGGCGCCGTGGACGGCCCGCGCGACCCGGGCGATGTCGGCGGGGTCGGTCACCGGCGGAATCGTCTCGATGAAGGGGTCGGCCGCGTAGAGGTGGTCGGTGCCGAAGAGGCGGGTCTGCTCGGTCAGCAGCGCGGTGCCGAACTCCTCGAACAGCGGGTCGCGCGGGTCCAGGACTGCGACTTCGAAGTCCCACCAGGGAAGGGTTGTCGAGCGGGCACCCCGGTCCGCGATCAGTGCGCGGGGCACATGACCGGAGAAGCCCTGGAGGACCGGGCGCATGCCGAGCGCGCGTTCCCGGTCCAGGATGCGGCGGCCCAGGTCCGCGTGGCCGTCGATCCAGCTCTGTGGCAGTGGTCCGCCCCAACTGTCGAGCGAGGCGAGCCAGTTCCACGGGAGGTAGGCCGGGCCGCCGAGGAAGCGCCGGGCGGTCTCGTCGTCCAGGCCGGTGCGCAGAAGGGCTTGCTGCCAGGCGGCCTCCGCGCCGGTCATCGCCAGTGGTGTGGTGACGCCGTGCAGCGCCATCCAGTCGATGTGGCGCTCCCAGCGCGCCCAGTCCCAGAACGCCGTGGTGTAGCCGAAGGTGCAGACGTTGAAGTGGTAGCGGTGGAGGTAGGGGGAGGTCGTCCGGGCGGCCGTGCCGGTGCGGGGCAGGCTGTCCGGCAGCCGGGGCACGGGGGCGTCCCAGGTGATCTGCGTCCGGCAGGCGGTCCGCAGGTACCAGCGCAGCGCCGAGGCGACCGCGACACCGCTGGACCCGCGCAGCGCCACTCCGCCCGGCCCGGTGTCGACCTCGAACCAGTCGGGCCCGCCGACGTCGTGCCCCTCCCCTACGGGCACGACGTCGGCGGTGAACTCCGCGGCCCTGTCCCCGAGGAGCCGCTGGAGGAGTTGTCGGGCGGTCTGGTTCCCCGACGCCTGTGGTCCGTACCACATGCGGCTCAGGTTAGGACGGGTGTGCGGGGTGGTCAAGGAACAAAGCTGTTGTGACAGCACACTTGTCCGGAGGACTGGGCAGTCGCACGGTCCTCTGGTACGGTCCACAGCCACGCGGACGGCTCCCGCAGCCACGCAGACGGCCCTCGCAGCCATACAAACGGCTCCCGCTCGACACCCCAGGTGGTCTCGACACGATGAACGCCGATCTCGCCTACTTCGCCGCTCTCCAGGAGAACCTCACCGCGCTGGCCACCGCCGAGCGGCCCGCGATCGAGCGCGCCGCCGGTGCCATCGCGGACAGCATCGCCGCCGGTGGTGTCGTCCACTACTTCGGCAGCGGCCACTCGCAACTCGTCGCCATCGAGCCGCTGTTGCGCGCGGGCGGCCTCGCGCCGGTCAACGTGATCGCCGACCCGGCGCTGTCCCCCGCCACCCCTCGGCACGCGGGTGCGGCGGAGCGCGTCGGCGGCTACGCGGCGGCGATCCTGAGTACTGCGGACATCCGGGACGGCGAGGTGGTGGTCGTCGTCTCCAACTCCGGCATCAACGCCGTGCCGGTCGAATTCGCCCTCGGCGCCCGCGCGTTGGGGGCGACAGTCGTCGCCGTCACCAGCCGGGCCCACTCGATGGGCGCCGAGTCCCGGCACGTCGAGGGTCGGCGCCTGCTCGACGTGGCCGACATCGTCATCGACACGCACGGCCGCCCGGGCGACGCGGTGGTGCCCCTGGGCGACCTCACCGTGGGTGCTCTGTCGACCGTCGTCGGGGCGGCGATCGTCAACGCCCTGACCTGCCGGGCGGCCGAGCTGCTCGTCGAACTCCACGGCCAGAAACCGCCGTTGATCGTCAGTCAGAACACCGGCGGCGACGCCGAGCGCCACAACAGCGCCCTGCTGGAGAAGGTCAAGGACCGCTGTCCGCGGGGCTGACGCACCGATCCGCACGCCGAGACGCCGAGACGCCGAGATTACGCAAGGAGGCCGATGATGGAGAGGACGCACCGGGTGCGCCGCCGCGTCGCGGCGACGGTCTGTGCCGCCGCCCTCGTGCTGCCGCTCACCGCCTGCGACGCCCTGACCCCCGGGAGCGCGGCGGCGGTGCCGGGTCCACGCAGTGTGCCGTCGTCGACCGCCGTGCCGGACGGGGACATCACCTTGCGTCTGCAGTTCGCCGACGCCCCGTTGATGGTCGACGCGCTGATCGCCGCGTTCGAGAAGGGCCATCCGAACATCAGTGTCGAGCCGCAGTACAAGACGTTCTCGGACTACGTCCAGAACCTGAAGCTCACCATGACGTCCGACACCGCCCCCGACATCGCTCAGTACGCGGTCGGGATGACCGATCTCGCGGCGGACGGCCACATCCTCGACCTGGCGCCCTATCGGGAGGCGTACGGCTGGGACAAGGCCATTCCCCCGGTCAGCCTCGACCAGTTGACGGCGGGGCAGACCAGTGAGGCCACGGGCGGGCGTGCCCTGTTCGGGGTCCCGGCCGGTCTGTCGATGACGGGCATCTACTACAACAAGGAGCTCGCGAAGAAGGCCGGGATCGACGGGCCGCCCAAGACGGTGGCGGAGTTCGAGGACCAGCTCGCAGCGGCCAAGAAGGCGGACCTGACGCCGCTCGGGGTCGGCGCGCTCGACTCCGGCGGCCTGCATCTGTGGGCCGCACTCCTCAACCAGCTGATGCCGACGGATGATTACTGGGACTGGGTCAACGGCACCAAGGGCGCGACCATCGAGACGCCGGCCGCCGTCACCGCCAGCAAGCTCGTCATCGACTGGGGCCGCAAGGGCTACTACAACGACTCCGCGAACGGCACCGCGCAGGTCGACTCCACCGCCCAGTTCGCCAAGGGCGACAGTGTCTTCCTCATCAACGGCAACTGGGCGGCAGGGCAGTTGGCGACCGTCATGGGAGACAACGTCGGCTTCTTCCCGATGCCGGGCGAACAGGCCTCCGCCCCCACCGTGGCCTCGGGCTTCAGCGTCTCCTACGCCGTCGCGTCCAGGACCGAACACCCCGAGGCGGCAGGCGCGTTCCTCGACTTCCTGACCACTCCCGAGGCCGGCCAGATCATAAGCGACAACGGTTTCATGCCGCCCAACCCCGACGCCGTGAAGAAGCCGGAAGGCGTGCTCGCCGACATCGCGGAGGGCCACCGCAGGGCCGTCGCCGACGACGGGATCACGACGTTCCCCGACTTCGCCGCCCCCGCCATGCTCGACCGGCTGCGCTCCGGCGTCCAGAAACTCATCGCGAACCGCATAGATCCCTCGGACTACCTCGACTCACTTCAGGACGAGTGGGAGGAACACCATGCCGAGTAGGCCGCCGGTCCAACAGCCCCCGGACGTCCGGGTCCGGACGACGGAGGTCCGGGTCCAGTCCCAGGCCCCCCGCAGGCGCAGCCCGTATCGCGGGTATGTGTACGTGCTGCCCGCGTTCGCCGTCTACTTCTGCTTCGCGGTGCTGCCCGCCCTGCACACGGCGTATCTCTCGCTGTTCGAGTGGGACGGCGTGACACTGGGCGACTGGGTCGGACTCGGCAACTACCAGGAGATCTTCCAGGACTCCATCCTGCGCCGGTCCGTGCTCAACGCCCTGGTGCTGGTGGTGTTCTTCTCCTTCATCCCCATTGTGGTCGGCCTGGCGATGACCGGTCTGCTGGCCCGTTTCCGGCGGCCCGGCATGGGGGCGTACCGCTTCCTGTTCATGCTGCCGCAGGTCGTCCCGCTCGTCGCCGTCGGTGTGACCTGGCGCTGGCTGTACGGGGACGACGGGCTGGTGAACCAGACGTTCCGCGCGGTCGGTCTGGACGGGGTGACACGGGCGTGGCTCGGCGACTTCGGCGCCGCGCTCATCGCCGTGGGCCTCGTCGGCACCTGGGTGCTGAGCGGCCTGTGCATGATGCTCTTCCTCAGCGGCGTACAGAAGGTGGATCCCAGTCTGTACGAGGCGGCCCGGCTCGACGGGGCAGGGCCCGTCCGGGAGTTCGTCTCCGTCACCCTGCCTCATCTGCGCGGCGAGATCGCCGTCGCGATGACCGTGACCACGGTGGCCGCGCTCGCCAGCTTCGACATCGTGTACGTGACGACGAACGGCGGCCCCGGTGAACAGACGACGGTCCCGGGCCTGCTCGTGTACCGGCTGGCGTTCTCCGAGGGCAAGGTGGGGCTCGCCGCGGCCCTGGCCGTCGTCCTCGGCTGTCTGATACTCGGGATCGTCTACCTCATCAACCGTCTGTCGAGGTCGGAGTCATGAACACCGCCACGCGCCAGGAACGCTGGTCGGGTTACGCGCTGCTGACGGTCATGGCGATCGCCGTCGTGATCCCGTTCCTCAGTGTCTTCCTCGCCTCCCTGCAGCCCGCGGGCACGCCGGTGGTGGGCCTTACCTGGCCGGAGCGGTGGAGCTGGGACAACTACGAGCAGGCGTGGTCGGTGGCCGGGTTCTCCGACCTGATCCAGCACAGCCTCACCATCGCGGTCGGTGTGGTCCCCGCCTCCCTGGTCCTGGCGGCGCTCGCGGGCTACGCGCTCGGCACGATGAAGCTCCCGGGCGGCAACACGGTCGCGGCCTTCTTCATCGCCGGGCTCACCATCCCGGTCGAACTGATCGTGGTCCCGCTCTACTTCGACCTGCGGGGCTTCGGCCTGACCAACTCGTACCTGGGCGTGATCCTGGTGGAGATCGCACTGTTCATGCCGTTCAGCGTGTTCTGGATGCGCACCCACTTCCAGTCGACCCCGCCGTCGCTGGTGGAGGCGGCCCGGATCGACGGTGCCTCGTCGGCCACGATCCTGCTGAGGATTCTGCTGCCGCTGGCCCGGCCGTCCCTAATGACGCTCGGGCTGCTGGTCTTCATGTGGTCGTGGAACCAGTTCCTGCTGGTGCTGGTGCTCATCCAGGACACGACCAAGCACACGGCGCCCGCGGGCCTCGGCTTCTTCGTCGGTCAGAACAGCACGGACATCCCCACTCTGGCGGCGGGAACGATCATCGTGATGCTGCCGATCCTGATCCTCTTCGTGATCTTCCAGCGCAGCTTCATCGCGGGCCTGCTCCAGGGGGCGATGAAGGGCTGACGCCAGGCGCTCGGAAGGCACTCGCGAGGCGGCTCGCCCGGTCAGGCCGGTCAGGCGGCCTTCGACGAGTCCGTCTGCGAGTGGGCGGAGTCGGTGTGCGAGTGGGCGCGCGGGGAGGCCGCCGCCCACTCCAGGACGAGGCGCTGGTACACCCGCCGCTGCTCGCCGCTCAGCGTCCCACCGCTCCGCAGCCACAGGGCTCGGATCTCCTCGTTGACCTCGGCGGCCGATCGCTTCGGCGCGACCGACGCGCGGCGGTGGGTGGTGGACATGCCGTGAATCATACGGGCCTTCGCGTGAAGACCATGTGAGGAGTCACTGTCAGTAGGACTACTTACCGGTAGCCATTCCATGGCCATGTCCGACAGCCATCCAATAGTCATGTCCGCGGCCGTTCCACAGCCAGGTCAGGCCGCCCCCGCACCGAGGACGAGCACCTGGATCGCCAGCACCGCACCGCCCCGGGCCCAGTCGTGGAAGTCGGACACCTTGGTCTCCAGATTGACCGGCTCCGCCTGCGGGTGGCGGTTGGCGAGGATGGCCGCCTCGATGTCCGGGCCTGCCACGTCGACCAGGCCCACACCCTCGCCGGCGAGGACGATCTTCTGGGGCATGGCGAAGTTGGAGATCTGTGCGATCAGGGTCCCCAGGGCGCGGGCCGCCTCGCCGATGACGCGGGCGGCCATGGGCTCGCCCTCGGCGGCCAGGGCGAGGATCTCCTCGTACGAGAAGTCGCGGCCGGTGGCGGCCCGGATCTGGTAGCGGATGCTGGGAATGCCCAGCAGGGAGACGGCACTGCCGCGCTCCCCGTCGGGGGTGAGCGGGCCGTTGGGGTTCACGATCCAGGCGCGGCCGACGCCCAGTCCGTCCTCGGCGGTCCCGACCCTCCTGCCGCCGCTCACCAGTCCGTAGCCGACACCCGCGCCGATCGTGAGCACCGCGAACCGCTCCAGGCCGCGGCCGGCGCCGAACCACCGCTCGGCCTCGACGAGTGCGGACACGTCGTTGTCGACGACGGCGGGCAGCCCGGTGCGCTCCTCGACGAGTCGGGCCAGGGGAACGTCGCGCCAGCCGAGGAAGGCCGACTCGTCGACGACGGACCGGTCCGAGGCCCGGCCGCCCAGACCGATGCCGATCCCGGCGAGGCCGGGGAAGTCACGCGCGAACGTGTCGGTCAGCTCCCCCAGGACGTCCACGACATGGGCCGGGTCGTGGCTGGTCAGGGGCAGGTCACGGCGGGCGACGATATCGCTCTTGAGGGTGGTGACGACGCCGTACACCATGTCCTGGGTGATCTTGAACCCGGCGAAGGTGCGGGACTCGGCCACGATGTCGAGGGGCTGGGACGGGCGGCCCTGGCGCACCTCGGGAAGCGCGGCGCCCTCGGGGACCTCGACCAGCAGACCCGACTCTATGAGCGGCTTCGTCAGCCGGGTGAGGCTGCCCGCGGAGAGGTCGAGCCGGCGGGCGATGTCGCTGCGCGACAGCGGGCCGTGCGTGAGCACCTCGATGGCGACGGCACGCTCGCCGGGACTGAGCGGCAGCCAGCTGGCGACACGTGCGGTCATGAACGAACCCCCACATTGTTTCTTTCGACGCAGAAGTAATGACACCACCCTATGTCGTCGAACCGCCTCAGGAAAAGATGTGTGCAGACCTCTTGACGGCTGGATTCTTTCGGCCCAAAAGTAAGTGACCCGAGGACGAGCCGCAGACGAGGGAGTCTCCTGATGACCGTCGCCTCCAGCCCTCCGTCGCGTCTGCCAGTGCGCGACATCGAGGGGACACAGCCGAAGCCGAGAACCCGCGAGAAACGAGAACGTGACGGTGGCGGACGTGGTGACGGCGCTCTCGCGGCTCTGTTCATCGCTCCGGCCATGCTGGGTTTCCTGGTCTTCCTGCTGTGGCCGACGCTGCGGGGCATCTATCTGAGCTTCACCCGCTTCAATCTGCTGACCCCGGCGGAGTGGGTGGGCCTCGACAACTACGTGCGCATGGTCAAGGACCCCATCTTCTGGGACTCGTTGACGGTCACCGTCGAGTACGTCTTCATCAACATCGGCATCCAGACGGTCTCGGCGCTCGCCATCGCCGTGCTGCTCCAGCGGCTGACCCAGTCGGCGATACTCCGCGGGGTCGTCCTCACGCCGTATCTGATGTCGAACGTCGTCGCCGGCATCGTCTGGCTCTGGATGCTCGACACGCAGCTCGGCATCGGCAACGAGATCATCGCCGGGCTCGGCTTCGACCGCATCCCCTTCCTCGCGGACGAGACCTGGGCGATTCCCACGATCGCCGTGATCAACGTCTGGCGGCATGTCGGCTACACCGCGCTGCTGCTCTTCGCCGGGCTCCAGGCCATCCCGAACGACATGTACGAGGCGGCCAAGGTGGACGGCGCCGGCGAGTGGCGGATGTTCTGGCGGATCACCATGCCGCTGTTGCGGCCGGTCCTCGCGGTCGTCCTGATCATGACGGTGATCGGTTCGTTCCAGGTGTTCGACACGGTCGCGGTGACCACCGCGGGCGGTCCGGCGAACGCGACCAACGTCCTGCAGTACTACATCTACGGCGCCGCCTTCGGCCGCTTCCAGTTCGGCTACGCGTCGGCGATGTCCGTGGCCCTGCTCGTGGTGCTGAGCGCGATCACCTTTGTCCAGTACCGGCTCACCCGCGCCGGCCAGACCGACCTCGGCTGAAGAAGGGAGTGACCGACATGACTGCCGTGACGGCAACGACGACGACAAAGGTACGGCGCACACAGCGCCCGAGGATCACCCCCGGGAAGGTCGTGGCCTGGACGGTGATGGCCGCGATGGTGCTCATCACCCTGCTGCCGTTCTACTGGATCCTGCGCACCGCGCTCTCCACGAACACGGCGCTCGCGGCCCACCCCGGCGATCCCCTGCCCGTGGACCTCACGACCGGTGGCTTCGAACGGGCCCTCGGCCTGCAGTCCACCGAGGAGGCGATCGCTCAGGGCGGCTCGGGCGGCGGGCTCAAGTTCTGGCGCTATCTGATCAATTCGACGGTCGTGTCCACCCTGATCACCGTCTTCCAGATCCTCTTCTCCGCCATGGCCGCCTACGCCTTCGCGCGACTGCGGTGGCGCGGCCGGGACACGGTGTTCGGGCTGTTCCTGGCCGGGCTGATGGTGCCGACGATCTTCACGCTGCTGCCGAACTTCGTGCTCATCAAGCAACTCGGCCTGGTCGACTCCCTGTTGGGCATCTCCCTGCCGACGATGTTCATGACCCCGTTCGCGGTGTTCTTCATGCGTCAGTTCTTCATGAACGTGCCCCGGGAGGTCGAGGAGGCGGCCCTGCTCGACGGGGCCGGGAAGATCCGGATCTTCTTCCGCGTCATGCTGCCGATGGCGTCCGCCCCCATCCTCACGCTGGGCGTGCTGACGTACATCACCTCCTGGAACGACTACTTCTGGCCGCTGATGGTCTCCTACAGCGACAGCTCACGCGTGCTCACCGTGGCACTGGCCATCTTCCGGGCGCAGACCCCGCAGAGCGGTTACGACTGGTCCGGCCTGATGGCGGCCACGCTCATCGCCGCGCTGCCGATGCTCGTGCTCTTCGGCTTCTTCGCACGCCGCATCGTCAGCACCATCAGCTTCACCGGCATCAAGTAAGGGGACGGACATGCGAATTCGTACACGTACGGTCGTGGCACTGACCGGGGTGCTCGCGCTGTCCCTGGTGACGGGCTGCGCGCAGGGCGGGGCCGCCGGATCGGGCTCCAACACGGTGACGTACTGGCTGTGGGACGCCAACCAGATGCCCGCCTACCAGGCGTGCGCCAAGGGCTTCCAGAAACAGAACCCGGGCCTGAAGGTGAAGATCACCCAGATGGGCTGGGCCGACTACTGGACCAAGCTCACCGCGAGCTTCATCGCGGGCACCGAGCCGGACGTGTTCACCGACCACATCCAGAAGTTCGGGCAGTTCGCCGACCTGAACGTGCTGGAGCCACTGGACGACCTGGGCATCGACAACTCCGCCTACCAGCCGGGTCTCGCCGCTAACTGGACCGGCCAGGACGGCCACCGCTACGGCGCCCCGAAGGACTGGGACACCGTCGCCCTCATGTACAACAAGAAGATGGTCAAGGACGCCGGGCTCTCCGCGTCGGAGCTCAACGGCCTCGCCTGGAACCCGAAGGACGGCGGCACCTTCGAGAAGACCATCGCGCACCTGACCGTCGACACGAAGGGCAAGCGCGGCGACGAACCGGGCTTCGACAAGAACAACGTCAAGGTCTACGGGCTCGCCACCGGCGGCGCGGGCGACAGCGACGGGCAGACCACCTGGAGCCCGTTCACCGGCTCGGCGGGCTGGAACTACACGGACAAGGCACGCTGGGGCTCCAAGTACCAGTACGACAGCAAGACCTTCCAGACCGTGGTCGACTGGTACTTCGGCCTGGCGAAGAAGGGCTACCTCGCGCCCTTCACCGACTACACCGACGGCGCCAACCCGGCCAACGCCCAGGTCGCCTCCGGCCGGGCGGCAACCTCCTTCGACGGCGCCTGGATGATCTCCACCTACTACGACACCAAGGGCCTCGACGTCGGCACCGCCCCCACACCGACCGGCCCGACCGGCAAGCGGGCCACCATGATGAACGGCCTCGCCGACTCCATCACCAAGAACGCCCCCAACAAGGCGGGCGCGAAGAAGTGGGTCCAGTACCTGGCCTCCAACGAGTGCCAGAAGACCGTGGGCAGTTACGGCATCGTCTTCCCCGCGACCCCGGAGGGAACCCAGGCCGCCGTGGCCGCGTACAAGAAGAAGGACATCGACGTGTCCGCCTTCACGGAACCGGTCACCGACAAGAAGGACTCCACCACCTTCTCCTTCCCGATCACCGACTACGCGGCGGACGTGTACTCCCTGGTGCGCCCCGCGATGCAGGACGTCTACGCCAACGACGCCCCGGTCGGCGATCTGACCAAGACCAACGACCAGGTCAACTTCATCCTCGGACAGTGAATCCTCGGACAGTGAAAGGCACACACTCCATGACGTTCTCCCTCGGCATCGTCGGCGCCGGCCAGTTCTCCGGCCAGTTCGCGAAGCTGTTTCTTGCCCACCCGGGCGTCGGCGAGGTCCACGTCACGGATCTCCTGCCCGAGCGAGCGGAGCAACTGGCCGCCGCCGAAGGCCTGACGGGAACCTTCCCCTCGTACGAGGCGATGCTGGAGTCGGAGGCGATCGACGCCGTCGCGATCTTCACCCAGCGCTGGACCCACGGCCCGCTGGTGCTCCAGGGGCTCAACGCCGGCAAGCACGTCTACTCGGCGGTGCCCATGGCGATCACCCGCGAGGAGATCGCGGCGATCATCGACGCGGTACGGGCCACCGGACTGACGTACATGATGGGTGAGACCAGCCAGTACAACCCGGCGACCGTGCACGCCCGCAACCAGATCGCCGACGGCGCGTTCGGACGGCTCTTCTACGCCGAGGGCGACTATGTGCACGACATGGACCTCGGGTTCTACGAGGCCTATCAGTACAGCGGCGGCGAGAACTGGAAGGAGACCGCCAGCTATCCCCCGCTGCTCTACCCCACGCACTCGGTGGGCGGGGTCCTGGGCGCCTGGCAGACGCACGCGGTGAGCGTGTCCGCGATCGGGGTCAAGGACGATCGCGGGGACGGGGTCTTCGACGAGGACGTCAGCCAGTTCGGCAACGACTTCTCGAACGCGACCGCGCTGTTCGAGGTCGCGGGCGGCGGCTCGTTCCGTACGAACGAGTTCCGGCGGGTGGGCTATCCCTCGCACATCCGGGAGTCGCGTTTCCGGTTCTTCGGGACGGACGCCAGCATGGAGCAGCTGGCGACGGTGGCCTTCTGGCAGGACAAGAAGGGGGTCAAGGACATCAGTGAGCTCCTTGAGCCCAAGCCCACCATGTCTGCGGACGACCCGTCCCTCCAGCACATCGCACCGGATCTGCGGGCCGCCTTCACCTCCGGCTCGGCGCCGGTGCACGACCGGGCGCGGCTGCCCCGGGAGTTCGACAACCTGCACAACGGGCACGAGGGGAGCCACCACTTCCTGGTGGACGACTTCGTCACCGCGGTGAACACGCGCACACTGCCGTCGGTGAACGCGTGGGTGGCAGCCCGCTACACCCTGCCGGGCATCGTCGCGCACGACTCGGCGCGGCAGGGCGGGGCGAGGCTGGAGATCCCGGACTTCGGGGACGCCCCGGAGGCGTGACGTTTCTGCGCGGTCCGGTCGTTCTCAGGAACGGCCGGACCGTCCGGCCCGGTCAGGTGCCCGGCTTGCGGCCGTACACGTAGACGTCGTCGTTCTTCTTCAGGAGCGACCAGTACTTCTTGGCGTCCGTCTTCGTCATGTTGACGCAGCCGTGCGAACCGGGCGGGTTCCACATGCTCACGCCGACCGAGTGGAAGGCCTGGCCGCCGTCGAAGAACTGGCTGTAAGGCATGGGCACGTCGTAGATCGTCGAGACGTGGTCGATGTTCCGCCAGTAGATCTTCTTCAGACCGGTGCGGGTCTCGTACCCGTTGCGGCCGGTGCGGACCGGCACCGGGCCGTACACGAGGGTGTTGCCGTCCTGGATCCAGCTGAGCTGGAGCGTGAGGTTCACACAGGCGATGCGGCCCTTGTTGACGGGGCATTTGCCGTCCTTGTTCGGTTTCTTCCCGACGGCCTTCTGCTTGTTCATCAGGTCCATCACGCCCCAGGTGACGGATCCGGCGTAGCCGATGTTCGGGGTGATGCCGTGCTTGGTCTGGAAGGCCTTGATCGCCTTGCAGTCGGCGGCCGACTGCCTGCCGTCCACCGGACGGCCGAGGAACTTCTCGACCTTCTTCTGGTACGGGCCGGTCTGCGTGGTGCAGCTCGCCGCCTGGGCCGGACCCGCGCCCAGCGCGACGGCCAGCGGCGCCATCAGTCCGGTGACCCCCAGTACGACGGCTGCCCGTCTGCGTATGTCCCCCATGATCAGGCCTTTCTCGTTCGTTCCGGTCAATCTCTGCCAGCTAGACCCACGCGGGGCGGCATGGGTTGTGGGGGCGGCCGGGCTGAGACGAAACGATGACATTCCACGACGTGGAGTACATCCAGCGGGTCTTGTGGTGGGCGCCACATCCAGGCCGTGGCGGCTCCGGCCGGCCGGCGTCCGCAGGGGTCGCCGCCAGGGTCTTTCCGCGTCCCGGCTTCCGCGGCAACGGGTGATGGCGGACCCTGTGGCCGCTCAACTGCCGTATCAATCGGTCAAGTTCAGCCATTGACGAGTGCGGCGACGGCATGATGTGCGCCATGGACCAAGCCAACACGGTCATCTGGGCGACCGCCCTCGGCATCGGGGGAACCTTGGCCGCCGGACTGACCGGACCGCTTCTCCACGCCAGGTCCTCGCGTCGGCAGGCACAGGTGCAGGAGACCATCCAGGTCCGGCACCGTCTGCGTGACGAGCGGCGTACCGCCTTCGCGGCCGTGCTCGACGAGTGTGAGGCGTTCCGGCAGAGCATCAACGCGGTCATCGAGGCCCGCGTGGCTCTGGAATGGCGGAGCGAGGACGAGCATCGGGGGCTGTGGGAACCGACCGTGGCCGCACTGGGCGCGCTGAGCCGGGCGGCCACGAACGTCGCCATCACCGGACCCGCGCCGATGGGCGAGCTGGCCGACACCGTCCACGCGGCGGCCGTCCGGCACGCGGACGTCTGGCGCATGCGGCTGGATCTCGACGACCGCCTCGTGCGGAACGGTCAGGCGGACAGTGACTTCATCGACGCGCGCAGACAGTTCATCGCCGCGGCGGAGAAGGTGCTGGCCCCGCCCGACCGGGGCGCCCGGCAGCGGGGAGCGCCGCGGCGTTCGCGGTGAGGCCGGGCAAAGAGCCAGTTTCCCGCGACTGGACCGGGCTTTTCGTGCGGCGGCCTGCCTACGCTGCCGCTCATGGACCGCGTACTCGCCGACGATCTCTCCCGGCTCCCCGAACTCCTCCAGTCCGCCCGTGATTTCGCCGCCCGTGCGGTGTCCGGGCTCGAAGCACGGCCCGTGGCCCACCTGGGCAAGGCTCCGGACGCCGAGCCGCTGCCGGCCGGGGGCGCGGGTGCCGAGGGGGCTCTCGCGCGGTTCGCCGAGCGGTGGGCGCCGGGGTTCTCCGCCTCCGCGGGCCCGCGCTATCTCGGTTTCGTGACCGGTGGCGCGACCCCGGCCGCGCTCACCGGGGACTGGCTGACCAGCGCGTACGACCAGAACGCCACCGGCTCGGGCGACTCGTCGGCGACCGCGCTGGAGCACGAGACGCTGGGCTGGCTGCGGGAACTGTTCGGGCTGGGCGAGGCGCACACCGGCGCGTTCGTGACAGGTGCGACCGTCTCGAACACCGTCGCCCTGGCCCTCGCGCGGGAGTGGCTGGGCGAGCGTCTGGGCGTTTCCGTGTCCGAGGCGGGCGCCGCCGCCCTCGGGCCGGTCGACGTGCTGTCCGGCAGCCCGCACTCCAGCATCCCCAAGGCCCTGTCCGTCCTGGGCATCGGCCGCGACCGGCTGCGTACGGTGCCGGTGCTGCCCGGTGGCCGGGAAGCCGTCGACGTGGCGCGGCTGGCCGAGGCGCTCGACGAGCTGGACGGGCGCCCGGCCGTCGTCGTGGCCAATGCGGGGACCGTGAACACCGTCGACTTCGACGACCTGCGGGCGATCGCGGCGCTCAAGGAGCGGTACGACTTCTGGCTGCACGTGGACGCCGCCTTCGGCGGTTTCGCCGCGCTGTCCCCCGAGCACGCACATCTCACCGACGGCCTCGACGCCGCCGACTCGGCCTGCGTCGACCTGCACAAGTGGCTCAACGTCCCCTACGACGCGGCCGTGCAGTTCACCCGCCACCGGGACCTCCAGGTGCGGGTCTTCCACAACGCGTCGCCGTATCTCGGACTGCCCACAGGCGAGCCCGACTTCGTCCACCTCACACCCGAGAACTCACGCCGGCTGCGCGCGCTCCCGGCCTGGTTCTCCCTCGCCGCGTACGGCCGCGAAGGGCACCGGGAGATCGTCGAACGGAACATCGCGCTCGCCCGGCGCCTCGGCGCCCGGATCACGGACGCACCGGGCCTGCGGCTGCTCGCACCGGTCCGCCTGAACGTCGTCTGCTTCACCCTCGACGGCGACCCCACCCGGGAGCGGGTGCACGCGCTGGGCCGGGCCGTCGCCGAATCCGGCGAGGCGTTCATGACGCCGACCTTCTACGAGGGGACGCACGCGCTGCGGGCCGCGTTCAGCAACTGGCGTACGACAGAGGCCGATACGGACCGGGTGGCGGCTGCCCTGGAGCGTGCGGTCAGCTCTTTGTGACAGGTACCGCCAAGAGGGGCTGTTCGTGGGGCAGTTCGCGGCGTCCGCGGACCGGCGAGAGGAACACCGGCAGGAAGGCCGTGGCGAGCAGGCCGGCGCCGACCCACAACGTGGCGCGCACACCGGCCAGTTCACCGATCAGCCCCGCCACGGCCGCACCGACGGCGAGGGCACCGGTGAGGACGAACCTGAACGTCGCGTTCATTCGGCCGAGGAGCGCGTCCGCGGTCATCCGCTGGCGCAGGCTCACTCCGAGCACGTTGTCCACGCCCGTCTTGAACAGGACGAGCACTCCCCCGGCGCCCGCGAGCCACAGCCAGGGTCCGCGATCGATGAGCGGGACGAGCAGTCCGGCGGGCGCGAGGCACAGGCCCAGGACGCCGAGGGTGCGGCCGTATCCGAGGCGCCCGGCCAGGGGGCGGGCGCAGCGGGCACCGAGCAGGAGACCGACGCCGCCCGCCGCCCAGTACAGGCCCAACGCGCTTGCGGGCAGGCCCAGTTCGCGCACGAAGAGCACGGGCAGCATGGTGTTGATGATCTGCGAGCCCAGGTTGGTGAGGGCCGCGGTGAGCGCGAGGGCGCGCAGTTCCACGTTGCCGAGGACGTGGCGGACCCCCTCGCCGATCTGCTTGCGCAGTCCGACCGTCCGGACCTGCGCGGGCGGCACCTGATCGGGGCGGACCCGGGTGAGCTGGAGTGCGGAGGCCAGATGGCTCGCCGCCGTGCAGAGAACGGCCACTGGCGCCGTGAGGAACTGGACCAGCGCGCCGCCCGCGCTCCGGCCGGCCACGTTGCTCACGGCCATCAGGCTCATCATGGCGGCGTTGGCCTGCACGAGGGCGTCGCGGCCGACGAGTCCGGGCAGGGTGCTCTGCGAGCCGACGTCGAAGAAGACGGTGGCGCAGCCGTTCAGCAGCACCACCGCGTACAACTGGCCCAGCGTGAGCGCGTCCAGCCACCAGGCCACCGGGACGGACGCGAACAGCACGGCCCGCGCCAGATCGGCTGCGATCAGCACCCTGCGGTGACGCATCCGGTCCACCCAGGCTCCGGCGGGCAGGCCGATGAGCAGGAAGGCGAGTGTGCTCAACGTGGCCAGGGCGCCGACCTGGCCGGGGCTCGCGTCGAGTTCGGCCACGGCGATCAGTGGGACGGCGACATAGCTGACGTTCGTGCCGAGCTGACTGAGCGCGGTAGCGCTGAACAGCGTCCTGAAGTCGGCCGTTCGCCAGGGGGAGTTGGGCTGCATGATCCACAACCGTGCCCGATCTCAACAGCGCAGCACAAGTGAAGAGTTCTCCACACTGCTTTAAGCAGAGCTACATTGTCGCGGTCGGGTGCACCCCGTGTCCGGGTGGGCCGAGGCCTGAACGGCCCTTCCCCCTTGGGTCCCGCTGTGCTTGTCTGGGGGCCGTTTTCGGTGGCCGGGGCGGGAGTTGCCGTATGCGCAAGCCGTGGGTGGTCGGGGTTCTGGCCGGGTTACTGCTGCTCGGCGCGTGCGGGGACCCCTCGTCCGGCCCCGAGTCCGCGCCGCCGCCCGTCCCTTCGGCACCCAAGGCCTCCTCGACCACTCATCAGCGGCCGGCCGCCACCCCCGAAGCGGAGACCGACACCGAGGCCGAGCCCAACACCGGAGCCGGCACCGGGACCAAGGCACCCGCACAGCACGCCCGCCCCACCGTCCTCTACCTCGGCGACTCCCTCGCCATGGAGAACCAGAAGGTCCTAGGCGGCCTGATGCGCGACGAGTTGAAGGCGCGCTACACCAGCGCCCCCTACTCGGGCACCACCCTCTGCGACTACCTGGAGGGCACGGGTGAGGACTCGCTCGTGCCGTCGAAGGACAAGGCCGCCGCACTGGTGCGTACGCTGCGGCCGGACTTCGTGGTGCTGCAGTTCTGGGGCAACGCGTGGGACTACACGCCGTGCATGGACGGCATCGCCTACGACACGGCACGGGACAAGTACTTCGCGCGCTACACCGCCGACGCACGGCGGCTGACCGACCAGATCGCGGGCGCGGCGGGCGGGGACCGGCCGAAGGTCGTCTGGGTGCTCCAGGGCCCGGACCCCATGACGCCCGACCGGGTCCGCCGCGTCAACACGATCTACGAGCGGCAGGCCGCCGCCTCCGGGGACATGCTCGCGGACGCCGGGAAGGCGGTCAGCCCGGCCTCGGCCCGCTACACCTGGAGCCAGTACCTGCCGTGCACCGCGTACGAACGCGAGCACACGGCGTACTGCACCCAGCCCAGCAGCGGCCGGACCGCCCTGCACATCGACGACGACTACCTGCACTTCTGTCTGGTCCCCACCACCTCGACACCCAAGCCCTGCCCGGTCCGCTCCCCCGGCATCCTGCGCATCACCCGGGCGATCACCCGGGCCGTGGCCGCACAGCTGGACTGACCCCTGCGGTCCGGTCCCAGGTGTCGGCGGTGACGCCCCGTTCACGCAGTACGGTCTTGCGGACCTTGCCGGTCTCGGTGAGCGGCAGCTCCATGACGGTCTCGATGAACCGGGGCACGGCGAAGGCAGGCAGTTCACGCTCGCAGTGGCGTACCAGGTCGCGGGGGTCCAGGACGCTCCCCGGTCTCGGGAGCACCGCCACCATCACCTCGTCCTCCGCCAGTTCGGAGGCCACCGGGAAGGCCGCGGCATCGGCGACCGCGGGATGTGAACGGACCGCCGACTCCACCTCGTACGAGGAGATGTTCTCGCCACGCCGCCGGATCACGTCCTTGACCCGGTCGACGAAGCGGTACGAGCCGTCGGATTCGCGGACCACGCGATCGCCCGTACGTCGCCAGGAGGCGGGATGCCGTTCGGGGCCTCCCAAGTAGCCGGTGGAGAAGGCGAATTGCCGGTGGCTGCGGACGACCAGCTCTCCGGCTGTGCCGTCCGGGACGGGAGCGAGGTGTTCGTCGACCACACGGGCGGAGAAGCCGTCGCGCAACGTGCCGATGTGGCCGGGGCGTTGGGTTTCCGGGGTCGATCCGATGACGAGGTTCGTCTCCGTGGAACCGAAACCGTCGACGAGGGTGACGCCGAAGCGCTCGCGGAACGGCTGCCACGCGGAGGCGGGAGTGGCCGGTGAGAGGCCGCGCCAGGCGCGGTGTGCCCGGTCGTGCGGGTCGGGCGGCTGGGCCAGCAGCATGGGCGCCATCGCGCCGAGCAGATACACGGCGGTGGCACCGGCCTCCGCCACCTGGTCCCAGTACCGCGTGGCGGAGAACCGCTCGCCGATGACGCAGGTGGCGCCCACGGTCATGGCGTGCGCGAGCGTGTTGAGGGCGTTGGTGTGGAACAGCGGGAGGCAGGTGTGGAGCACGTCGTCGGAGGTGAGGCGCAGCGAGTCTGCGACGTTGCGGCCCCACCAGACGGTCTGGGCGTGGGGGCAGCGCACGCCGCGCGGGGTGCCGGTGGTTCCCGAGGTGAACAGCACGAAGGCGGTGTCGTCCGGGCGGACGGGGGTCGATGGGACCGCGGCGGACTCACCCGGTGCCGGGACGTCGTCCTCGCCCACGATCCACCGCGTGCCGCGGAAGCCGGCCTCCACGGCCCGGTCCGCCGACTCGGGCTCCGCGAGCAGGAAGGACGGCTCCGCCTCGCGCAGGATGTGCCTCAGTCCCTGGCCGCGCAGGCCGGTGTTCAGCGGTATCAGGACCGCGCCGAGCCAGGCACAGCCGAGGATCAGGTCGACGAACTCGATCCGGTTGCAGGCCATGACGGCGACGCGGTCACCCGGCCGACAGCCGCGCGCCGCGAGGGCGCCCGCCGTCTCGGCCGCCGCCCTCCGGGACTGCCGGTACGTCCGTGTCACGTCCCCCACGCGCAGGAAGACCCGGTCACCGAACTCCTCGGCGGCTGCGGCCAGGAGTCCCGGCAGGGTCATGGCGTTCACCGCGGCATCGGGGTGTCCGCTCGCCTCACCGCTCAGCTGTCCAACGGGCTCGCCTCTCGGTTGCCCATTCACCTCGCCACGCGGCTGCCCGATCACTTCAACACACCATCCGCGCGCAGGTGTTGGATCCGTTCCGGGCCCAGTCCCGCCACGTCGCGCAGTACCGCGTCGGTGTCGGCGCCGAGCACGGGCGCGGGTTCGCGGATGCCGCCGCGTGTACGGGTGAGGGTGATCGGAACGCCCTCGTGGAGGAAGGCTCCCGCGACCGGATGCACCTTGCGCACGTAGAAGCCGCGGGCACGCAACTGCGGGTCGTGTTCCACGAGTTCACGGCCGTCCTGCACGGCTCCCGCGGGGACTCCGCGCGCCTGGAGCAGTTCGGCCGCGGCGTCGGCGGACATCGTGCGGGCCCAGGTGCCGAGCGCGCCGTCGACGAGCGCGGACTCACGCCTGCGGGCCTCGGCGGTACGGGTCCGCTCGTCGGTGGTGAGTTCGGGACGGCCGATGACCTCGCAGAGGGCCGTCCACTCGGTGTCGTCGCGCACGCTGACGGCCAGCCAGCGGTCGGCGCCCAGGGATCGGTACACGCCCTGCGGGCTCCACGCCGGGTGGGTGTTTCCGGCCGGAGCAACCTCCGTCCCGCACAGGAGGCTCGTGCCCATGTGGGCCGCGATCGCCTCCAGTTGGGACAGGTCGATGTGCTGGCCGCGCCCGGTCTCGGCACGGTGTTCCAGCGCGGCGATCGTGGCGAGCGCCGCCTGGAGGCCCGCCACGATGTCTCCGTGGCCGTAGATCACCCCGACCACGTCGTCCGGACCCCAGCCGGTCAACCCTGTCAGCCCCGAACTCGCCGACACGGTGTCCGCGTACGACACCCAGCCGTTGCGCGGGCCGGTGTGTCCCATGCCCGACATGCTGACGTACACGATGTCCGGGTTGATGGTGCGCAGCGACTCGTAACCCAGGCCGAGTTTGGTCATGACCGTGGAGCTGAAGTTCTCGACGAGGACGTCGCAGTGGGCGATGAGGTCGCGGAGTACGGCGACACCCTCCTCGGTGCGGGTGTCCAGGGCGAGGCTCTGCTTGTTCCGGTTGACCTCGTTGAAGTAACCGTTGGTGTTCGGGTCCGTGTGAGGGCCTCGGGACAGGTGCATGAAGGGTGCGAACCGCGTGGGGTCGGGTCGGCCCGCGGACTCGACTTTGATCACTTCGGCGCCGTGGTCGGCCAGGATCTTGGTGCAGTACGGGCCCGCGAGCACCCAGGTCAGGTCCAGGACGCGGACGCCGTCCAGGGCGGGCCGTACGGGTTCGTCGGCCGCCGGTTCCGGTGCCGGCACTGATGCTGATACCGGTGACGGTGCCGATTCCGGTACCGTACGCGCCGCGTAGGGCGGATCGTCGAGCAGGCCCTGGTCGTCGCCCGGGCCCGGTACGACGAGCTCCGTCCTGCGGCGGCCCTCGGGAAACGCGAAGGGGAAGCCGAGGTCGGTCCGCTCGCCCTCGGGTGTCGAGACCCGGGTGAAGAAGTCGCGGGCGGCGAGCTGCGGGTTGTCCGGGAGTTCGTGGGGCAGGTCGACGGCCGCCCAGGGCAGCTTCCTGGCCTGGGCCTGCCGGGCGAACTCGGCCTTCGGCCGGGTGCCCACGAAGTCCTGGACGACCTTGAAGACATGATCCTGGTGCTTCTTGCGTTCGACCGGGTCCTGCCAGCACGGCTCGGCGAGGTCGGCGTCCGCCTTCTCCTCGCGCAGCCAGTCGAGCAGCACGTCCCACATACGGGGGCTGCCGCCGAGCCCTCCGCCGAGGTGGCCGTCGGCCGCGCGGAACAGCCCGTGCGGCACCAGCGGATGCACGCTGCCCGGGCGCGGCGGGACCCGGTCCTCGTGCAGGTAGGCGAGGGCTCCGGCCTCCAGGGCCGCCGCCACGCACGCCTGCGCGGAGACGTCGATGAGCTGCCCCGGCCCGCGGCGCCGGGCGCGCAGGCCGAGCAGGGCGGCGATCGCCGCGTTGACGCCCGCGAGTTGCTCGGCCTGGTTCTCCGGGAGCCGCAGCGGTGGGCCGTCGGGGTCGCCGACCTGCGCGAGCATCCCGCCGAGCGCGGCCACCACCAGGTCGGTGCCCTGCCAGTCGCTGCGCGGGCCGACCAGCCCGAACGGGGTGACGCGTACGTGCACGAGCTGGTCGAGTCCCTCGGCGGCGGCCTCCGCGCCGTGTTCGGTGCCGTCGAGCAGGATGTCGGCGCCCCGCAGCAGTCGGCGCAGTTGCGCGGTTCCGTCGGGTGCGGCGAGGTCGACGGTCACCGAGCGCTTGCCGGCGTGCCAGTGGACGAACGCGTCACCGCCATGCTCGCGGCGGGTCTCGTCTCCTTCCGGGGGCTCGACCAGCACCACCTCGTGCCCGAGCCCAACGAGCAGCCTGCCCGCGAACCGGGCGAACGGGCTGGACAGTTCGACGACACGCGGAGCCAGCTCGCTCACGTTTCCTCCACGGAGAGTCGGTTGAGCGTCAGTTGTGGTTCTGGTTCAGGAAGCCCGTGACCACGCTGTGGTAGTCGTACGGCCGTTCCTCCTGCGGGTGGTGGGAGGCCTCGCTCATGATGTGCAGACTGCCCTTGGGGATCATGCGGGCCAGCATCAGCGGGTAGTCCGGGGTCAGGAACGCGTCGTACATGCCCCACAGGAAGAGCGTCGGCGCGGCGATGAGGCCGAGTTCGGCGGTGAGGTCCTGCCAGTCGCCGCGCGGGTTGTCGGAGGCGCCGGCCAGCGCGGTCTCCTCGGGGTCCAGGCTCTGCTCGAAGCGGAGCGTCACCGTGCCGTCGGGGACGGCGTCGGCGTCGTACCACTCCAGGCGCGCGATCAGCTCGCGCATCTTCTCCCACGTGGGGCCGGTGCCCCCGTAGTACACGTCGCGGGCGTTGCGTCCGCGACGGCCGCCCTCCGGGAGTGGGGCGAGCGGGCCGTGGAAGACAGGCATGCTGCCGGTGATCACCAACGACCGTACGCGCTCGGGGTACTTGGCAGCCAGGTTGAGCGCGATCGTGCCGCCCCACGAGTTGCACACGAAGTCGGCGCGCTCCACGCCGAGGGTGTCGAGAAGGGCCACGGTCTTGGCCGCGTGGTAGTCCCACATGGGGCCCTCGATGACGGGCTTCGCGGACTTCCCGTACTGCAGGATGTCGACCAGGAGGCACCGGCGGTCGGCGGCGAACAGCGGTGCCACCTGCCCGAAGTCGGACCAGCCGGTGCACCCGGGGCCGCCGCCGTGCAGGAAGACGGTGGGGCTGCCGCCGCTCTCCCCCAGCTCGACGTAGTGGTACTTGACGCCGTCCGCTTCCGCGTAGCTGCCCTCCGGGGGCGTCTGGATGTCCATAAGATCCATGTGTTGCATGCTCCGATGGTGTGGTGGCGGCTGGTTCCGCCCAAGTGGATCGGTCTGCTGAGCGGGCCGGCGCTTCACCCGAGATCGAGGACGACCTTGCCGACGGCCTCTCCCGTACGCAGCCGCTCGGCGGCCTCCGCCAGTTCGTCGAGCCCGTGGCGCTCGATCGCCAGGGTCAGCGTGCCCTCGCGCAGTTCCGCCAGCAGTCGCTCGGCGTCCGCGGCGACCTCCTTGCCCCGCGTCATCAGGTTGACCGGCAGCAGCGACACATCGGCCAGGAGGAAGTCCGCGAGGTCCACGCCGAATTCGCGGCCCGCGGTGTAGCCGACGAGCGCGGCACGTCCGCGTGGCCGGACCAGCGGGAGGGCGTCCCGCAGGACCGGCCCGCCCACGGTGTCGACGAGCACGTCGACCGGGCCGCCGATCGACTCCGCGGACAGGTCGGCCGCCAGAACCGCCTTGGCGGGGGCGGGAACGTGGCCGAGCTTGGCCGGTCGGCCGACCACGCCGACCACCTCGGCCCCGGCCCGTGCCGCGACCTGCACGGTCAGCGCGCCGACGGCACCCGCCGCGCCGGTCACCATGACCCGCTCCCCCGGCTGTACCGCCGCGACCGTGTGCACGGCGGCCCAGGCCGTGCCGGCCGGTGAGAAGTAGCTGCACGCCAGGGCCGGGTCCAGGTCCTGCGGGACCAGTTCCACGGCGGCGTCCGGTACGAGCGCGTGCTCCGCCCAGCAGCCGTCCCGCCGCATGCCGAGCCCCTTGCCGCCGAGCCTGACCAGGCTGCCCTCGGGGTGCGTGTCCGAGGCGAGGACGATCCCGCATCCGGTGGTGCCGGGCACGGCCGGGAGTTCCGGCAGGACGCCGAACCTGCCGTCGACGATGTTGAGGTCGAGGTGGCCTATCTGGGCCGCCCGCATCCGTACGAGGGTGTGGCCGGGCCGTGGCTCCGGCACCGGCCGTTCCAACAGCCGCGGCAGCGAGCCGAACCGCTCCAGGACCAGGGCACGTGACGTCCGGCCGCCGACGACTTCGTTCACAGTTTCACTCCGTACCTGCGCAGGACCCGGGAGGCGATGATCCGCAGTACCCGGTCGAAGACGAACCCGAGGATTCCCAGGGTGATGATTCCGACGAAGACCCAGTCGATCCGCCCGTAGTTGCGGGAGGTCCAGATCAGCGACCCGAGCCCGACCTGGGCGGCGACGATCTCGGCGGAGACGATGGTCAGGAAGCTGTTGCCCATCGCGAGCCGGGCCCCGGTGACGATGTGCGGCACGGTCGACGGCAGCACGATCCCCCGCAGGATCTGGCGGCGGCTCGCGCCCAGACTCGCCGCGGCGCGCAGCTTCGACTCACTGACCGCCATCACACCGGCGCTCGTGTTCAGGGTGACGATGAAGACGGCCGTGTAGAAGATCAGGACGACCTTCGACGACTCGCCGATGCCCAGCCACACCACGGCCAGGGTCACGAAGGCGACCGGCGGGATGAACCGGAAGAACTCGATGTACGGCTCCAGGAACTGCCGCACGATCTTGATCTGCCCGACGAGCAGTCCGACCGGTACGCCCACGAGTACGCCGAGTCCCCAGCCGATCAGAATCCGGCGGCCGGAGGCGATGACCGAGTTGGCGAGTGTGCCGTCGCGCGCCAGCTCCTCGGCGGCGGCGAGCGTCTCCCGGGGAGAGGCGACCAGCGTGGAGCCGTAGGACATCGCCAGCAGTTGCCAGATGCCGATTCCGACGAGGACGGACAGCGTGTACACGCCGAGCGACCGCAGGTTCCTCGCGGTCGTCCCGACGGGGCGTCGCCGGGTCTGCGGGGTGGCGGCGCCTGCCGCGGCGACGGTCATCGGAGGTTCCCCTTCAGGTCGACGTCTTGGTCCAGCCCCGGGTCGAGGCCCTGGTCGCGGAGGGCCTTGCGGACCTCCTCGCCGATGTCCGCCCGCAGTGCGCGGCGCAGTTCGGTGGCGGCCGGGTCGGCCTCGTCGCGGGGCCTGGGCAGGTCCACGGGGTACACGGACTTGACCGAGGCCGCCGGGCCCGCGGTCATGACGGCGATCCGGTCGGCCAGCAGGATCGCCTCGTCGATGTCGTGGGTGACGAAGACGACGGTGCAGCCCGAGGCGCGCCAGATGCGGTCCGTCTCCTCCTGCATCACCTGCCGGGTCTGCGCGTCGAGCGCCCCGAACGGTTCGTCCATCAACACGACGCCCGGTTCGTTGGCCAGTACCCGGGCGATCTGCACCCGCTGGCGCATGCCTCCGCTCAGCCGGCCGGGAAACCGGTCCGCGCAGTGCCGCAGCCCCACCAGGCCGAGGTACTCGTCGGCCAGCTTCGTCTGCGCCGCGCGCGTCGCACCGCGCATCCGCGGGCCGAACGCCACGTTCTGGCGCACCGTCATCCAGTCGAACAGCGCCTCGCTGCTCTGGAACACCATGCCAAGCCCGGGATGGGGTCCGGTGATCGGGGCGCCGCCGACGCGGAGGTCGCCCTCGGACACGGCCTCGAAGCCAGCCATCGCGGACAGCAGGGTCGACTTGCCGCAGCCGCTCGGACCGAGCAGACAGAGGAACTCCCCGGCGGCGATGTCCAGGGAGATGTTCGATACGGCCTGGAAGGAGCCGAAGCGGATGCCCACGCCGTCGACGGACACCGCCGCCCCGCGCCCCGGCGCGGAACCGGTCTCCCGGCGGTCGGTCTCGATGGCCTTGGTCATCACGACCCCTTCGTGTGCTGGGTGGACCACCCGCGCCGAACGGTCCCGGCGGGAATGGAGGCTGCGGCGGGATCTACGAAGGGGTGTCCTGCGCTGGAGCGTTTCTCCATGAGCACCTCGGTGGTTGGGGAGAGACCGCCGGTTCCGGCAGTTGGTCGGGGTGCGGCCCGGGATTGCCGCACCGTAGAACGCGCCGCACCGCGCACGCATCGACAGGGGTCCGCTGAGCGGGACACGCGAGCGAAACCGTCCGGACGACCGGCGCCGCCCCATCCGCCACCAGGTGTTCTCCCGGGATCCACACAGCGCGGTCTGCTCAGCGGGACAGGTCCCTTGGGCGGATCGGCCGGTCCGCGCATGCTCGCAATCACCGTTCACCCGGCAGCAGGAGGACACGCACGATGACGGTCGAGGACTCGCCCGACGCACCACCCCCTGTCCGGAGCCGCCGCAGACCGGCAGAGCCCGGCCGGCAGGACTGGAAGTCGTGGCCCCACTACGACGCGGCCGGAGCGGGTTTCCGCGGCTACTGGTATCCGGTCACCTGGTCCAGCCAGATCACGGACAAACCGCTCCCGTTCACCATCTGCGGCGAGAAGATCACCCTCATACGGGACGGCGGCACGGCGTACGCGCTGCACAACCGCTGCCCGCACCGCGGGGTTCCGCTCTCCGAGGGCGACCAGCAGTTCCCCGGCACGGTGAGCTGCCCGTACCACGGCTGGACCTTCGACCTGCCGACCGGGAAGCTGGCCGCGGTCATCACCGACGGACCCGGCTGCCGGCTGACCGGCAAGGTCTCGGTGCGCACGTACGCGGTCGAGGAGCGGCTCGGCATGGTGTGGGTCTACATCCCCCTCGCCGACGAGGAACCGCACCCGATCGACTCGCAGCTGCCGGAGGAACTCGTCTCCAACGCCTTCGTGATGGGCGGCCGGATCGACCCGCGCGGCGGCAACTGGCGCTTCGCCTGCGAGAACGGCTTCGACGAAGGACACGCCAAATACCTTCACCGCACGGCACTCTGGCGCCTGTTCAAGCCCATGCCGACCTGGAACATCACCCGGATCGTGCCGAAGGGCCGCTGGATCTTCCGGGTGCAGGACGACGTCCACTGGGAGGCCGACTTCCCCGGGGTGGGCCACTGGACCAACAAACGCTGGTGGAAGTTCCAGCCGCCGAAGGAAACCTTCAACATCGGCAACACCGGCAAGGCCGACAAGATCAACCCGACGATCGAGGCCCAGGAGTTCCCCGGCTTCGCGTCCCTGTCCATGCCGGGCGTGCTGCGCATCGCCTACCCGAACTTCATCCACTACGAGTTCTACGTCCCGGTCGACGAGGACAACCACCGCTACGTCGGCGTGATGGTCAACTTCACCGAGGGCTGGGACACCCTGCGCTTCTACGGCAAGTACCTGGGCGCGATCCGCTGGCTGTTCCACGGCCAGTTCTCCGGCCAGGACGCCTGGATGGTCGACATCACCGACGCGCCCCCGGAGAAGCTCTACCGGCCCGACATCTCGCTGACCGCCTGGCGGAACCTCAGCGAGGAGGAGTACGGCAAGAAGCTGGCCGGCGCCGGAACCCACGAGAAGGAGGCCTGACCATGGGCCGCACGCTGCTGACGCTGCTGATCGGGGCCGGGATCGCGATCGGGCTTCCGCTCGCGAAGAAACGCTTCGAGCGCACCACCATGACCCAGGTCCACAGGATCAACCAGTGAGCCCCGCCGAACTCGCCGGTACGGAGCGGCCGTTGACCGCCGACGGGCTGGGGGGCCTCGACGACCGGCGGCGCGGCTGGGTCGAGGACGCCTGGCGGCACGTCACCGGCGACCGGCTGCGCGACCTCATCATCGGACTCGTCGACATCCCCAGCCCCACGGGGGACGAGGCCCCGCTCGCCGAACACATCGCCGCCACCCTCACGGCCGTCGGCTGCCGGGCCTCGGTCCAGCCCCTCGACGACCGGCAGGCCAACGCCTGGGCCCGCCTCGAAGGCGACGGCACGGGCCCCGATCTCATGCTGTACGCGCCGGTCGACACCCTGACCGTGGGCGAGGAGAGCGAGGACCTGCCCTGGATCGGCCCGGAACTGCGGGACGACATGCGCCCGCGGGCCACCGTGTACGACGACCTGGTCGTCGGCCTGGGAGCCTCCAACCCGAAGGGGCACGCCGCCTGCGTGATGATGGCCGCCGAGGCGATCACGCTGGCCGGCATCCCGCTCACGGGCGACCTGGTGGCGGCGTTCGGCGCGGGCGGCATGCCCACCAACGCGCGGCCGGGCACGCCGAGGCTCAACACCGGTCAGGGAGTGGGCTGTTCGTTCCTCCTGGAACAGGGCGTGTGGACCGACTACGCGGTCATCGCCAAGCCCGGCTGGACGGTCTCCTGGGAAGAGGTCGGCCTCGTGTGGTTCGAGGTCACCGTCCGCGGCACGCACACCTATGTCGGCTCGCGCCACCGGCTCCCGTACGACAACGCGATCACCCGCGCCGGTGAGGTCACCCGGCAACTGGAGGAGTGGTTCGTCGAGTACGCCGGGCGCCACACCGGAGGAACGGTCGCACCGCAGGGCATCGTCGCTTCCGTACGCGGCGGCTGGCCGCGCATGGCGGCGGTGACCCCCGCGTCCTGCACGCTCATGGTGGACCTGCGCATCGGCCCCGACACCACGCCCATGCGGGCCAAGCGGGAGTTCGCCGCCGCCCTGGACGCCATCCGCGCCAGGACGCCCGGGCTCGACGTCACGGCCGAGATGGTCCTGGCCGTCCCCGGCACCCGAACCGATCCGGACAGCTGGATCCGCCGCAGCGCGACGGCCGCGTGGGAGGCATTCGAAGGGCGTCAGCACGAGGTCGTACGGGGCAACAGCGGCGCCACGGACGCCAACATCCTGCGCGGACGCGGCATCCCCACCGTGCGGGTCGGCATGCCGAAGGTCACGGATGCCCCGTTCGACATCGACTTCGCGCGCGGCATGAACTCCGTCTCCGTACGGGCCATGGAGAGGCTGACACGCCATCTGATCCGTACGGCCGTCGACACCGTCACCCGGTCCCGCGCGGAGCTGGAACTGGAGTTGGAAGGAGAACCCGCATGAGCGAGATCGTCCTGGGTGTGGGCGCGTCGCACAGCACGCTGATGAACACCCACTGGGAGGAGACCTTCCTCAAGGACCGTGCCGAGCGGTTCCGTGACGCGCTCGCCGAGGCGCGCGAGGCGCTCGTCGCGGCCCGCCCCGACACCGTGATCCTCGTCGGCTCCAACCACTTCCGGGGTTTCTGGCTCGACCTGATCCCCGCCTTCACCATCGGCGTCGGCGAGTGCGTCGCCAGCGGCGAGTCCGGCACCCCCAAAGGTCCGCAGCCGGTCGATATCCCGCTGGCCCGGCACATCGCCAACTCCCTTGTGGAGCAGGGCGGTTTCGATCCCGCCTTCTCTGCCCGGCTGCAGATCGACCACGGCCAGTCGCACGCCATCCAGTACCTCCTGGAGGGCCTGGACGTGGAACTCGTACCCATCGTCGTGAACGTCTTCGCCCCTCCCCTGCCCACGCTCACGCGCTGCGAGGAACTGGGCCGCGCGATCCGGGAAGCCGTCCTGGCCTTCCCGGAGGACCGCCGGGTCGCGGTGGTCGGTTCGGGCGGGCTCTCACACCGGCTGCCCTGGCCGGACTGGCGTGAACCGCACGGCGACGACGAGGAGTTCATGGTCGGCGCCTGGCTGAACGGCCGGGAGAACTGGCAGGACTACGACGTCAGGCGCCGCGAGATCATCCGGGCCGCCGAGGCCTCGCTCAACCCGGAGTTCGACGAAGAGTTCCTGTCCCTCGTTTCGCACGGCGAGATACGGAACATCACCGCGTACTCCACCGAGGAGCTGGAGAAGGTCGCGGGCAACGGGGCGCAGGAACTGCGCACTTGGCTGCTGATGTCGGCCGTCCTCGACCACGTCCCCGGCCGTCGGCTGGCGTACGAGCCGATGCCCGAGTGGCTCACCGGGATGGCCGTCGCCGTCCTCGACCCCGCACACCCCAAGGAAGGGCAGTCATGAGTATCTGGACCGAACTGTCGGGCATCGACTACCGCCATGCGTACGTCGAGACCGGCGATGTCACCACGCGCGCCCTGCAGGCCGGCCCCGAGGACGGCGAGCACGTGGTGTTCCTGCACGGTACGACCGGCCATCTGGAGGCGTTCGTCCGCAACATCCCGGCTCACGCCTCGGCCGGCTACCGCTGCCACGCCATCGACATGCTCGGCCACGGCTACACCGGCAAGCCGGACCGCCCAGGTGAAATCCCCGCGTACGTCGACCACTTGATGGCCTACCTGGACGCGGTGGGCGCCGAACGCGCGCACCTGGTCGGCGAGTCGCTGGGCGGCTGGGTCGGGTCCTGGGCGGCGAGCGAGTACCCGGACCGGGTCGCATCCCTCCAACTGCTGTGCATGGGCGGTACGAAGGTCAACCCGGCGGTGATGGAGCGGCTGAAGACCTCCACCCGGGCCGCCACCGTCAACGAGGAGATCTCCTACACCCGGGAGCGGCTGCGCCTGCTGTGGGCCGACTGGGACGAGGAGCTGGGCGAGGAACTGACCCAGGTGCGCTACGAGATCTACCACCACCCCGACTTCCGGAAGAACCTGCACAACCTGCTGGCGCTGCAGGAGCTGGAGGCCCGCGAGCGCAATCTGCTGCGCCCCGACCGGATGGCGCGTATCAAGGCCCCGACGCTGGTGGTCTGGGGCAACAAGAACCCGCTCGGCGACGTCCCGGAGGCCGAGGCGATCGCCGCCGCGATTCCCGGGTCCCGCCTTGAGGTCTTCAACGAGTGCGGGCACTGGCCGCAGCACGAGAAGGCCGATCTCTACAACCCGCTGAGCCTGACGTTTCTCTCCGAGTCGTCGTGAGGTGCCTGCCATGACCGTCGTCCCCATCGATCACGCCGTATCGCCCGCCGCGTCCACGGACGCACCTGCCTCTCCCTTTCCCGACCCGATGAACTCCGTCCTCGGCAAGGTCCGGCCCATCCTTGAGGCGTTCACCGTCGACGACAGTTCCCTCTCCCTCGCCGATCTGGTGCGCCGTACGGGCGTGGCGAAGGCAACCGTGCACCGGCTCTGCCAGGAGCTGGTCGTCTGGGGGCTGTTGGAGAGGGCGGGCTGCAACTACCGGCTCGGGCTGCGGCTGTTCGAGATCGGGCAGCGGGTGCACCGGCAGCGGATCCTGCGCGAGGTCGCCCAGCCGTACATGGAGGATCTTCTGCTGGCCACGCAGGAGACCATCCACTTCGCGATCCACGACGGGCTCGACGTGGTCTATCTGGAGAAGATCCTGCCGCACCGGGGGCTGAGCGAGGAGTCCCGGGTGGCGGGCCGGCTCCCGCTGTACTGCACCGCCACCGGCAAGGCGATCCTCGCCTTCTCCCGCGCGAGCCTGTTCGGTGAGGTGGTCAGGAACGGGCTGAAGCCGTTCACGCGCCGCACGATCACCTCACCCGGCCTGCTGCGGGGTCAGCTGGAGCGGATCCGGGAGCAGGGCATCGCCACCGAGGCGGAGGAGATCCGGCTCGGCTACATGAGCATGGCCGTGCCGGTCTTCGGTCTGCAGGAGACGCCGGCGGGCGCACTGTCCATCACCGCTCCCACCTACCGGGTGGACGCCGCCGCACACGCGAGCGCGCTGCGCGCCGCGGGCCTGGGCATCGGGCGGTCGCTGCGGGCCGCCCTGTGAGCGCGCTGGACGACGTGCTGTCCCGGGCCCGTGGCCTCATCGGCCGGTGGGAGGACGAGGACTGCGGCACGATGGCCGTCAAGGAGTTCTGCCGGTACGCGGCGGTGGTCGACGACGTCGACTACCTGCGGCGGGCGCGGGCCCGGGAGGCGGCCGGGGAACCGGTCGAGGCTCCGCCGCTGTTCCTCGCGGCGACCATGAGCTGGGAGGACGGGCCCGCCGAGGAGGAACTGCAGCCGGACGGCCTGGCCTTCAGGGAATCACCCTGCACTCAGGGCCTCCCGGTCCGCCAGGTGCACGGCGGACAGGCGGTGCGCCTGACCCGGGCCCCGCTCGCGGGCACCCGGGTCACTGCGTCGCGTGCGGTCACCTCGGCCGAGCGGAAGCACGGCCGGTCAGGCGACTTCGTGCTCCTCGGCCTCTCCACCCGCTTCATCTCGCCGGACGGGACCGAACTGACCGCCGTGGACGAGACGATCGTCGTCCTGGACGCCCTCCCGAAGGGAACCTCCGCGTGAACACCCCTGCCGCCGTCGGAGATGTCTGCCCACCGCGCCGGTACACGCACAGCAGGGTGCAGCTGTTCCGGTTCAGTGCCGTGTCGTGGAACTCCCACCTCATCCACTACGACGCCGAGTTCGCCGCGACGGAGGGCTTCTCCGACGTGGTCGTACAGTCGACGCTGCACGGCCAGACGCTGACCCGGTACGCGCTGGAGTGGGCCGGGTCCGACGCGTGTCTGGAGTCGGTGAGCTGGCGCAACGTCGCGACCGCCGTGGCCGGCGAACCACTCATCTGGAGCGCCACCGTGCGTACGGTCGCGCCCTGCGACTCAGGGGTGCGGGTGACGCTCGACGTCTCCGTGCTCCGGGACGACGGCGCTCCCTGCGTCACAGGGCACGTCGACCTCACTTGCCGTGCTGCTCGTACCAGCCCTTGAGCAGAGCCGTGTCGAGGTCCGGCGACTTCTTGATCAGCTTCTGAGCCAGCAGGAAGTCGACGATCTTGCGGGCCTCGGTGACATCGGCGTCGTCGATGCCGCGAGCGGCGAAGGTGATCTCGGGCAGCACCTTCTTCGTGTCCGCCACGGGCAGTTTGACCTGCTGGTTGGAGGCCTTGGCCGCGGCGTCGGGGTCGTCGGTGACGAGCTTGTCCGCGTCGGCCACCACCTTGAAGATCTTGCCGGCGACCTCCTCGTTGCCCTTGAGCCACTTCTGGTCGGCGATCAGCCACTGCACGTACTTCACCCCGAAGTCGCCGATGCGCCCGGCGATGTGTCCGCCCGCCGCGTCGCCGCGCGCCGCCCACGGCTCGAACAGGACGTACGCGTCGATCGAGCCCTGCTCCAGCAGTCCGGGGATCTCCGGCGGTGAACTCTGCAGGATCTTCACGGACTTCGGGTCGATGCCGTTGTGGCGCAGGTACGAGTGGGTCGCGTAGAGGCCGAGCCCCGCGATCGACGCCATGGTTTTTATCTGTTTCGGCGATTTGATGCCGTCCCGCAGGACGACCTTGAGATAGCGGTCGGAGGACTGGAAGACGCCCAGCGCCCGCAGGCCGGGGCTGCCGACCATGAGCGAGAGGGCGGTGGAGTCGGCGTTGGCCGCGATCTGGGCGGTGCCGGCCGTCACGGCCTCGGTCGCCGCCGGACCGCCTTCGGTCTTCACGAGCTCGACGTTGAGGCCCGCCTTCTCGAACAGACCTTGTTCCTCGGCCAGATAGAACGGGGCGTACGAGGCGTCGACTCCCAGGGCGACACGCACCGTGGGCTTGCCCGCCGCCTTCCCGCCCGCCGAGTCCACCGCGCCCGCCGTGCACGCGGAGGACAGGACAAGGGTCATGAGGACGGCCGGCAGGCGCCCCCTTCTGACGTTGAGTGCATCCATGAGATTCGTCCTCCTGGAACAGTGGAAGCGTCGTGTTCGCGCCACGCTCCCACCGCCGGGCCGTCAGGCTTAGCGGTGCGTCCCGTCAGGCGGACCGGTTCCATTGGGCAGTGGTCGGCCCGTCCATACGCTCCTGGACCATGAGCGTTCCTACTGATGAGCCGGTCGCCCCGGACGAGTCGTCGGTGATCGAGACCGACATCCTGATCATCGGCGCCGGCCCGTCGGGCCTGTACGGCGCCTACTGCGCGGGCTTCCGCGGCCTCAGTGTCGCGGTCATGGACGTCCTGCCCCAGCGCGGCGGCCAGATCAGCGCGATGTACCCCGAGAAACCCATCTTCGACATCGCGGGCTTCCCTGCGGTGCGCGGTCGCGACCTGGTCGACAGCCTGGTCGCCCAGGCAGAGCCGTACGGTCCCCGCTACCTTCTGGGACACCGGGCACTCCACATCACCCACGCGCCCGACGGCCGGCCGGTCGTGCACAGCGACCAGGGAACTGCCGTGCGGGCCGGGGCAGTTGTGATCACCGGCGGAGTCGGGACCTTCACCCCCAGGCAGCTCCCCGCCGGCGAGGGCTATCTCGGCCGCGGCCAGGTCTACTTCGTGCCGGACCCGGTCGAGCACACCGACCAGGACGTCGTGGTCGTCGGCGGCGGCGACAGCGCCTTCGACTGGGCGGCGACGCTGGCCCCGATCGCCCGGTCGGTCCGGCTCGTCCACCGCACGGAGCGCTTCCGGGCCCATCGGGCGACGGTGGAGAAGGTGAAGGCCCTGGGTATCGAGATCATCACCGACTCCGAGGTGAGCGTCCTGCACGGGGCGTCCCGGGTCGAGCGGATCGAGGTCCGGCACCGCACCACGAAGGCCACCCGGCTCCTGCCGGCACACACCGTCGTCGCCGCTCTCGGCTTCATCGCCGACCTCGGCCCGCTCAAGGACTGGGGGCTGGAACTCCGGGCGCGGCGGATCGCCGTGGACACCCGGATGGCCACCAACCTGCCCCGCGTGTTCGCCGCCGGTGACATCACCGACTACCCGGGCAAGGTGCGCCTGATCGCCGTGGGCTTCGGCGAGGTCGCCACCGCGGTCAACAACGCGGCCACCGTCATCGATCCGGAGGCGGCCCTGTTCCCCGGGCACTCCACGGACAAGGAGAACTGACATGGCGTACGTCATCGGGTCGGCCTGTGTCGACATCATGGACCGGTCCTGCATGGAGGAGTGCCCGGTCGACTGCATCTACGAGGGCGAGCGCAAGCTCTACATCAACCCGGTGGAGTGCATCGACTGCGGCGCCTGCGAGACGGCCTGCCCGGAACAGGCCATCGCGGTCGACCGCCTCGCCGACCCCGATTTCCGCGCCGACAACCGCCGCTTCTTCGAGGAGCCGCTGCCGGGGCGTGCGGCTCCGCTGGGTACGCCCGGCGGGGCGACCGGCCTCGGTCCCGTGGGCGTCGACACGCTGTTCGTCGCCTCCACCGCGGGCGGCGCACGATGAGCGCCGCGGAGGTGGTCAAGGCGGCCGACGAGCTGCGGGAGGCCGCACGCACGAACACGGCCTGCTCTCCGGTACGCACGTACGTCACCGGCGTGGAGGCCGCCTATGCCGTGCAGCGTGTGAACGTCGAGCGCGGTGTGGCGGCCGGACGCCGGATCGTCGGCCGCAAGATCGGCCTGACCTCGCCCGCCGTGCAGGCCCAACTCGGCGTGGATCAACCGGACTTCGGGACGCTGTTCGCCGACATGGCCGTGGCGGAGCATGACTCGGTCCCGGCCGGGCGGCTCATCCAGCCGAAGGTCGAGGCGGAGGTGGCCCTCGTCCTCAAGGCCGATCTCCCACACCGGGACTGCACGGTGGTCGACGTGCTGCGGGCGACGGACTTCGCACTTCCCGCGCTGGAGATCGTGGACAGCCGGATCACCGGCTGGGACATCAGCCTCGTGGACACGGTCGCGGACAACGCCTCCAGCGGCCTGTTCGTCCTCGGGGGAACTCCCGTACCGCTCAACGGACTTGATCTGCGGGGCGTGCGGATGACGATGACCCGGGGCGGCGAGATGGTCTCCGAAGGCACCGGCGCCGACTGTCTGGGCAGCCCGCTCAACGCGGCGGCCTGGCTCGCCTCCACCCTGGCCGCCATGGGCGATCCGCTGCGGGCCGGGGACGTCGTGCTCACCGGAGCCCTCGGTCCGATGGCGGTCGCCGCCCCGGGTGACCGGTTCGAGGCACGCATCAGCCGACTCGGCCGGGTGACAGTGGAGTTCGCGGCGGAGTTCACGACGGAGGGAGACAGGTCATGAGCACCCGTACGAAGGTGGCCGTCATCGGCTCCGGGAACATCGGCACCGACCTCATGATCAAGGTGCTGCGGTTGTCCGAGGAGTTGGAGATCGCGGCGATGGCGGGCATCGACCCGGAGTCGGACGGCCTTGCCCGCGCCCGCCGGCTGAAGGTCGCCACCACGCACGAGGGTGTCGACGGCCTGGTCGCTCTCGACGAGTTCGCCGACGTCCGTATCGTCTTCGACGCCACCTCGGCGGGCGCCCACCGCCGCCACGACCAGGTGCTGCGGGGTCTCGGCCGCACGGTCGTCGACCTCACGCCGGCCGCGCTCGGCCCGTACGTGGTGCCGCCGGTCAACGCCGACGCCCATCTCGACAGCACGAACGTCAACATGGTCACCTGCGGCGGACAGGCCACGATCCCGATCGTCGCCGCCGTCTCGGCCGTGACCCCCGTCCACTACGCGGAGATCGTCTCCTCCATAGCCGCCAGGTCGGCCGGTCCGGGCACCCGAGCCAACATCGACGAGTTCACCGAGACCACCGCCTCCGCGATCGAGAAGGTCGGCGGCGCGGCCCGCGGCAAGGCGATCATCGTCCTCAACCCGGCCGAACCGCCGCTGATCATGCGGGACACCGTGCACTGCCTGGTCTCCGCATGCGACGAGCAGGCGGTGACCGCGTCGGTCGAGGAGATGGTCGGCCGCGTACAGGCATACGTGCCGGGCTATCGCCTGAAGCAGAAGGTCCAGTTCGAGCAGGTCGGCACCGACGACCCGCTGCGCACGCTCGTGCCCGCCGGCGCCACACCTCTGAAGGTGTCGGTGTTCCTGGAGGTCGAGGGCGCCGCCCACTACCTGCCCGCCTACGCGGGCAATCTCGACATCATGACCTCGGCCGCGCTGCGCACCGCGGAACGCCTGGCCGCCCACCAGAGTGCGGAGGCAACCAAGTGACCGCCCTGTATGTGCAGGACGTGACCCTGCGGGACGGCATGCACGCCATCCGCCACCGCTACACCGTCGACCAGGCCCGCACCATCGCCGCAGCCCTCGACGCGGCCGGAGTCACGGCCATCGAGGTCTCCCACGGCGACGGACTCGCGGGCTCCAGCATCACCTACGGAGTGGGCGCGCACACCGACTGGGAGTGGATCGAGGCGGTCGTCGGCGCCGTACACCGGGCGATCCCGACCACCCTCCTGCTGCCCGGCATCGGCACCGTCCACGACCTCAAACAGGCCCATTCCCTGGGCATCCGCTCGGTTCGGGTCGCCACCCACTGCACCGAGGCCGACATCTCCGCCCAGCACATCGCCGCCGCGCGCGAGCTGGGCATGGACGTCGCCGGGTTCCTGATGATGTCCCACATGGCCGAACCGGCCGAACTGGCCGGCCAGGCCAAGCTGATGGAGTCGTACGGCGCGCACTGCGTGTACGTCACCGACTCCGGCGGCCGTCTCACCATGGACGGCGTCCGCGACCGCTTCCGCGCCTACCGCGACGTCCTCTCGCCCGACACCGAGCTGGGCATCCACGCCCACCACAACCTCGGCCTCGGCGTCGCCAACAGCGTGGTGGCCGTGGAGAACGGCGTCACGCGCGTCGACGCCTCGCTCGCCGGACAGGGTGCCGGGGCCGGCAACTGCCCCCTGGAGGCGTTCGTCGCGGTGGCCGACCTGATGGGCTGGGAGCACGGCTGCGACCTCTTCCCGCTCATGGACGCGGCCGACGATCTCGTCCGCCCGCTCCAGGACAGGCCGGTACGCGTCGACCGCGAGACCCTCAGCCTCGGCTACGCGGGCGTCTACTCCAGCTTCCTGCGCCACGCCGAGACCGCGGCCACCCGCCACGGCCTGGACACCCGAGCCATCCTCGTGGAGGTCGGCCGCCGCCGAATGGTAGGCGGCCAGGAGGACATGATCACGGACGTGGCTCTGGACCTGACGGCAAGGGGGCTGCAGAAATGACCGCTGGAGGTGCGCCCCGTAAGGGGCGCGGGGAACCGCGCGCCCAGCAACAGCCGACCCGCAGTCATCGAACAACCCTTCCGGCGGAGCCCTCGGCGCAGCCGACGCCACCGCAGAACGCAACGAGCGCCAACCGACCCCCGCTGCGCATAGGCATCCGCATCCCCCCGTGCGACCGAGCCGACCACGTGGTCGAAACAGTCCGCCGCGCGGAATCCCTCCGCTTCGACGACGCCTGGTTCCCCGACTCCCAGCTGCTGTGGCGCGACGTGTTCACCACCCTGACCGCCGCAGCCCTGGGCACCGAGCGCATCGGCCTCGGCACCGCGGTCACCAACCTGGCGACGAGGCACCCGGCCGTCGTCGCGTCGGCCGCCCGCAGCGTGGCCGAACTCGCGCCCGGCAGGTTCAAGCTCGGTCTCGGCGTGGGCAACAGCTCGGTCGGTCCAGTCGGCCTTCGGCAGACCACCTCGGCGGAGATGCGCGAGGGCCTCGGCCTGCTGCGCGCCCTGCTGGACGGCGAGGAGTGGGAGTTCGAGGGCAAGGTCCGCTCGCGGCTGCGCGACCCCGGGCCCGGCGTACCGCTCCACCTCGCCGCGAGCGGACCCAGGAACCTGCGGCTCGCCGGTGAGATCGCCGACGGTGTGATCCTCCTCAGCGGCATCTCGCCGACCACTCTCGCGACCGCCACCGCCCGGGTCCGGGAAGGCGCCGAGACTGCGGGCCGCGCGGCCGACGGGATACCGCTGACCGTGTCGGCGTTCTGCGCGGTCACGGACGACATCGCAGCCGAGGCACAACTCCTCAAGCCGATCTGCGCGTCGATCGCCCAGAACGGCGGCGCGTCGTTCCTCGCCCTGGCGGGGATCGACGTCGACGTGCCGGCACACGTCGAGGGGATCTACCCGGACCTGGTGCACGCCGAGGACTGGCCCAGGGCCGTCGAGATCTGCTCGGCCTGGATCAGCGACGAGAACGCGCTCCGCTTCGCCGAGGAGTTCTGCCTCTTCGGCACCCCGGCCCGGATCGCGGAACGCCTCCAGGCCCTGCACGCCGACGGGGTCACCGGCGTCCTGCTCCAGCACGTCGGCTCTTACCACCCGCCCACCGAACTCATCGAGGCCATCGGCGAGTCCGTACTGCCGGCCCTCTCCCCCTCCAATCACGGAAAGGCGCACCCCAGATGACGGACCCCCTGCGACGAGGCTACGTACCGAGCCCCTTCGGGCAGTTGCACTATGTGGAGTGCGGCACCGGCGAGCCCGTCCTGCTGCTCCACCAGACCCCGCGCTCCTGGACCGAGTACCTCGATGTGCTGCCCCTGGTCGGCACGGCGCACCGGGCCATCGCCATGGACACCCTGGGCTTCGGCGCCTCCGCGAAACCGGCGGGACCGCACTCCATCGAGCTTTTCGCCGACGCCGCCGGAGCACTCGTCGAAGCCCTGGGTCTGGAGCGCTTCCATCTGGTCGGGCACCACACGGGCGGAGTCGTCGCGGTGGAGCTCGCGGCCCGCTACCAGGACCGGGTCGCCAGTGTGCTGCTCTCGGCCACGCCCTTCATCGACGACGAGAAGCGTCGTACGGCGGCCGAGCGCAAGCCCGTCGACCACGTCGTCCCCAAGCCGGACGGCTCACACCTGCTGGAGCTGTGGAACCGGCGCCGCGGCTTCTACGAGGAAGGCCAGGAGGCCGCCCTGAACCGGTTCATGGTCGACGCTCTGACCGTGCTCGACCGGGTGGAGGAGGGACACGAAGCGGTCCGGCGGTACGGCATGGACCGGCGGCTGCCGGACATCACGGCCCGTACGCTCGCCGTCTGCGCCCCGGGGGACCACTATTCGCTGCCCGGCCTGGCGAAGTTCGCCGCGGCCCTCGGGTGCGAGACCCGGGTTCTCTCCGGCGGCCATGTCCCCGTACCCGAGCAGTTGCCCGAGGAGTTCGCGAAGGTCGTGCTGGAATGGACGGCTCGCGGCTGAGGCAAGGCGGCGCGGGGCGGGACGGCGTACGAGAACCTTCTGTGCCGTCATCGTCCTTCTGCGCCGCGCCGCGCGAGCCGACGGCACATGGCCGACTCCACCGGATCTCACCGGTGGAGTCGGCCTGTTGTGTTCGGGGGTCACTTCAGACCGATGTCGGCGCCGGGTCCGAGCGGCAGGTCGAAGCCGTAGAAGACGCCCAGGATCGCCAGCCACACCAGCATGAACGGCACCACGAAGATGGCGAGCCGGGAGATGAGCGTGCCGAGCTTGGCGTCGGGCTCGTACTGGCGGAGCATCGCCAGGATCAGGAACACGTAGGGGTTCATCGGGGTGATCACGCCGGTCGCCGAGTCACCGATCCGGAAGGCGGCCTGGGTGAGCGCCGGGCTCATCCCCATCAGCATGAACGCGGGGACGAAGACCGGGCCGACCAGGGACCACAGGGCCGAGCCGGAGAGGATGAACAGGTTGAGACAGGAGACCAGCAGAACGAACACCAGGATCGCCCAGAAGCCGGTCACGCCCATCGAGTCGAAGAGCGCGGCGCCCTTCACCGCCAGCAGCACACCGACGTTCGACCAGGTGAAGAGGGCGATGACCTGGGCGGCGACGAACATCATCACGAGGTAGCCGGACATGGTCTTCACCGACTCGGTGACGGCGTTGGTCACGTCCTCGGCCTTGGTCAGCTGCTTCACGCTGAAGCCGTACGTCAGTCCGGCCAGCAGGAAGGCGCCGAACAGGACGGGGACGATGCCGGAGAGCAGCGGCGAGGGCACGAAGGCCCCGCCCTCGCCGCGCAGCGGCGCGCCTTCCGGCAGCCACAGGGAGAGCACGCCGGCCAGGTAGACGATGACGACCAGCGCGGTGCGCAACAGCGCCCGGCGCTGGACCGGCGTGAGCGTGAGGTCGCGGTCCTCGGACTCCTCGCCGGCGGGCTCGTAGGCGCCGAGCCGGGGTTCGAGGACGCGGCTGATGAGGAATCCGCCCACCGCGGCCAGTACGAGGCTGCTCGCGGCCGTGAAGAAGTAGTTGATGAGCAGATGGATGTCGAGGCCGTCACCGGCCGGCAGCACCGCGGCGGCCTGCTGGGTGATGCCGACGTACAGGGCGTCGAGGGAGCCGACGGTGAACCCGGCCGCGTAGCCGGCGGTCACACAGGCGAAGCCGCCGATGAGGCCTGCGACGGGGTGGCGTCCGGCGCTCTTGAAGACCAGCGCGGCCAGCGGGGGCAGCACGATGCAGGCGACGTCGCTCATCATGTGCGCCTGGCTCGCGATGAGCGCCACCGCGTACGGCAGCACCGCGCGGGGCACCCTGGCGAGGGTCGCCCGCATCAGGGTTTCCAGCAGGCCGGTCTTCTCGCAGAGCCCCACCACCATGATCAGCACCAGGACGGCGCCGATCGGGGGGAAGGTGGCGAAGTTGACGACGAGGTTCTCGACCAGCCATTTCACGCCGTCGCCGGTGAGGAGGCCGGTGATGTGCTTGGTCTCGTCGCTGCCGGGGACCTTGACGGACACGCCGCCCAGGTCGAGCGCGGTGGAGGCGCCGGCGAGGAGCAGGAACAGCACGGAGAACAGCACGACCGGGTTGGGCAGGGCGTTCCCGGCCCGCTCGATGAGCGAGAGCACCCGGTCGAGAGGGGTGGCTCTCCCGGTGTCCGGGGATTTGGTCGGTGGTGCGGGGAGGTCGGTCTGTGAGGACATCAGGGCCGCCTTCCGGTGGTGAGGGTGTCGGTGGCCGGGGCCGCGGCCGGGAGGTTCAGGAGGTCCTTGCGGACGACGCCGTCCTGGACGACGCACACGATGTTCGCCGGGTCGCCGAGGACGCCGATGTCCTGGAGCGGATCGCCGTCGCAGAGGACCAGGTCCGCGGTGTGGCCGGCGGTGAGAGTGCCGAGCCAGTCGGCAAGGCCGAGGAGCTCGGCGGAGGTGCGGGTGCCGGCGACGATGGCGGCCATGGGGTCCATACCGAGGTCCACCAGATAGCTGAGTTCCATCAGGTTCACGCCGTGCGGGCCGACCGCCGCGTCGGTGCCCAGCGCGATGCGGGCACCGTACTCGATGGCCCGCGCGATGTTCTCCTTCGTGGTGCCGGACCAGCGGACCTTCTTCTGGTAGTGGTAGTCCGGCATCGTGTCCTTGTTGATGCCCGCGTACACGGTGGACAGCGTCGGTACGACGAAGACGCCGCGTTCGCCCGCCATGTCCAGCGCCCGGTCGTCCAGACCGTAGCCGTGCTCGATGCTGGTGACCCCGCCGCGGATCGCGGTGAGGATGCCCGCGTTGCCCTGGGCGTGGGCCGCGACCGGCTTGCCGCCGTGCCGCCCGGCCTCGTCCACGACCGCGCGGATCTCCTCCTCCAGCAGGCCTTCGTCGTCGGGGTCGTCGTAGGGGCTGCCCATGCCGCCCGTGGCGCAGACCTTCACCAGGTCGGCGCCGTCGCGCAGGACCCGGCGCACCGCGAGCCTGGCCGCGTCGGTGCTGTCGGCGATCTCGGACATCCCGGCGCTCAGATCGGTGCCGTCGGGCATGCGCACGTCGGCGTGACCGCCGGTGTGACTGATGATGCGGACGGCCGTGTGCAGGCGCGGGCCCACCGTCCGTCCGGTCTCGACGGCCGTGCGGTAGCCCGCCGACAGACCGCCCAGATCGCGGGCGGTGGTGATTCCGGCGTCGAGGGTCTGGCGCAGCCGCGCGGCCGTGTCCAGGGTGACCAGGACCGGGTCGAGCTCCGCGCGGCGGCTGGGCGGCGAGCCCTGCGCGTAGGCGAGGTGGACGTGGCAGTCGAAGAAGCCGGGCAGTACGGTGCGTCCACCGGCGTCCACGACACGCACCGACGAGTCGGTGGCGGCCGGGGGTTCGGTCGCGGCCGGTCCGGCGTAGGTGATGGTGCCCTGGGCATCGATGGTGACGACGGCGTCGTCCACCGGGGACGAGCCGGTGCCGTCGATGAGCCGGGCGTTGTGGATCCGCAGGGCGGTCCGCGTGGTCTCCGGGGGCGTGGCGGGGGTCATAGAGCGGGGTCACTCCTCCGTAGGTGATGCAGGCGAAGGGAGTGTGGAATGCAAAGAAAAACCTGGAGTGACGGTGCAGATTTCTCGCCGGATTCCCTCGGCGTGCGCAGAGATGCGCCGCCCAAGGGCGTGCAGGATTCGGCCGCGCCGGAAGCCTCGGCGGATGCTTCGGCGAGGGCCACGGCGGGGGCCTCCATGGAGCTCGACGAACTGGACCGGGGCGTCGTGCACGTCCTGCAGATCCACCCGAGGGCCCCGTGGACGCTCGTCGGCGAGGTGCTGGGGGTCAACCCGGTCACGGCCGCGCGGCGCTGGCACCGGCTGGAGGAGGCGGGCCTGGCCTGGGTGACCGCCTATCCGCGGCTGTCCAACACACGGATCGTGGTGACCGGCGTGGTGGAGGTGGACACCGAGCCGGGCCTCGCCGAGGACGTGGCGATGGCCTTCGCCCAGGACCCGGCCGTGGCGAACATCAAGCTCACGGCGGGCGGCCGGGATCTGGTGACCGCCGTGCAGGCCCGCAGTCTGGACGAGTTGGGGCGCCTGTCCACGCAGCTGTTCCAGCGGACACCGGGGGTACGGGCGACGCGTACGCACGTGTCGACGGGGGTCCCCACCGAGGGGAGCCGCTGGCGGCTGCGCAGCCTGGACGAGGCCCAGACCGCACGGGTCGAGGCGGCCGTGCCACCATCCGCTCTGCCCGCGCCCGCGGCCGAGAGCCGGTGGGACGACCTGGACACACGTCTGCTGGAGCTGCTGGGCACGGACGGGCGCATGTCGCTGGCCGACCTGTCGGCGGCGACGGACACGAGCCTCACCACGGTGCGCCGCAGGCTGCAGTCGCTGCTCGCCGCCCGGCTGAGCCTGCGCTGCGATCTGGCCCGGCCCTTGTCGGGATGGCCGCTGTCCGCCGTGTACTTCGCCTCGGTCCCCGGCCAGTACGTGGAGGAGACCAGCCAGGTGCTGTCCGGGGTACGCGAGGTCCGCTCGTGCGCCATCACGACCGGCCCGCACAACCTGGTGATCGACGTGTGGCTGCGCGACCTCCACGACGTGCACGCCTTCGAGGCGCACCTCTCGCGGCGGTTGCCCCGTCTCACGATCAGCGACCGCTCGGTGGTGCTGCGCACGGTCAAGCACATGGGGCGACTCCTGGACCGGGACGGCCGCTGCGTGGGCGTCGTCCCGCTCCGGCACCCCCAGGCGCCTCACCCCACCGTCGAAAACGTCACAGCGAGTACATCGCCACGAAATTGAGAAACACCTATATTTCATTTCCTCGTTCTGGTGGACACCCCCTCCGGGGAACGCGCCACCGAGGTGAGGAGGACAAACCATGACAACCGCAAGCTCCCACCGTGAACGCGAGGACGTGGCCGGAGGGGACGGAGAGCCTCCCAAAACGGTCCTCGGCAAGGTCGGGCTCATCCTGGGTGCCTTCCGGGAGGACGACTTCTCGCTCAGCCTCACCGAACTGACCGCCCGCACCGGGGTCGCGAAGGCCACCGTCCACCGCCTCTGCCAGGAACTGGTCGCCGGCGAACTCCTTGAACGCGACGGCTCCCACTACCGGCTCGGCCTTCAGCTGTACGAGATCGGCCTGCGCGCGCCCCGTCAGCGGACCCTGCGTGAGGCGGCCCGGCCCGTCATCGAGAACCTCGCGCAGAACCTCGACAACGCCATCACGCTGTCCGTGCCGAACGCGTCGGAACTGCTGTGCATCGAGAACGTCGGCGGGCACCGCAACCGGGCCAGGTCCAGCCTGACCGGGCGGCACATGCACCTGCACAGCACGGCCGCCGGAAAGCTGACCCTCGCCATGCTCCCGGACCAGTACCCGCTGCCCGCGGTCGTGCCGCTGATGCTCCGCCGCACACCCCGCACCCTGACCGCGGCACAACTCCCCGACGAACTGGCCCGCATCAGGGAGCAGGGCTACGCGACGGAGATCGAGGAGCACCGCCAGGGCTATCTCGCCGTCGCGGTACCCGTGCGGGGCACCGACCATCCGTTTGTGGGTGCCCTGTCGGTGATCGCTCCCACGGCGGGCAGCAACATCGCCCGGATGCTGGTGGCCCTCACCACGGCATCGCACACGATCACTTCCAGGCTCAGCGTCTTCGAGGCGTACCGCGCCCCGCTGTGACGAGGACGACGCCGCGACCGGGCTGTTCCCGGCCGCCCCGGTGCCGATGCTGGTGCAGAACAGCGGCACGGAACAACTTCAGCTGTGGCTGGAGCCGTTCGGGCAGGACTACTGGCTGATGCCCGGGGAGACCGTGTGCGTCACCTCGTACGGGACATGGAACGACCAGCCGTTCACGACCGTCCACGAGGCCGACTGTCTGGCTGTCTGGGCCACGTCCTGGTTCGCGACGGTGTCCGACCGCGACGGGAACGAGTTCCCGCCCGGCCGCAGGGACACCGCCTGACCTGCGGCCGCCCCTCCTGCCGCGAACCAGAGTCGGAGACCCACGAAGCTCCTACGGGCCGTCCGTCCGCAGCTCGGACTCGACCAGCCGGTACAGATGCCGACGCGCGTCCTCCGTACTCAGCGCGGGCGACTGCCGCAGCCGCTGGAGGGCGAGTCCGTCGGAGAGGGCGGCGAAGCGGACGGTGAAGCCGGTCGGGTCCTCGCAGGTGAACTCCCCGTCGGCGACGCCCCGTTCGACCAGGGCGCGGATCTGGCTGTGCCAGTCCTCGTAGCGCTTGGCCTGGCCGCTCGCGAAGGCCTGCTCGGGGTCCTGGTCGCGGTCGCCCGCGCTCCAGTAGTCGAACCACATGCGCCAGTGCCGGTCGGTGTCCTCCGTGAACAGCGCGTCGATCAGCAGCCGCAGCGCCTCACCGCTGCCGGCCGCCTCCTCGGCGGCCTCGTTCAGCGCCGCGTAGTAGCGCTCGATGTGCAGCACCATCGCCTCGGAGAGGATCTCCTGCACACTGCCGAAGTGGTACGTGACCGTCCCCACCGACACTCCGGCCGCGGCGGCGACGTCCCGCACTCCCACCGAGGCGTACCCGCGCTCCGCGATGAGCGGGACGGCCGCCTCCACGATGAGCCTGCGGCGGACCTCGGTGGGCTGGCGGGTGCGGTCGGCGGCGGCGACGGCACGGCGGGGCGTCTTCGCGGCCTTCACGCCGACGTCCTCGGGGTGGTGCGGTGCCATGCGCGCTTGACCACTGTCTCTCCGTCCGCCCGTGTTTCCATGCGACTGTCCATGATGAACTCCGTGGCCGTGGCCCGCAGCTCCGTACGCGTCATGATCTCAGCGTCCCAGTCGTCGCCGCGCCGCAGCCGGATCGTCCACTCGGAGACGGCCACCGCCGACAGCGGATCGTCGGCCCGTATCCGGTACGTCTCACGTGCGCTCTCCTCGTAGCGCAGCCCGTCCGGGTAGACCCGCGATCCGCCGTAGTTGGGGTCGACCTCCAGCGTCCACTCCCCCTTCGCGACGTCGTACGTGACCAGCCGCTCCGGTGTCGCCTCGGCGGGCCGCTCGTAGGTGACGGGCAGCGGCGGGGCCTGCTCGGGCTCTTCGAACCGGATGGGCCCCCGGCCCTCGTGCTCATCCTCGTGCTCGTCCGACGCGGGGTCCCGTACGGGCAGGAGCAGGGCGCTGTCGGCGGGCAGCACGGTCAATCGGCCGCGCTCGCCGTGCGGCCACACCCAGGGCCAGTACGTGTCCGATACGGCGACCCGGATGCGGTGGCCGGGCGGGAAGGCGTACCCGATGCCGTTGAGCTCGAACTCCACGGTCTCGTACGTGCCCGGGGTCCACTCCACGGCCCGATCGCGCCCGTGCCTGCTCAGCAGGTTGAGGACTCCTCGGGTGACGAGGGTGGACGACCCGTCGGGTGCGACATCGCAGACGCGGGCGACGACATGGGCGCGCGGTACCGCACTGTCGAGCCGGAGCCGGACGCGCGGACGCCCCAGGATCTCCACCCTCCCGTCCAGCGGCGCGGAGTCGAAGCAGACCGAACGGCCGTCCTCCTCCCGCTGATCGGGCGGCAGATCGCTCGCGTTGCCGAAGGGGAAGAAGCGGCCTGCGTCGAGACCGGTGTGCTGCGGCGAGCGTACGAGGACGGGAGCGGCGGCGGTCCTCCCGAGGGGCCGCTCGTCCCAACTGACCGACTGGGAGGGCCAGTTGTCGTCACCCACCCAGCGTCCGGGCATCACGTCGTACGAAGTGGCGGGCGGGACCGGGTCGTTCAGCCAGGCACGGAGTTTGGGCTCGCGCATGACGCCGGTGTCCTCGCCCTTGAGGTGCTGGTCCCACCAGCGCAGGGTCTCCTGGAGGAACCCGATGGCCGGGCCGGGCGGCAGGCCGCGGTCCGGGTACTGATGCGACCAGGGCCCGACGATCCCCCGTACGCGGTCGTCCGGCAGGTGCTCCACGAGCCGCAGCACGGTGTCGCGGTAGGGGTCGTTCCAGCCGCCGACGGCCAGGACCGCCGCGTCGATCGCCGTGTAGTCCTCGCAGACGCTGCCGTGCCGCCAGTAGTCGTCACGTTGCTGGTGCGCCAGCCAGGTGTGCAGGAACGGGTCGAGCGCTTCGAGGCGCTCGCGCCACATCGGCAGCCAGCGGTCCTCGCCGACGCTCGTCGGGTCCGGCGGGCGGGCCGCGAACGCCAGCATCGTGCCCGCCCAGGCCAGCATGTCGATACCGAGGACGGCGCCGCCCGTGTAGTGCACGTCGTTGTCGTACCGGTCGTCCGTCGAGCAGACCGTGACGATCGCCTTCAGCGGTTCGGGGGCGAGGGCGGCGATCTGGAGCGAGTTGAAACCGCCCCACGAGATCCCGAACATGCCGACCTTGCCCGTGCACCAGGGCTGCTCCGCAAGCCAGTTGACGACGTCCACGCCGTCCGCGAGTTCCTGTGCGTCGTACTCGTCGCCGGGGGTTCCCTCGCTGTCGCCGTGGCCTCGGATGTCCACGCGTACGGACGCGTAGCCGTGGCCGGCGTACCAGGGGTGGCGTTGGGCGTCTCGGGGGGCCGTCCAGTCGGTCTTGCGGTACGGGAGGTATTCGAGGAGGGCGGGCACGGGGTCTGTCTCGGCGTCGGTCGGGCGCCAGATGCGGGCGTGCAGGTGCGTTCGCCCGTCCCGGGTGGGGATCCAGACGTCCTCACACGCGACCTGCCGGTCGAAGTGCTCGCGGTATTTCACGGGGCTCCTTGGGTGTATGGCTTGCGGCGGTTGGTGGGTGGTGTGTTTTCGCCCCCGTCGACGACAGGCCCCACTCCCGGCAAAGGCTCAAGCACGGCAGCCATCAACTGCCGCGTATAGGGATGCCCGGGCGCGGAGAACACCGCATCCGTAGGCCCCTCCTCCACCACAACCCCATGCCGCAACACGACAACCCGATCGGCGAGCCCCCGCACGACCGCCAGGTCATGGCTGATGAACAGACAGGCCAACTCCCGCTCCCGCCGCAGATCATCGAGCAGCCGCAGCACATCGGCCTGAACCGACACGTCCAACGCCGTCGTGATCTCGTCCGCGATCAGCACATCAGGCTCGCCCGCAAGCGCCCGCGCGATCCCGATCCGCTGCCGCTGCCCGCCGGAGAGCTGCGCGGGCAGCCGCTCGGCGAGAGCAGGTTCGAGACGCACGTCGGAGATGAGCTGCCGAGCCCGATCGACGGCCTCGGCCCGCGAACCCACCGTGCCGAAGAACCGCAACGGCCGCCGCACGGCATCGCCCACCGAACGACGCGGATTGAGCGATGTGTCGGCGTTCTGGAACACGAGTTGAACCCGCCGCCGCAGCGACAACGGCCGCTTCCCGGCGGGCCTGGCGAGATCGCCCGACTCACGGTCACCGGACCTGAGGTCACCGGACTTGGTGTCGCCCGACGGACGGTCGCCGCCCGCATGAGTCATCGTGCCGCCGGACGGAGTCCGCAATCCGGCGAGAGCCCAGGCGAGCGTGGACTTCCCGCTGCCCGACTCCCCCACCAGGGCGAGGACTTCGCCACGCCGGACATCGAAGGAGACACCGTCCACGGCACGCGCGGACCCGTAGTCGATCGTGACGTCCCGAGCGGAGACGGCGACGGGAGCGTCGCCGGACACGACGGCCCTCGGCCGCACCTCCCGCTCCCCCGCCGCCCCCACCAGCGCGAGCCCCTCGTCGTCGAGCCGCGGCACACTCGCCAACAGGCGTCTGGTGTACGGGTCCTGGGGCGCCGCGAACAGCCGGCCGGTAGCCGCGGCCTCCACGACCCGGCCGGACCGCAGCACGGTCACCTCGTCGGCCATGTGCGCCACGACGCCGAGGTCGTGGCTCACCAGCACAGCGGCGAGGCCGAGTTCGTCGCGGAGCGCTCCGATGAGGTCGAGGACCCCGCGCTGGGTGATGACGTCGAGCCCGGTCGTCGGCTCGTCGAGGACGAGGACCTTCGGGCGGGCGGCGATGGCCATGGCGATGGCGACGCGCTGCTGCTGGCCGCCGGAGAGTTCGTGCGGGTAGCGGCGGGCGAGTTCGGCGGGGCGGGGCAGCCGGACCTGTTCGAGGAGGTCCACGACGGGGACGTCCCCGCCCGCCTCCGCGATCTGCCGTCCGATCCGCATGGAGGGGGTGAGGGCGTGGCCCGCGTTCTGCGCGACCATGGCGACGGTCCCGCCCCGCAGGCGCCTCAACTCCCGTGCGGGCAGGGCGAATACGTCGGCTCCACCGACCCTCACCGAACCGCCCGTCACACGCGAACCGTGCCGCAGGTGTCCAAGGAGCGTCGCCGCGACCGTCGACTTGCCGCTGCCCGACTCGCCGACCAACGCGTGGGTCTGCCCGGGCAGCACGTCCAGGGACACTTCGCGCACGACGGGCACATCGCGTCCGCCGGAGCCACCCGAGCGATAGGCCACCGACAATTCGGTGACAGAGACGATCGCGGTCATCAGGACCCCTCCCTGATCCGGTCGACGCCCCACGCCTTGGAGAGGCCGTCGGCCGCGAGGTTGAGCCCCACCACGAGTGTGGCCAGGGCGATGATCGGTGCGAGGCTCGCCATCGGGACGACGGTGATGGCCGTGCGGTTCTCGGCGACCATCAGGCCCCAGTCCGGAGTGGGCGGATCGGCGCCGAAGCCGAGGAAGGACAGCGAGGAGATCAGCAGCACGACCCACGAGGCCCGCATGGCGAACTCGACACAGACCACGTCGGTGATGTTCGGCAGGATCTCGCGCCGGAGGATCGCCCAGGTGGACTCGCCCCTGGCCCGCGCCGCGGTCACGTAGTCGGCGGGCACGACCGCCAGCGCCGCGCCCCGCACGACGCGTACGACCTGGGGGACGTACACGACGGCGATCGCGAGGACGATGACCGAGGGGCCGGTGCCGAGTGCGGTGACGATGACCAGCAGTGCCAGGACCGACGGCACGGACAGTACCGCGTCGAGGACCCGGCCCAGCACGTCGTCGAACCAGCCGCCGCGCAGGGCCGCGGCGCATCCCACGACCGTGCCGATCAGCAGCGTCACGAGCGTCGCGGCGACGGAGACTCCGATGGCGTACCGGCCGCCGTACAGGACGCGTGCCAGGACGTCACGGCCGTACTGGTCGGTGCCCGCCCAGTGCTCCCAACTCGGCCCGAGCAGCGCCTGGTCGGCGTTGTTGGCGATGGGATCGTAGGACGTGAGGAGCGGTGCGAGGAGCGCGATCAGGACGTGGACGGCGACGATCGCGAGGCCGATGGTGGCCGCCCGCGAGGAGCGCACCGTGCGCCAGGCCCGGGCCGCCGCGGACGCTGGTGCGACGGGGACGGCGGGCACTGCCGCCGGGGTGTCGAGGGTGGTCATCGGGTCCTCCCGCGCGTACGGAGCTTGGGGTTGAGGGCCATGGCGCCGAGGTCGGCGGCGAGGTTGCAGACCACGTACACGACCGCGCTGATCAGTGCGATGGCCTGGATGACGGGCAGGTCGCGGTTCTGCACGGAGGCGAGCATCAGCTTTCCGATGCCCGGGTAGTTGAAGACGTTCTCGACGACCGCGACCCCACCCGCCAGCCAGGCGACGTTCAGGGCGATGACGTGCAGCGTCGGGAGCAGGGCGCTGGGCAGCGCGTGCCGGGTGACGACCCGCCAGGTCGACAGGCCCTTGAGGCGGGCCGTGGTGACGAACTCGCCGGCCATGACGTCGATGACGGACGTGCGGGCCATCCGGACGATGTACGCGGCCATGACGACGGCGAGCGCGAGGGCGGGAAGCCATACGGCGGGCATGAGTTGGCCGACGCTCGCCTCGGGGCCGTACAGGACGACCGCCGGGAACCACGGCAGGGCGACCGAGAAGCAGAGCACCAGGACGGTGGCGACGACGAATTCGGGGACGCTCATCCCGATCAGGCTGACCGTGGAGATCAGATGGTCGGGCCAGCGGTCGCGGTAGAGGCCGGCGAGGATGCCGAGGACGATCGAGCCGGTGACGGCGAAGAGGACGGTCACCAGGGCGATGAGCGCGGAGTTGCCGAGGTACATGCCGACTTCGCCGCCGACCGCCTTGCCGGACACGAGGGAGAGGCCGAAGTCCCCGTGCAGCGCGCCGCCGATCCAGTCGACGTACCGCTCCCAGGCGGGCTGGTCGAGTTTCAGTTTCTCGCGGAGGGCGGAGACTGCGTCCGGGGTCGCGTCCTTGCCGAGGACCTGGGTGGCGACATCGCCGGGCAGGGCCTGTACGGCGAGGAAGACGAGGACGGAGGAGAGGAACAGCGTGCCGATCGCGGCGCCCGCTCTGCGGGCTATGAAGGAGAACATGCTCAGGCCCCCTTCAGACCGATGCCGAGGTAGTCGAACTCGAAGCCGTGCTCGGCGTATCCGCGTACCTTGCGCGAGATGCCGACGAGCCGGTCGGCGAACATCGGGGTCATCGCCCCGCCCTTCTCCATGACGAAGGTCTGCGCCTCGCCGTACAGTTCGCGCCGCCTCTCGTCGTCGGTCTCCTGCCGGGCCCGGTCGAGCAGCGCGTCGAAGTTCTTGTCCGACCATGCGGTCTCGTTGTACGAGGAACCGCCGCGGAAGACCTGGGTGAAGAGCTGGTCGACGGGTCTGCCGGTGTACCAGTAGGTGGCCATGAGCGGCTTCTTCATCCAGATCTGCGTGTAGTACGAGTCCGCCGAGGCCGTCTTCACCCGGATCCGGATCCCGGCCCGCTTGGCCGAGTCCTGGTAGGCGAGGGCCATGGGCGTGAAGACCGGGTCGTACGAGGACGTGTAGAGGTCGACGGTGAGGCCCTCGTGGCCTGCCTTCTTCAGCAGGTGCCGGGCCTGTTCCGGGTCGTGCTTGGGGTGCGCGGTGATGTGGGCGGGGTCGCTCGGCGGCACGGGGTTGTCCCAGCCGGCCGTGCCCGCGCCCTGCAGCGCGACCTTCACGACGTGCTCGGGGTCGTAGGCGAGCTTCATCGCCTGCCGGACACGCACGTCGGTGAAGGGCTTCTCCGTCGTCAGCATCGGCAGCACGTACCACTGGGCGTTCTCGACGCGGGCGATCGTGGCGCGGTCGGAGGCGGCGACGACACGGGCGGTGGCGAAGTCCAGGTTGGTCTGCGAGAGGAGGTCGACCTGCCCGGCGAGCAGGGCGTTCGAGCGGGCCGACATGTCGGCGACGGAGTAGAAGTCGATGGCGTCCAGGACCGGGCGGCCCGCCCAGTGGTCCTCGTACGCGGTGATCCGCCCCGGGCCGGCGGGGGTGAACGACTCCAGTTTGAAGGGGCCGGTGCCGACGCCCGTGCGGCCGATGCCGCGGGCACTGCCGTCGGGGATGACGTAGCAGTTGTAGTGCGTGAGGAGGCTCGGGAACTCCGCGTTGGGGGTCTTGAGCGGCACGACGAGTGTGCGGGCGTCGGGCGTGCGCAGCTTCCCGGGGTCGATGAGCGGGGCGAGGACGGCCGCCTGCGGGGACGCGGTCTCCTTGGCGAGGATGTGGCGCAGTGTGTACGCGGCGTCGGCGGAGGTGAGTTTCCGGCCGTCGTGGAAGGTGACGCCCGCGCGGAGGCGGAAGGTCCAGGTGCGGGCCTTGGCGTCCGGTTCCCAGGACTCGGCGAGGTCGGGGACCAGGTCGCCGTTGGCGCCGACACGGACCAGGCGGTTGTAGAGGGCGCCCAGGTACTCGTACGCGGACAGGGCGCTCGCCGGGTCGAGGGTCTCGGCGTCGGAGGCGGGCGGCCGGGCGATGCGGAGGGTGCCGCCGCGGTCGGGGGTGCCCCCCTTCGCGTCCGTGGGCAGCGCGGGAGCCGCCGAGGCCCCCGTACAGCCCGTGAGCAGCCAGGACGCACCGAGCGACGCGGCGCCCGCCGTGGCCGCGGCGAGGACGGAGCGCCGTCCTGGGTGGTGGATGTCGGGCATGGACCGACCGTCCTTCTCGCTATTCGTTCAGTGGAACGATTGAGTGAAGTGCGTGAACGATAACCAGCCAACGGCTCCGCGCCAACCCTCGGAACCCGGAAATTAACCGGGGAAACCGAGCCGTTACGCGGCCCGGGGAAGATCGGACCCGCCGGGTGTAGGCGATCGGGGCAAGGGAAGAAAGCGCTTGCCACATCCGCCACTCCCTGGGGAGGGAAGGCCACCATGGCCTCGTGGGAGAAACCGCTCGACCACCGCTACCGCGGCGAGCACCCCGTCCGCACCCTCGTCTACCTGTTCCGCGCCGACCGCTGGAAGGTCGCCGCCGCGTTCGCCGTCTTCACGGTCAAACACAGCCCGATCTGGCTGCTGCCGCTGGTCACCGCGTCCATCATCGACACGGTCGTCCAGCACGGACCGGTCGGCCGGCTGTGGCTGAGCGCCGGATTCATCCTCTTCATCCTGCTGATCAACATGCCCCTGCATCTGCTGTACGTGCGCCTGCTGTACGGCAGCGTGCGCCGCATGGGCACGGCCCTCAGGTCCTCCCTGTGCACGCGCATGCAGCAGCTCTCCATCGGCTACCACTCACGCGTCAGCGCGGGCGTCCTGCAGGTCAAGGTCGTGCGGGACGTGGAGACGGTCGAGCAGATGGTGCAGCAGACCGCCGAGACCGGGCTCGGTGCCGTCACCGTGCTCGCGGGCGGGCTCGTCATCATCGCGATCCGCACCCCCGAGTTCGTGCCCGTCTTCCTCCTCGTGGTCCCCGTGGCCGCGCTGCTCGTCGCGCGGCTGCGGACCCGGCTGCGCACGCACAACGAGGACTTCCGCCACGAGGTCGAGCATCTGTCCTCCCGGGTGACCGAGATGACCCGGCTGATCCCTGTCACGCGCGCCCACGGTCTGGAGGGCAAGGCCCTGCGGCGCATGGACGGCACGCTGCGGAAGGTGCTCAACTCCGGGTTGCGCCTGGACCTGCTCAACGGGCGCTTCGCCTCGCTGGCCTGGGTGTTCCTGAACGTGATCGGGGTGCTCTTCCTGACCGCGGCGGCGCTGGTCTCGTACTACGGCGTCTGGGGTGTCTCGGCCGGTGACGTCGTCATGCTCAGCGCGTTCCTCACCACGCTGACCAACTCCACGACCACCCTGGCGGGCCTCGCTCCGGTCATCACCAAGGGCCTGGAGTCCGTACGGTCCGTCGGCGAGGTGCTCCAGGCACCCGAGCTGGAGGACAACGAGGGCAAGGAGCGACTCGACTCGCTGCGCGGTGCCGTGGAGTTCGAGGGCGTGGGCTATGCGTACGAGGACGCCGGCCGCCCTGCCGTACGGGACTTCGGCCTCTCCGTCGCGCCGGGCGAGACCATCGCGCTCGTCGGTGCCTCGGGGGCCGGGAAGTCCACGGTGCTCAGTCTCGTCATCGGGTTCATCCGGCCGACCTCGGGCCGGGTGCTGCTGGACGGGGCCGACATGAACACGCTGGACCTGCGGACGTACCGGCGCTTCGTGTCCGTCGTGCCGCAGGAGTCGATCCTGTTCGACGGGACCGTGCGGGAGAACGTCGCGTACGGCATGGACGACGCGGACGCCGACGAGGCGACCGTGCGTGCGGCACTGCGGGACGCCAACGCGCTGGAGTTCGTCGACCGGCTGCCACGCGGGCTCGACACCGTGGTGGGCGAGCACGGGGCGCGGCTCTCGGGCGGACAGCGCCAGCGGCTGGCCATCGCGCGGGCCCTCATCCGCAATCCGCGGGTACTCATCCTGGACGAGGCGACGTCCGCGCTGGACACACGGTCGGAGGCGCTCGTCCAGCAGGCCCTGGCCCGGCTCATGCGTGGGCGCACCACCTTCGTGGTGGCGCACCGGCTGTCCACGATCCGGGGTGCGGACCGGATCGTGGTGATGGGGGACGGTGCCGTACGGGAGATCGGGTCGCACGAGGAGTTGCTGGAGCGCGGAGGTGCGTACACCGCGCTGCACAGCGGCCAGCTCGCCTGAGCCGGTGGGTCACGAAGACTCACCCGGGCCCGGTGGGACGCGGGACCCCACCGGGCCGGTGGGTCGTATGGCCTCACCTGGGCCGGTGGAGTGGGTCTCCGCACCTGGGCCGGTGGGGCAGGAAGTGGCCGGCCGCCTCACTCGCCCGCGTAGGCCTTCTCCAGCTCGGCGACGTCGATCTTGTGCATCTTGAGCATGGCCTGCATGGCCCGATCCGCCTTCTGCTGGTCCGGGTCGCTGATCATCTCGACCAGCCTGGTGGGGGTGACCTGCCAGGACACGCCGAACCTGTCCTTCAGCCAGCCGCAGGGGCCCTCCTCGCCGCCGCCCTCGGTGAGCGCGTTCCAGTAGAAGTCCACCTCCGCCTGGTCGTCACAGCGGACCTCGAAGGAGATGGCCTCGGTGAACTTGAACTGCGGGCCGCCGTTGAGGGCATAGAACTTCTGGCCGTTGGCCTCGAACTCGACGGTCAGTACGGTTCCGGGCTCGCCGTGCCCCACCTCGCTGTAGCGGAGGATCGTGCCGATGCGGGAGTTCTTGAAGACCGAGACGTAGAAGTTCGCGGCCTCCTCGGCCTGGCCGTCGAACCAAAGGCACGTGGTGAATCCGTCGGTGGTCATGGGTACCTCCTGGAGCGGTGAACGCTGTCTCTTCTGTAGACGGATCCTCGTGCGAAAACTCATCGGTGGCCCGGAAAGCGGGCTGGGCGGGTGACGGCGGGGGCTTGAAGCCCGGGCGTCACGACGAGGGCTGGGGCGGCCGGGGCGGCGGCCGGCTGGCCAGACTGGCTGGCCGGCTGGCCAGACTGGCTGGTCGGCTGGTCGGCCGGAGTGGCGGCCGGGGCGGCGGCACCGGCCGGACGGTCGGCCTCTGCCGTGGCGAGGGTGGCCGTCCGGGAAGGCATGATCAACGGGTCCCTCGGAAGACACGGGGCGTTCGAGGCCGCCGCCGGGGCCACCCGAAGGCGCAGGCGGCTCTGGCAGGTGAAATCCGGGGTGGCGGCGGCACGGGTAGGACCTGGAGGCCGGCCCGCTCGGCGAACCCGACGGTCTCCCCTCATGACCGCCCGACCACCCGGTGACCACGGCTTTTATTCGCGCGACCGGATGCCGGTGCCGAACTAGCATGGCCCGCCATGACCTCCCCGCACGACGACACGATCCGCCCTTTCGTCCTCGGCATCCCCCAGTCCGACCTCGACGATCTGAACGCACGCCTCGACCTCACCCGCTGGCCGGACGAACTGCCGGGCGTGGGCTGGGAGTACGGCGTCCCGCGCGACTATCTGAAGGAGCTCGTGCGGTACTGGCGGCACACGTACGACTGGCGGGCGGCCGAGGCCCGGCTGAACGAGTGGCCCCAGTTCACGACGACGATCGACGGCGCGAATGTCCACTTCGCGCACATCCGCTCACCCGAACCGGACGCGACGCCGCTGATCATCACCCACGGCTGGCCGGGCTCGATCGTGGAGTTCCTCGATGTGGTCGGGCCGCTGACCGATCCGCGTGCCCACGGCGGTGACCCGGCCGACGCGTTCCACGTGGTGCTGCCGAGCATTCCCGGGTTCGGTCTGTCGGGGCCCACGCGGGACACGGGCTGGGAGCTCAGGCGGGTCGGCGCCGCGTTCGCCGAGCTGATGGACCGGCTCGGCTACCCGCGCTTCGGGGCGCAGGGCGGCGACTGGGGAGCGGGGATCTCCCGTGAGCTCGGCCGCGCCTTCCCCGACCGGATGATCGGCGTCCATCTGAACCTCCTGCCGGGCGCCCACGCGAGCGCCGAGCCGATCCCCGAGGAACTGGCCGCGCTGAGCCCGCCGGAGCGTGAGAGGACGCTCGCCTCGTGGCGGCGCAACGAGGAGTGGACCCGCGAGCGACTGGGGTACGCCACCGTTCAGATGACCCGCCCGCAGACCCTCTCCTACGGGCTCACCGACTCGCCCGTCGGCCAACTCGCCTGGATCGTCGAGAAGTTCGAGGAGTGGACGGACTCGCACGACCGTCCCGAGGACGCCGTGGACCGGGACCAGCTGCTCACGAACGTGATGCTGTACTGGCTGACGGGGACGGCGGGTTCGTCCGCGCGGATCTACTACGAGCGGGCGCACGCGGCCGGCTGGGGCGAGCCCGTGCAGCCGTCGACGGCACCCACCGCGCTCGCCGTCTTCCCATGGGACAACTTCATCCCGCTGCGGCACGTCGCGGACCGTACGGAGAACATCGTGCGGTGGACGGAGTTCGACCGGGGCGGGCACTTCGCGGCGATGGAGGAGCCGGATCTGCTCGTCGGGGATGTCCGGGCGTTCTTCCGTGAGCTGCGGCAGAACCGAAGTGACGGCGGCGACCGGAGCGTTCGGGTCGGCGGCGGCGCCGCATGACCCGTTCACTGCGTGGCATCTTCGACGAGGACGCCGAGCTGTACGACCGGGCGCGGCCCTCCTATCCACCAGCCCTGGTCAGGGCGTTTGACGCCCGCGTGGGCCTCGACGCGAACAGCCGGGTCCTGGAATTCGGCCCCGGTACCGGCCAATTGACGGTCCCGATCGCCGAGTTGGGCTGTCGCATCACCGCCGTGGAACTGGGCCCGTCGATGGCGGCGGTGGCGCGGCGCAACCTGCGGGCCTTCCCGCGGGCGCGCGTCGAGGTGGCAGAGTTCGAGCAATGGCCGCTGCCCCGGGAGCCGTTCGACCTGATGGTGGCCGCGACGTCGTTCCACTGGCTCGACCCCGCGACGCGCCTCACCAAGGTGGCGGACGCACTTCGCCCGGACGGAACCCTCGCTCTCGTCACCACGCACCACACGGCGGGCGGCAGCCGCGACTTCTTCGTCGAGGTCCAGGACTGCTACGAGCGCTGGGATCCGGCCACACCGCCCGGCCTGCGGCAGTCGACCGACGCCGAAACAGCCACGGACACAACGGACTTGGAGGCGTTCGGCCAGGTCGAGTCACTCCGGTTCCCGCAGGAGATCACGTACACCGCCCAGACGTACATCGACCTCCTGCTCACGTACTCGAACCACCGCGCGCTCGAACCGGCCGCCCGCAAGGGCCTGTTGGACGGCATCCGTGAGCTGATCGACACCCGCCACGGAGGCAGCGTCACGAAGCGGTACCTGCACGAGCTGATCCTGGTGCGGCGGGGTGGGGGCTCCTGACAGACGCCATCACGTACACCATCACCGCCCCTTCATTTCCGCTCGCCCCGCGGATGTTGAACACCAGGGGCCGCCTTGCCGTCGCCCGTGGAAACTCCCGTACAACCCTTGCGCCCCATCCGGTGTCAAACAGTGCGCCGGACAAGGAACGGGCCCTTTCCGGACACCCCCGCGCTGCCCGGTCGTCCTTTTCGTCAGGAGCCGAATCATGCGCAAGAACCGTTCCGCCGCTCTGGCCGCGGCGTCATTTCTTCTCGTGGCCGGTCTGGGGATCGCCGCCGCCCCGTCCGCGTACGCCGGAACGCCGGGTGGTACGCGCGCCGATGACCGGAACAGCGACTTCAACGGTGACGGGTACGAGGACGTGCTGGTGGGTGCGCCCGGGGCGACCGTCAGTGGCAAGAAGGGTGCCGGTCTCGTGACCGTGCAGTACGGCTCGTCGAGGGGCATCGGGACGAGCGATGTGGCGCGGTTCAGCCAGTCCACGGGCGGTGTCGCGGGCGCCGCCGAGGCGGGGGACGCGTTCGGCAAGGCGGTCGCGACCGGTGACCTGGACGGTGACGGGTACGACGACGCCGTCGTCGGCATCCCCGGCGAGGACCTCGGGACCGTCGCCGACGCGGGTGGCGTGGCGATCCTGTGGGGCTCGAAGGCGGGGCTCACCGGCGCCGCCAGCGACTGGCTGGAGACTCAGGAGCCCACCGCGGGCGAGCAGTTCGGCGTCGGGCTCGCCGCGGCGCACTTCACGGACGAGACGCCGGGCGACCTGCTCGCCGTACTCGACCACGACGACCTGGAGCTGTTCGCCTACGACTCCGCGGCACCCAGCTCGCTCAAGGAGCAGTCGTCGACCCGGCTCTCCGCACGGGCCGAGCAGCGCCACATCCTGCCCAAGTCGCTGACCACGGGCGACTACGACAACAACGGCTACGCCGACCTGGTGGTCTCGGGGGTGACGATCGGCGGAGAGGAGCCCGGTCACGGCTGGTCCACGTACCTGTCCGGAAACGCCGACGGGCTGAAGTACGAGCGGGATCTGCGCGGCGGCCCGGTCACTGCGTCCGGGGACATCAACAACGACGGCTACGACGACCTGGTGACCGGCGAGCCGAACTCCCCCGACGACGGCGGCGAGACCCTCACCGGCGGGCTGGTCGGCGTGCGCTACGGCGGCGAGAACGGCCCCGCGGACGAGGTCCAGTGGTGGACGCAGGACTCCCCCGGCGTCCCCGGCACCGCCGAGCGCGGCGACGGCTGGGGCACGGACCTCTCGGTCGCGGACACGGACGGCGACGGGTACGCGGACGTGGCGATCGGCGCCTCCGGCGAGGACATCGGCACGGTCGCCGACGCGGGCGCGGTGTGGGTGCTGCGCGGCGCGTCCGCCGGACTGACCGCGACGGGCGCCAAGTCCTGGGACCAGGACTCCGCAGACGTGCCCGGCGTCCCCGAGAAGGGCGACAAGTGGGGCGGCCAGGTCCGTCTCACCGACCCCAACAGGGACGGCCGCTTCGGACTGCTGGCCTCGGCGCCCGGCGAGAACGCCGGCGACGGGTTCGTCTGGGTGCTCTCGGCCGGCGCGGGCGGTATCACGGCCACGGGCTCGTGGACGTACGGCGCCGAAACCCTCGGCGCCCCCTACCTGGGCGCGGCCTTCGGCGCGGCGATCGACGAGTAGGCCGCCGGAGCGGACCGGCGCTCAGAGCCCCGGGGCGGTCGCGGCCGACTCCGGGGCGCTGTTGCTGGCGGCCGACTCCGTCGTGGTGTCGGCCGACTCCGAGTCGGAGGTCTCCGCCGACGGGGGCTCGGACGAGGGCGACTCGGTCTCCGGGGACGGTGACGAGGGTGTCGCCGAGGACGTCTCCGGGCAGGGGCTCGCCGAGCCGCCCGGAGGCGCGGTCTCACCGGGAGGCACGGACACGCACGGCGAGGCGGAACTCGGCGACAGCGAACTGTCGGACGGAGAGGGCCGGTCCGTCGGCGGATCCGTCTTCTGGTCCTTGTCCCCGGTGTCGCCCTTGTGCCGCTTGAACCAGTCGCCGCTGTCCGGGTCGTAGATCACGAAGATGTTGATGACCTGGGTCGCGGGCGCGACGACCACGACGTTCGACGCCCGGTACGACGGCCAGGAGTCGCCGGTCTGCTTCGGCGTGGACTTCAGCGCGACCGGCGGCGTCAGCGGGTTGCCGCAGGCGCACCGCACCCTGGGCACACCGCGGTCGTCGACGAGGACGGCGGTGCCGGTCTGCAGGACCGCCTGGTAGCTGGTGGCCTTGCCGTCGCGGTAGCCGTGGTTGGTGACGCGGGTGTCCATCCGCAGCTGTACGGGCGTGAGCGAGCGCAGATACGCGGGCACGCCGGACGGCTGGAGGCCCAGGACCGAGGCGAACGCCTTGTTCTTGGCCGGGGTCTTCTGGAGTGCGGAGATCTGCTTCTCGACGTCGCAGCTGGCCACCTTTTGCGTACCGCCGTAGAGGCCGGGCGCCGAACCCTCCACGCCGCGCGTGACGTTGCCGGACTCGGCAGTCTCCGTCGGCGACGGTGTCACGGGCGGGGCGGAGCTCTTCTCCGCGGTCGACTCGGTGAACGGGTCGGGGCCCGACTTGCCCGCGGCCTGGAGGAAGACCTCGCCGCCGCCCGCACCCGAGGTGCCACCGTCCGAACGGGTGAAGACGACGACCAGCGTGACGGCTACGACGATCGTGGCGGCGATGACGGCGACGCGCGGGGCCGACTGCCACCAGGCCCGGTCGGACCCCTTTCCGGGGCCCTGACCCGGCCCGCCCGGACCGGACGGGCCTCCCGAATCACCTGGACCGCCTGGACCGTCACCGGGCGGACCCGACGGACCTGAGGGACCCGACGGCCCGGAAGGACCACCACCCGATCCGCCACCCGATCCGCCGCCCGAAGGACCCGACGGCCCCGAGGGGCCCTGGTCTCCCGGAGGTGGCGGCGTGGGGCTCGGCTGGGTCGGCCCCGACAAGGGGCCGGAGGGCGGTCCTGTGGGGCGGCCGGACGACGGCGGTTCGACGCTCACGAGCTCTTCTTCCCGGCGTAGGGATCCCGCGACGCTTCTTACGTTTTGCGTCGCTTTCTTTCACTTTCTTCCACAACAAGCCCATTGTGTGCTCCTGTCCCGTACCCCCCGCAAGCCGACGCGGTCGGCCCTCTCGGCGGGCGCACTGCCGAAGGCCTGCTTAGCGTGGGCAGGGTGAGCCTCCAGACAGCGCCCGACCAGGCAGTGGCCCGCCACGGCTGGATCCACGCCCTGGTGACGGTCCTGGCCGGGCTGATCGCCATGATCGTGGTCGCCGCGCTCGGCCTGTGGGCGGCCGGCGCCGCCGACCTGCCGGACGGCGCGTTCCCCCGGGTCGTCGCTGCCACCGTGGTGGTGGCGGTCGGCGGCTCGATCGAACTCACCGGAGACGCCGGAGCGATCGCCGAGACCAAGGCGGGGATGTCGGTCACTCCCCTGTCGGTCACCCTCGCCGGCGTACTGGTCGTCGCCGCCGGGTTCCTCCGGCCACTGCGGCACCGGGCCGTCGCGGGCGCCCCCGAACTGGCCGGCTGGGCCGCCAGGATCGCCGTCCTGTGGCTCCTCGCGCTGACAGGTCTGGCGCTGTCGGCCCGTCAGACCTTCGCGATCTCGCTCGGCGAGGGCACGCTCTCCGACATCGGTGACATCTTCGGGGCCTCGTCGCCCCGGGTCGGCTTCAAGGCCGACGTGCCCGTGACGCTGGCCTTCGGCCTGCTGTGGCTGGCGGGCGTCCTCGTGATCGCGCTGCTCGTCTCGCCCAGGGCCCCGCTCCCTCCCCGGCTGCTGCGATTTCAGGAGTCGGTACGGCCGGCCGCGTACGCCATGGTGGTGCTGCTCCTCGCCTTCGTCGCCCTGGGCGTGGTGGTCGCGCTGGTGGTGGCGGTGACGCGCGGTCGTGCGCCGGAGACGCTCGCCGTGGTCCTTCTCGGGCTGCCGAACCTCGTCTGGCTGGTCTTCACGATCGGTCTCGGCGCCTCCTGGGAGGGGCGTGTGGAGGGGCCGTTCGGGCTGCCGATGCCGCAGGTGCTGGACAGCGTGCTGCGGACGCCCGACATCTCGACCCTCAACCTGCGCACGCTCTCCGAACAGGACGGCAGGGTGTGGTGGCTCGTGGTCGTCGACGCCGTGCTGCTGCTGGCCGTCGCGTTCCTGATGGCCAAACGCTCACCGGCCCGGACACGGGCCTGGCAGCACGCCGTGCACATGGCGGTGGCGCTCGCCCTCACGGTGCTCACGGTCTGCCTCGTCGGCCGGATCGACGCGCACTACGGCTTGTCGCTGCTCGGCATCGGCGACGTCGGCGGCGGCCTGTCCGGTGAACTCTTCCTGCGGCCCCAGCTGTGGGGAGCGATCGGCTTCGCCCTCCTCTGGGGCCTGGTCACGGGCTTCGCGGGCGCACTGCTCGCCTCGCGCGTACGCCACCGCGGCGAGGTGGAGAACCCGAAGGCCTGATGTCAGTGGGGCGTACTACGGTACGCACCCATGATCGAACCAGACTTCCTGCGCACCACCCGAACGGCCTACGACTCCATGGCCGCCCTCTATGCCGAACACTTCGCCAACGGTCTGGAGGACCATCCGCTGGACCGGGCCATGCTCATCGCGTTCGCCGACCTCGTACGGGCGAACGAGGGTGGTCCGGTCGCCGATCTCGGCTGCGGGCCGGGCCATGTGACCGGGTTGCTCCACTCGTTCGGCCTGGACGCGTCCGGCGTCGACCTCTCGCCGGAGATGATCGCGATCGCCCGGGCGGCTCATCCGGAGCTGCGGTTCGAGGTGGGTTCGATGACCGCCCTGGACCTGGCGGACGACAGCCTCGGTGGTGTTCTGGCCCGCTACTCGATCATCCACACCCCACCGGAGCAACTGCCGCGGGTGTTCGCCGAGTTCCACCGGGTCCTCGCGCCCGGCGGTCACCTGCTGCTCGCCTTCCAGGCCCACGACGACCCCTCGGAGCTCGCGGAGTCCTTCGACCACAAGGTGGCGCTCGCCTACCACTGGTCCCCCGACCGCGTCGCCGACCTGCTGAGCAAGACGGGCTTCACCGAGACGGCCCGCCTACGGCAGACAGCCCCGCCGGAGGCGGAACGCCAGTTCCCGCAGGCTCACTTGCTGTTCAGCAAGGTCTGACATCGGTGCCCCGTCAGGGGCGCGGCGAACTGCGCGACCAGCCCACCACAACCCGCACGCCCCCCGGTCCAGGCAGGCCCTCACCCCGCCGACCCGGGAAACACGGGCCGAGCCCACCCCGGCGGCTCAGGCGGCGGCCCCGGACGCCGAGGCCCGTCCTGGGCACGCATATCCACCTGCGTGGGCGCATGTCCGGCGGCCACCACGCCCGTCGCAGCCGCACGCAACGCGGTGACAAAGGCAAGGCACGACTCGTACCGGTCGTCGGGACTCTTGGCGAGGGCCTTCGCCAGGACCTCGTCGACCGCCTCGGCGAGTTCGGGCCGCTGCGAGGTCAGCGTGGGCGGCTGGTCGTACTGGTGGGCCCACAACAGCGCCATGTCGTCGTCCCGTTGGAAGGGCGGACGGCCCGTCAGGGTCTCGTGGACCACGCAGGCGAGGCTGTAGACGTCACAGCGGCCGTCGACAGGACGTCCGGAGATCTGCTCGGGTGCCACATAGTCGAGCGTGCCGACGAACTGGCCGACGCTCGTGAACCCGGTCAGGGACAGCGACTTCTTGGTGAGGCCGAAGTCGGTGAGGTAGACGTGCTCGGGATGGTCGCTGTCCGTGCCCGCCGCGACCAGGATGTTGCCCGGTTTGACGTCCCGGTGGACCAGGCCGTGGTCGTGGGCGGCGTCGAGCGCGGACGCCACCTGGATGGCGATACGGGTGGCGTCCGCGATCGCCAACGGGCCCTCGCGGTCCAGGAGATGGCGCAGGTCGCGACCGGCGACGTACCGCATGGCGATGTAGAGGACGCCGTCGGTCTCGCCCGCCTCGAAGACCGGCACGATGTGCGGGTGGTCGATCGCGGCGGCCACCCGTGACTCGTGCGTGAAGCGTTTGCGGAAGGTGTCGTTGCGGGCCAGTTCCGGGGCGAGCAGTTTCAGGGCGACCGTGCGGTCCAGGCGCAGGTCCTTGGCGCGGTAGACGACGGCCATGCCGCCGCGGCCGACCTCGCGCTCGATCCGGTAGCCGGCGATCTGCTTGCCGATCAGGTCGGAGGGCCGCCCCGAGTACAGGCTCGTGTCGTGCGGCATCAGCCGTCACCGTCGCCCGTGACGAACCGGGTGGGCGCGTGGCCGCGGTCTTCCCCGGGCTCGGGCGGCTCCGGACCTGCATCCCCCACGACCTGCGTCGGTTCCGGATCCGTGTTGCCCACGACCCGTGTCGGTTCCGGACCCGTGTCGCCCACGGCCTTCGTCGGTTCCGGCCCGATGCCCGGCACGACCTGAGTGGGCTCGGGGTCAACCGACGCGGGCGGCTCGGGGCGGGCCGCGGCGGGCGGCTCGGGTGCGGCCTCGCCATGGGGCGCCGGTCCGTCCTCGACCGGCTTCGGAGTCGCGTACGTGCTCAGCCGGTTGCCGTCGCAGTACACCCACCGCTCGTGCTCGGCCTCGTACAGCCACACGGCCTCGCCGTCGACGACGATCCCGACCTTCATGCCCAGCGTACGGCCGTGGAACTCCTCCCCGTCGAGGCGTCCGGCCGCCAGTTCCTCGACCGTCTGCCGGTAGCGGCCGACCGTCTCCTCGACGCGGGCGAGCAGGGGGCGCGGGTCTGCGGTACGGGCCAGGGGCTGTCCGGCGGCGGGCGGTTCCTGCGGTACGGCGAGCAGCAGGCGGCCGTCGACCCACGCCGACCAGCCGTTGGCGCACAGGACGTGCCCCCAGTCACCGCGCCGCTCGACGAGACGGACCGGCAGGAGGGCGTCGAGCGGCACGGTGGGCCTGGTCGGGTCCGGGGCCTCCCAGGCCGGCAGGCCGTCCTGCGGGACCACGTGGGTGGGGCGGAAGTCCTCGGTCGTCGTCATCGCGCCTGCTTCCTGCGGGCTACTTCCGCATGACTTCGGGTTCGTGCCGCCTCAGCAGCCGGGCGACCAGATAGCCGAAGAGGGCCGAGAGGACGACGAGCATGCCCATGTTGAGCAGCCACACGCCCACCGAGTGCTTGAACAGCGGGTCGGCGGTCAGGTCGCCCGGGACGAGGCGGGCCAGGCCGATGGTGCCCGCCATGGCACCGAGCGCCCACCGGGACGGCACCAGCCAGGACAGCTGCTCGATGCCCGGGACGCCGTCGAGCTTCAGCAGCGCGCCGCAGAACACGACCTGGACGATGGCGAGGAGCACGAGCAGGGGCATCGTGACCTCCTCCTTGCGCACCATCGCGGAGACGAGGAGGCCGAGCATCATCGCGGTGAAGGAGAGCAGGGCGACGGCGACCGTGATCTCGACGAGGGGGGACATGAGCACGCCCTCGCCGCCGGGCGCGTTCAGGTCGACGCCGAGCAGTGCCACCAGGGTCAGGACGACGGCCTGGAGGACGGTGATCGTGCCGAGGACGACGACCTTGGACATCAGGTACGCCGATCTGGACAGGCCGACGGCCCGTTCTCGCTGGTAGATCACCCGTTCCTTGACCAGTTCGCGTACGGCGTTGGCCGCGCCGGTGAGGACTCCGCCGACGCAGAGGATGAGCAGCGCGTTCATCGCCGTCTCCTGCGTCAGCTTGCTGCCGGCCAGGGCCCTGGCCATGGCGCCCATGACGAACGGCAGGGCGATCATGATGGCGAGGAACGTCCGGTCGGCGCTGAGCGCCGCCGCGTACCGGCGCACGAGCGTGCCCAGCTGGGAGCCCCAGCTCTGCGCCTTGGGCGGGCGGGCGACCGTGCCCGGTGTCGGAGCGGCCTGGCCCATGTGCGGCTGGGCGGTGGAGTTGACGATGTACTGCCGGTGCTGGAGCGACGCCAGGTAGTCGCCGGCCCAGTCACGTTCGCGATCCCGCTCGAAGGCCTCGAACGCCTCGGGCCACTGTTCGTAGCCGAAGAAGGCGAGGGTCTCGTCGGGCGGCCCGTAGTAGGCGACCTTGCCGCCGGGAGCGAGGACGAGCAGCCGGTCGCAGACGTCGAGGCTGAGGACACTGTGGGTGACCACGATGACGGTCCGCCCGTCGTCGGCGAGGCCGCGC
>NZ_LIQZ01000439.1 GCF_001418655.1 Streptomyces phaeochromogenes | reverse complement strand
CCCCGGCTCCCGGCCGCACGAGCCCAAGCGGGACGTCTGGGCAACCCGCGCACGCCCACGCCCGCCCACACCCCTGCCGCTCCGGGGAGCAGCCCCCACCCCACCCCGGAGCCCCCGGCTCACCGCCAATCGGTCGGCTTCCCTGAACCGGGGCGTGACCCGGGACAGGCCCGCCCCGTTCACCTGAGTGGCGCAGCCCGCGGCCGGGCCGTGCCATCGCATCGAACCCGCCCTTCCGGAGCCCCCCACACGCAGCTGAGTGCGTACTCAGCGCACGGAGCACAGAAGAAGCCGCCCCATGCCCCTGCCCACCCAGTCCTCCACTCAGTACGACAAGCACCCTCTGCTCCGCAGGCCCGCACAGCTCCCCATAACCCCCGGCAGTGCCACAACTCCGAAGACCCCTCTGTCCCTGCCGCACGCGACGGCGAATCTGCCTCCCGCGCACAACGCGCTGATCTGCGTCGCGCTGCCCGGGCTCGCGATCTCCACGGAGCACGGCCAGCTGACCGGACAAGGGCTGGAGGGCTTCTACCGCGCGGGCCGGCGCATGCTCTCCCGATGCCGGCTGCGCGTCGCGGGGCGGGAGCCCCTCGCGATCCAGGCCCGGATGATCGCGGCCGACCAGGCCCGATTCGTGGCGACGCTGAGCCTGTCCAACGACGGCGGCCCCGACCCGGACGTCATCGTCGAACGGACGCGATACGCGGACGGCACGGAGCGGATCACTCTGCGCAGCGCGGCCCACCGCCATCTGCGCCTGCCCGTCGAGGTGTCACTCGGCACGGACCTGGCGGAACTGGGCGCGGTCGCCTCCGGGCGGGCCGGTCCCGACCTGCCTGCCAGCGTTCACGACTCGGGCATGCGGTGGTCCTGCGCCACCGGGCACTCCGTCGTCACGGCCAACCCGCCGCCCTCGGATGCGCTGGCCTCCGCCGGGCTGCTCCGATGGGAGCTCGAACTGCCGCCAGGGGACACCCGAAGCGTCGAGCTGAGGGTACGGCCGACGGGCGCGGGTCCCATCCGGGCCGTCGCGCGCGCTGCCACGAGCCCGCTTGCCCAGGCACGGGCCGTGAGCGACGACCCAAGGGCCGAGGCGCTCCTGCGCACGAGCATCGAGGACCTCCAGGCCCTGTTGCTGCGTGACCCGGAGCATCCGTACGACAACCACCTCGCGGCCGGTGCGCCCTGGCGTTGCGGCATGGCACCGGCCGACGCACTGGCGGCGGCGCGGATGACCCTGCCGCTGGGCACCCGGCTCGCCGCAGGCACCCTACGCACCCTTGCACGCACCCAACTGGTGGGCGCGGGGCCGCGATCCGGACTGATCCCCGGGCCGCGGCGGCACGCCGGTACGCATCTGCCACCGAGCTGCACGGGCGAAGAGGCGACCCTGCTGTTCCCCGTCGTTCTCGCGGAAGCCAGGCGCTGGGGGCTCCCCGAACAGGAGACCGAGGAACTGCTCCCCGTGGCTGAGCGCTGCCTGCAGTGGCTGCGGACGGCGGTCGGCGACGGCACGTATCTGTCCGACCCGCACCCCGGCGGACCATGGCGCTGCGAAACCCAGGCGCACGCCCACCGGGCCGCGCTGCTGGGCGCCGATCTCCTCGACGCCTACGGCAGGGGAGGCGGCTCCGAGTTGCGGGGGTGGGCTCGCGGAATGAGGGCCGCCTTCCAGGAGGACTTCTGGATCGAGGACAGGGGAGGCGGCAGACCGGCCGCGGCCCGCCTGCCGGACGGGCGGATCGTGCCGCACCTCGGCGCGGCCAGTGCGCACCTCCTCGACACCGGGCTGCTCGGTGTGGGCGCCCCGGCCCAGGGGCTGCTCGACAAGGTGCAGACGGAACAGCTGGCGCGGCTGCTCGGCGGGCCCGCCATGGACTCGGGCTGGGGACTGCGCAGCCTCGGCGCGAAGGAGGCGGCGTACAACCCGTTCGGGCATCGAGGCGGCGCCGTGCGGGTCCACGAGACGGCCGTCGCCGTCGCGGGACTGGCCGCCGCGGGCTACGAAAAGGAGGCGAGTTCACTGCTGCGGGGCGTGCTGTCTGCGGCGGAGGCTTTCGGGCACCGGCTGCCGGAGATGTACGCGGGGGAGCAGCGCACGGTAGGCGGCGTGCCGCTGCCGCATCCGGCGGCCTGTCGGCCTGCGGCCACGGCCGCGGCAGCCGGGATCCTTCTGCTCACCACCCTCGCCGGAATCCGTCCGGACGCCCCTGCGGGAACGGTGACACTGCGGCCGGTCCGTGGCGCGCCCCTGGGTGAGATCGGGCTGACCGGCCTGCGCGTCGCGGGCGCCCCGTTCTCCGTACGTGTCAGCCGGCTCGGCCTCGCCATGGTCGAGGAGGCTGCCGACGGGCTCCAGCTGGGAGTGTGAGCGGGCGGAAGCCGACGAGAGGCGGGTCGGCGGGGTCCCCCGGCGCTCGTACCGGAGAGCAGTGGATCAGCCACTGAAGCGACCGACGAAGGGAGTGTTTATCGTCAGGCAGACGACTATGATCTCGACATGCCCTACGACCCGTCAGCCTTCCCGCCGTTTGCCGTCACCGTTGACCTGGTCGTGCTGACCGTGCGTCGCCATGCCCTGTGCGCGCTGGCGGTACGGAGGGGTGAGCCGCCCTTTCAGGGGCGGTGGGCGCTGCCCGGTGGCTTCGTACGGCCGGACGAGGACCTGGCGCAGGCGGCGGCGCGGGAACTGGGCGAGGAGACCGGGCTATGTGCCCATGACCCGGCCGCCCCCGCGCAGGCCAATGGCGCGCACCTGGAGCAGCTCGCGACCTACGGAGACCCGAAGCGCGACCCACGGATGAGGGTCGTCAGCGTCGCCCATCTCGCCCTCGCTCCCGATCTGCCCGCGCCCAGGGCCGGCGGAGACGCCAACAGCGCGCGCTGGGCCCCCGTCGAGGAACTGCTTCAGCGGGGCGGCTACGGCCGCGACGGCGAACAGGCCGCGCCGCTGGCCTTCGACCACGCGCAGATCGTGTCGGACGGTGTGGAGCGCGCCCGCTCGAAGATCGAGTACTCGTCGCTGGCTACTGCCTTCTGCCCGACGGAGTTCACGGTCGGTGAACTGCGCCGGGTGTACGAGGCGGTGTGGGGCGTGGCGCTCGACCCCCGCAACTTCCACCGCAAGGTGACCGGCACGCCGGGATTCCTCGTCCCCACGGGCGGCACGACGACCCGCCAGGGAGGCCGTCCGGCCCAGCTGTTCCGCGCGGGCGGCGCCACGCTGCTCAACCCGCCGATGCTCCGTCCCGAGGTCTGACGCCGCTCCTGGAGCGGTGCCGGACGGAACCGTGCCGGGACGGGTGCGGCCTCGACACTCGGGCTGAGGCCCACCCTGCCCCGAAACCTGTGCAGAGACCTGAGGTGGCAACCCCGAGATTCGCCGTCGGGCCAAGTGGTCGGACTGGCACGGGGCGTGCCGTCCAGCGAGTCCAAGATGCCCGGAAAACTGTACATATCGCGCTATCTTGCTTCGGGTGATCCAGGCCATCGGACTGACCAGCAACGCCCGCAAGGAGCTTCCCCCCGCCGTCGACGACGTCTCCTTCGAGGTGCCCGCGGGCCGCGTCACGGCGCTCCTCGGAGCCCCGGGCGCGGGCAAGACGACGGCGCTCAGGCTCATGCTCGAACTCCAACAGGGCCGCGGAATCACCTACTTCAGAGGCCGCCCGCTGCATCGCATCGCCCATCCCTCGCGCGAGGTCGGCGTGCTCCTCGGAGAGGTCCCCGGCCACCCGGCACGTACGGTCCGCGGTCAACTCCGCATGCTGTGCGCCGCGGCAGGCGTGCCGGCCAGGCGTGCCGACGACGTCCTCGAAGTGGTGGGTCTGGTCAGCCTGCGCGACCAACGTCTGAGCACGCTCTCGCGCGGCATGGACCGCCGCCTCGGTCTGGCCTGCGCGCTGCTGTCCGACCCGCACACGCTCGTGCTCGACGACGCCGCCGACGGGCTCTCGGTCCGCGAGGGCCGCTGGCTGCACGGGATTCTGCGGGCCCACGCCGCCGGGGGCGGCACTGTGCTGTTCGCCACGGGCGACCCGAAGGAGGCCGCGCGGACCGCCGACCGTGTCGTCACGCTGGAGGAGGGCAGGCTCGTCGCCGACCAGGACGTCACCGACTTCGCCCGCACCCGTCTCCGGCCCCGCGTCGCCGTCCGCAGCCCGCACGCCGCCCGGCTCGGCGCGCTGCTCACCAAGGAGGCCCGCACCGCTCGACGCTCCGTGGAGGTCGTACGGGAGGACGGCAACCGCCTCTCCGTGTACGGCAGCACGTGCGCCGGCATCGGCGAAACCGCCTACCGTCACAGCATCCTCGTACATCAACTCGCGGACGAGATCGGTGACATGGGGCCCGTCCCCGCGCGGCGCCCGGCGAGTGACTCCCAGGAGGCCGAGCAGCCCGCGCGCCCCGCGACGGCGGAAGGCGCGAACGAGCTGTCTCCCCTCCCGCCGCCCATCACCGCCAGGCCGGGCTCCAGCCCCTTGCGGCCGCTGCGCTACGAACTGCGCCGTGCCGCCGGGGTCGCCACCGGCTACCTCACCGCGGTCGCCGTGCTCGTCGCCTCCGCCCTGATCTCCGTACTCCTGGCCAGAGCGGGGCACACCCCGCAGTCGCGTCTGCTCGCCGCGTGGCCACGGGATTTTCCTCTGCCGCCCGCGGCGCTCGGCGCGGGGCTCCTCGGTGCCATCGCGTTCGGCGACGAGTTCCGTCATCCCGCCCTGGCCGCCGATCGCGGGACCGTCCCCCGCCGCCTGGGACTGCTCGCCGCCAAACTCCTCGTCGCCGCCGCCACCGCGCTGCTGCTGGCCCTCCTCGCGGTGGGCGTGGACGCCGAACTGCTCTACCTCGTCTACGGACGGGAGCTCGCCGGAGTTCCCGAGGACTGGCTTTCGCTGGGCGTGAGTTGGATCGGTCTCGTGGTGGGCTGCGCCTGGGCGGGCGTCCTGGCGGCCGGTATCTTCCGGTCGACGACCGCCGGACTCGCGGCGGTACTGGCCGTACCGGTCCTCGTCGTACCGCTCGTACAGAAGGTCCTGGAGGGACCGTCCGTGCGGACCGCCGCCGGGTTCTCGACCCGGCTGCGCGAGCTCGTGCTGGTGCAGTGGCCGTTCGGAGGCGAGCGCTATGTGGCTGCTGTGGCGCGAGTGATCGCCCAACCCGTCGGCGGCGCACTGATGTTGTCGATCAGTGCCCTGCTCTGCGCATACCTGCTCACCACCCTACGGAGCAGGGTCCGATGACGGCGGCCCGTGCACATGCGTTCCCTTCGTGTGCGCAACTCCGCGCAGAACGCCCATTTCTTTCCGATAAGGCGTCAATTGCGACGGGGTGAGCGATCACCCTTTCGTGTGCTTTTCACCAAAGACCTCAAGGGAGTTGGAGACGGAGCCGACAAAGGATCCGTGAGTACCCTTGCGCACACCATGATGACCGCCGCCCGTTCCGCAGACTCCGGCCTCGCCGGCCCGGGCGAACTCGACCGCTACCCCTACGGGGAGGTCCCCGGTGCAGACCGCGTCAGCGCCTCCGTGTGGGACAGCACGGACCCGGAGCTGGGCCGCATGGGCCGACGTGCCGCCGGCAGCCGCGGACGCGGCCTGCATGGCCAACTGGTCCAGCAACTGGGGCAGATGATCGTCTCCGGCGACCTGGGCGCGGACCGCCCGCTGGTGCCCGAGGAGATCGGCCAGCGATTCGAGGTCTCCCGTACCGTCGTCCGTGAGTCGCTCCGCGTTCTTGAGGCGAAGGGCCTGGTCAGCGCCCGCCCCAATGTCGGCACGCGCGTACGCCCGGTCAGTGACTGGAACCTCCTCGACCCGGACATCATCGAGTGGCGGGCCTTCGGGCCGCAGCGCGACGACCAGCGCCGCGAGCTGAGCGAGCTGCGCTGGACGATCGAACCGCTCGCCGCCCGCCTCGCCGCCGGCCACGGCCGGGAGGAGGTGCAGCAGCGGCTCGCCGACATGGTCGAGATCATGGGCCACTCCATGGCGCAGGGTGACGCCCTCACCTTCTCGCGCGCCGACGCGGAGTTCCACTCCCTGCTCATCCAGGTCTCCGGCAACCGCATGCTGGAGCACCTCTCCGGGATCGTGTCCGCCGCGCTCCAGGTGTCCGGCAACCCGGTCACGGGCTGCGACCGGCCGACCGAGGCGTCCCTCGGGCACCACGCCCGCATCGTCGATGCCCTCGCCGCCGGCGACGGATCGGGTGCCGAGACGGCCATGCGCCAACTGCTCACCGTCCACCCCGAGGTGGAGCGCGTCGTGCCCGCGCCGCGCGAGCACTGACCGCGCACCGAGGGCGGCGCGGTCGGTGGCGGGTGCCCGTGTGGCATCGCTTGGCCGGCGAACCATCTGCCGCCGGACCCCCTGGATGCTTCTGGAATCCGGCGGGGTCCGGCGGTGTGATGGGGTACTGAGGTCATCGGCTGACCACCTCTGACCGCATCTGGGAGCTTTTGAGCACTTACGGGGTGTGACTCGGGCCACGCAGATTGGGCGTAACGCTCCACGGGGCAGCGCGATGACCTAAGAGGTGACAGCCGAGTAGGGAATACAGACGCCGTTCAAGGCGCTGTGACTCTTCCCGGCCCTCGCCCGCGCCGTCGGCCCATCCCCAAGTCGGCGGTCGTCGGCTCCTGTCCGTACCGGACGGGGCCGGAAGCCGTTTTCCAACGTTCCGAGAGGTTGTTCGTGTCGGCCAGCACATCCCGTACGCTCCCGCCGGAGATCGCCGAGTCCGTCTCTGTCATGGCGCTCATCGAGCGGGGAAAGGCTGAGGGGCAGATCGCCGGCGATGACGTGCGTCGGGCCTTCGAAGCTGACCAGATTCCGGCCACTCAGTGGAAGAACGTACTGCGCAGCCTCAACCAGATCCTCGAGGAAGAGGGTGTGACGCTGATGGTCAGTGCCGCGGAGCCCAAGCGCACCCGAAAGAGCGTCGCAGCGAAGAGTCCGGCCAAGCGCACCGCCACCAAGACCGTCGCGGCGAAGACGGTGACGGCCAAGAAGGCCACCGCCGCCGCCGCCCCGGCGATGCCTGCCGCAGACGCTCCCGCCGAGGACGCAGCCGAGAAGAAGGCCGCTGCCAAGAAGGCGACGGCCAAGAAGGCCGTAGCGAAGAAGACCGTCGCGAAGAAGGCGACGGCGAAGAAGACCACCGCCAAGAAGGACGACGCCGAGGTCGTCGACGACGAGGCGGCCGAGGAGACCCCGGGCGCGGCCAAGACCGGCGACGAGCCCGCCGAGGACGGCGCCCAGGGCTTCGTCCTGTCCGACGAGGACGAGGACGACGCGCCCGCGCAGCAGGTCGCCGCGGCCGGTGCCACGGCCGACCCCGTCAAGGACTACCTCAAGCAGATCGGCAAGGTCCCGCTGCTCAACGCGGAGCAGGAGGTCGAGCTCGCCAAGCGCATCGAGGCCGGTCTGTTCGCCGAGGACAAGCTGGCCAACGCCGACAAGCTCGCCCCCAAGCTCAAGCGCGAGCTGGAGATCATCGCCGAGGACGGCCGCCGCGCCAAGAACCACCTCCTGGAGGCCAACCTCCGTCTGGTGGTCTCCCTGGCCAAGCGTTACACCGGCCGCGGCATGCTCTTCCTGGACCTCATCCAGGAGGGCAACCTCGGTCTGATCCGCGCGGTGGAAAAGTTTGACTACACCAAGGGCTACAAGTTCTCGACGTATGCCACGTGGTGGATCCGTCAGGCGATCACCCGCGCCATGGCCGACCAGGCCCGCACCATCCGCATCCCGGTGCACATGGTCGAGGTCATCAACAAGCTCGCGCGCGTGCAGCGCCAGATGCTCCAGGACCTGGGCCGCGAGCCCACCCCGGAGGAGCTGGCCAAGGAACTCGACATGACCCCCGAGAAGGTCATCGAGGTCCAGAAGTACGGCCGTGAGCCGATCTCCCTCCACACCCCCCTGGGTGAGGACGGCGACAGCGAGTTCGGTGACCTCATCGAGGACTCCGAGGCGGTCGTCCCGGCCGACGCGGTCAGTTTCACGCTCCTCCAGGAGCAGCTGCACTCCGTCCTGGACACCCTGTCCGAGCGTGAGGCGGGCGTCGTCTCGATGCGCTTCGGTCTCACCGACGGTCAGCCGAAGACCCTCGACGAGATCGGCAAGGTGTACGGCGTGACGCGCGAGCGCATCCGCCAGATCGAGTCCAAGACGATGTCGAAGCTGCGTCACCCGTCGCGCTCGCAGGTGCTGCGCGACTACCTCGACTAGGTCTCGGCCGTACGTCATCGAGGGCCCGGTTTCCTGCTCAGGGAGCCGGGCCCTCGGTCTGTGCGGAGTGCGGAGTGCCGCCATCTGGATCACGCTGGGTGTCTCATGACAACCCCAGAGTGAGGAGCGCGCATGCCTCGTCCCTTTGCCCGAGCGCTGGCCGTAGCGGCCACGGTGGCCGTCATACCGTTGGCCTGTCCGGCACCCGCGACGGCCGATGTCATCATCGGCGGCTACCCGGTCGAGATCTCCGAGAGCCCCTGGACGGTCGCCGTGTCCAGCCGTGACCGGTTCGGGGGTACGCGTGCCGGACAGTTCTGCGGGGGTGTGGTGATAGGCCGCTCGACGGTGCTGACCGCGGCCCACTGTCTGAGCAAGGAGGTGCTGGGCGCACCTCCGCGGCAGGTGCGTGATCTGAAGGTGATCGCGGGCCGCGGGAATCTGCTGTCGGCCGAGGGCAGGGAGATCGCCGTGCGCGACACCTGGATCAACCCGCGCTACGACAGCTACACGAACGCCGGAGACTTCGCCGTACTCACTCTCGCGGAGCCCCTCGCCGCGAGCGCGGTCATCCCCATGGCGGGCGCCGGTGACGCCGCGTACAAGCCAGGCCCAGGGGCCGTGGTCTACGGCTGGGGCGACACCACGGGGAGCGGCGACTACGCGACCACTCTGCGGGCCGCGCGCGTGAAGGTGCTGTCCGACGCGCTCTGCGAGGAGGCCTATCCGGGGAGCGTGGACGGAACGTACGTGGCCGCTTCCATGCTGTGCGCGGGGGAGGAGGAGGGTGGCCGGGACGCCTGTCA
>NZ_LIQZ01000438.1 GCF_001418655.1 Streptomyces phaeochromogenes | reverse complement strand
CGCCGCCAACGCGCCCGCGGACAGCGCTCTGGCCTTGGCGGGACGGTGGTGGGCGGGGAGGAGGGTGCGGGTGCGTCGCCTGCCGGTCATGGACACGCACGATTCCGTCACACTGCTACGGCAGGTGTGACCCATGGTCAACGCTTGGTGACCAGAAGGTGAACTCCGGGGTGCGGGGCGGGACGAATCGGCGAGAACGTACGATCGGTGACCGTGCAAGGTTCGGAGAACTCTTCCCGTCGCGGGCGTCGCTCATCCACCATGGGCGGCATGCCACTGAACGACATGCCGTGGTGGCGCTGGCGCAGCAATGTGCGCTCCGCGCTGCACATGCTTTCCGACACCGAGTTCCAGCGAGGGGTCTGGCTCGCGGGGGTCGACGGGTACGGGGATGTGACCGACGCCGTCTATCGCCTCGTCGAGGACACCTGGCTGGACAACTGGTCCGCCGAGAAATACGTGGGGACGATCTTCCGGGACTCGCAGGAGGCGGCGCTCGTCGATTCCGCCGTGCTTCGGGTGCTGCGGATCATGCATCAGGTGGGGCCCGATGCTGTCGTCTCCGTTTATCTCGAACATCCGGGGTGGCCCGAGGCCGTGCGGGCTGCTCGGGATGCGCACGTTCGGATGGCGGTGAGCGACGGGGAGGATCCCGATGTGCAGCCTCGGACGCTTGAGGTTCTGCGGATCATGACTCGGTCCGCGTAGGCCTTCGGCGGTTGGGTGGGCGCGGGGCCTCCGTCCCGGTCCGGCTGGCGGGACGTGTGGTCTGGCTCGGCTCGGTTTGTGGGACCCTGGCGGGCATGAACGAGCAGTCCGTGACCGAGCAGTACGTCCTTACGCTTTCCTGTCCTGACAAGCAGGGCATCGTGCACGCCGTGTCGAGTTATCTCTTCATGACCGGGTGCAACATCGAGGACAGTCAGCAGTTCGGTGACCATGACACGGGGCTGTTCTTCATGCGGGTCCACTTCTCGGCGGAGTCGCCGGTGACGGTGGAGAAGCTGCGGGCCAGCTTCGCGGCGATCGGTGACTCCTTCCAGATGGAGTGGCAGATCCACCGGGCCGAGGACCGGATGCGGGTCGTGCTGATGGTCAGCAAGTTCGGGCATTGTTTGAATGATCTGCTGTTCCGGGCGCGGATCGGGGCGCTTCCCGTTGAGATCGCGGCTGTGGTTTCCAATCACACGGAGTTTGCCGAGCTTGTGGCTTCTTATGATGTGCCGTTTCATCATATTCCGGTCACCAAGGACAACAAGGCGCAGGCCGAGGCTCAGTTGCTGGAGTTGGTGCGGGAGCAGGGGGTCGAGCTCGTTGTGCTCGCGCGGTACATGCAGGTGCTCTCTGATGATCTGTGCAAGCAGTTGAGCGGGCGGATTATTAATATTCATCACTCGTTCCTGCCTAGCTTCAAGGGCGCGAAGCCGTATCACCAGGCGCACGTTCGTGGTGTGAAGCTCATTGGTGCCACCGCGCACTATGTGACGGCCGACCTCGACGAGGGGCCGATCATCGAGCAGGAGGTCGAGCGGGTGGGGCATCAGGTCACGCCGGAGCAGCTTGTCGCTGTGGGGCGGGATGTGGAGTGCCAGGCGCTTGCTCGGGCCGTGAAGTGGCATGCGGAGCGGCGGATTTTGTTGAACGGGCGGCGGACCGTCGTCTTCGACTGAAGCCGGCCGTCGTCTTTGGCTGAGGTGGTTCGCGCCTGTTTGGCGTGGGGGCGCGGGCCGTGC
>NZ_LIQZ01000437.1 GCF_001418655.1 Streptomyces phaeochromogenes | reverse complement strand
GGGCGGACGGATACAGGGCAAGGCAGGAGGGGACGACCGAAACGTGCCCGCTCGGTGTGACGCGACGGTGTCCGGGAGCGGAAGGCGCGCGGGCGGGCGGGCGACGCGGGCCATCCTGCACGGGGTGCGGGCCGTGCGGAGGGTGTGCCGGGGGCCCGGCGGAGGTGCCCTGCGGGGGCGCGGCCCGGTCACTGGTCCCGGCCTCGTTCATTCTCGGCCTGACGGCCTGACGGCTGTGGCGGACGTGTTTGCGCGTCGCGCGCTCCGCGCAGGCGTGGCGGGGCATTCCTGATGGATCATCAGGCCGGGCGGGGCTGCGCCGAGTTTCCGGTGCTGCCGCCCCAACTCGGCGCAGCCCAGCTCACTCCAGCTAGCCGGCCGGGCCGAGCCAGCCAGGTCAACCGGCTAGCCAAGCCGAGCCAAGTCAGCCAAGCCAGGCCCGGCCGGTCCCTCCGTGGGTGTTCACACCCGCCCGCTGGGCCGCCCGCTTCCGTTGTTCTGGGCCGACGTGGCTATCAACTGGTCTATCAGCGCTATCAGTACGTCCCGGCACGACTCCCGGTCGCGGGCGTCGCAGAGCAGTACGTGGGTGTGCTCGGGCAGGGCCAGGGCGTCCCGGATCTCGTCGGCGGCGTACGGATGCTCGCCGTGGAAGCCGTTGACGCCGACGACGAAGGGGATGTCGCGCCGCTCGAAGAAGTCGATGGCGGCGAAGCTGGACTCGGGGCGGCGGACGTCGACGAGGACCACGGCGCCCAGGGCACCGATGGCGAGGTCGTTCCACATGAACCAGAACCGCTGCTGCCCCGGCGTGCCGAAGAGATACAGCACGAGTTCCTGGCTGAGCGTGATCCGGCCGAAGTCCAGGGCCACCGTCGTGGCGTGCTTCTCCGGGATGCCGTCGAGGTCGTCGACGCCCAGGCCGGCCGAGGTCAGCGGTTCCTCGGTGCGCAGCGGCACGATCTCGCTGACCGCGCCGACCATGGTGGTCTTGCCGACGCCGAATCCCCCGGCGATCAGGATCTTGACCGTGTCGGGTGCTGAGGTCCCCGTGATGACGGGGTCAGAGCCGGCCAAGGCCGTCCCTCACTTTCTGCAGCAGGTCCATGTCCGAGGTTCGGGAGATCTGGCGTGGGGCGTGGGCGACGATCCGGCCCGCCTCCAGCAGGTCGCAGAGCATGATGCAGACCACGCTGACCGGCAGGTCGAGCTGGGCGGCGAGCTCCGCGACCACGACCGGCTTCGTACACAGCCGCAGGATCCGCGCGTGCTCGGGCTGCGGGCGCGCGGCCCGGTCGGGCGGCGGGTCCACCGTGGTGACCGACGTGATGAGGGTGAAGTCGGTGCGGCTGGGCCGGGTACGGCCGCCGGTCAGCGTGAACGGCCGCACCAGACGGCCGCTCGCGTCGCCTCCGTTCACTTCACTCGCCGTTGTCGGTGACGGCGACGCCCGCCCGCGGTGCCGCGCTGAGGTGTTCGCCGATCTTCTTCACCAGCATGTTCATCTGGTACGCGACCACACCGACGTCCGCACCCTGGCTGGTGAGCACGGCCAGATGGGCGCCCGGCCCGGCCGTGCTGAGTATCAGGTAACTGTTGGCCATCTCGATGAGCGCCTGCCGCACGGGGCCGCCGCGGAAGTCCATGCTGACGCCCTTGCTGAGGCTCATCAGACCGGACGCGGTCGCCGCAAGACGCTCGGCGTCATCACGCAGGAACCCCGTGGACCTGCTGACGACCAGTCCGTCCTCGGAGAGCACGACGGCGTGGTTCACCTCGGCGACCCGGTCCACCAGTCCGGTGAGCAGCTGGTCGAGCTGGCTGTGCGTGGCGGGGATGGGGCGTGTCATTTCTCTGTCCTTCATGAGCGGTCTGCGGGCGGAGTCGAGGTGACGGATGCGCCTTCGGGTGCGGTTTCTTCCCCTTGGTCGTACGCCGTATCCGTGTCGTTGTCACGCGCCTGGAGCGTTCCGCGCTGGAAACCGGAGAGGGAGGAGGCCGCGCGCTCCGCGGTGAAGTCCGCGAGGGAGTCGTCGGCCTCGGCGGACGCGACGGGCGGCACGTCCTCCCGCAACTCGGCGGCCAGGCTGGTCTGCGGCACCCGGCGCGGCAGCGGGGTGAGACCGCCGTGCCCCGCCGCGGCCGAACCGGAGCGGGCCGCACCGGCGGCGACCCGGGTCTCGGCCGCCTGAGGTGTCCGCGCCCGGGCGACGGGCTGCGCCTCCCGCGAGCGCTCGTGGGTCTGCCGGTCCGCGCCCGGGATCCGGTCCGCCGAACCCTTCGCGGCGACGCCGACCGGCTCCGCCACCGGCCCGCCGGCCTGCTCCCCGCCCTGCTCCCGGGCGGCCGGCAAGGCCCCGTTCGCGTTCTCCGCGTCCGCGGAGGGTGGTTCGAATTCGAGGGCCTCGCGCACCACGATCTCGTGCGGGATCAGCACGATCGCGGTGGTGCCCCCGTACGGCGAGGACCGCAGTGTGACGGCGATGCCGTGCCGGGTGGCGAGCCGGGCGACGACGAACATGCCGAGCCGCAGGTCGTCGGCGAGCGCCACCACGTCGAACTGCGGGGCTGTCGTCAACTGGGCGTTGAACGACGCGTAGTCCTCGTCGGACATGCCGAGACCGCGGTCCTCGATCTCGACGGCCAGCCCCTTGGCGACCATCCCGGCCCGCACCCCGACCGGGCTGGGCGCGGGGGAGTACGCGGTCGCGTTGTCGATGAGTTCGGCCAGCAGGTGGATGACGTCCGCCACCGCCGGCGGGGTGAGGAACACCTCCTCGTCGGTGTTCACCTCCACCCGCTGGTACTCGGCGACCTCACCGACGGCGCTGCGCAGGATGTCGATCAGCGCGACCGGTTCGGTCCAGCTGCGGCGCGGCTGCTCGCCGCTGATGATGACGAGGTTCTCCTCGTAGCGGCGCAACTGGCTCGCGGTGGAGTCCAGTTCGTACAGGCCCTTGAGGATCTCCGGGTCCTGGTGCTGGCGTTCCAGCGCGTCCAGCTTGGTGAGCTGGAGGTTGACCAGGTTCTGGCTCTGCCGGGCGATGCCCAGGATGACCTTCTGGAACCCGCGCCTGGTGTCGGCGAGTTCGACCGCGGTGTGGACCGCCGTGCGCTGCGCGGCGTTGAACGCCTGGGCCACCTGCCCGAGTTCGTCCCGGCCGTAGTCCAGCGGGGGCGTGGCCGACTCCACGTCGACCTTCTCGCCGCGGTTGAGACGTGCCACCACGTCGGGCAACCGCTCCTCGGCCAGGCTGAGGGTGGCGATACGCAGCCCGCGCAGCCGCCGGGAGAGGGAGCGGGTGATCCGCCAGGACATCAGGACGCACACCAGCAGGGCGACGAATCCGCCGGTGCTCAGCGCGGCCGCCTTGATCAGCAGGTCCTCGGCCCTGTCGTCACTGCGTTCCAGCAGCGCCGCCGTCTCCTGGCGGATCAGGGCGGTGTACTGGTCGCCGAGCTTGTCGAACGCGGGGCTCCACCGCTTCTGCGCGTCCGGCAGGGTGATCTTCCGGCCGTCGGTGAGGCCCTTCGCGCGGGCCGCGACGACCTGGTCCTCGACGCCCTCCAGCGCCTTCCACTCCGGACCCTGCAGGATCCGCTCGGTCTGTGTCTTCACCGAGCCGCGCAGCGAGGGCACCAACTGGTCCTCGACGAGCCAGCGCTTCGTGTTGACCAGCTGGACGTAGTGGTTCCACGCGTTCTCGTCGAGCTTCCCGGACGGCCAGGCCAGGTGCAGCTGGGCGTCCTCCTGGGAGACCAGCTCGGCCGAGTGCTCCAGGGCGACCAGCGGGCCCGCCTGCGAGGTGAGTTCGCCGTCGTCGACCTGGGAGAGCTCCTGGAAGGCGTGGATCTGGTCGTCGATGATCGAGGTGTACTGGTCCAGCGCCTGGTCGGGAGTGATGTCGGTGGGGTTGTCCACCTGGCCCCGGTAGTACTCCAGGCTGCCCACCGACGCGATGACCGAGTACATCCGGTCGCTGATCCGCTCGGGGGCCTTCTGGATCGCGTCGGACTGGCCGACGAGTGTCGCGACCGCCTTGTCGGTACGGGCCCGCTGCTCGTCCAGGGCCGTACGCGAACTGCCGGGCCTGGCCAGCAGTACGGCCGACAGACTGCGCTCCCGCTGCAGCGCGAGCGTCGCCTCGGTGCCCATGGCCCCGGTCGACTTGCTGAGCTCCGTCTGGTCCCGCAGCCGCAGACCCTCCGAGAACATCTGGATCGTCGTCACGCCCCACATGGCGGCGAGGGTGACGCTGGGCACCAGAGCCAGCAGGATCAGTGAGAGACGTATGGAGCCGAGACGGCGGCGGGAGCCTGTCCGTGGAGACATCGTCGTCCTAGAGCGATCAGCGGTGAGCGGAGGGGGTCTTGGCGGAAGTCGGGTGGTCAGCAGGGGTGAGAGAGGGGACAAGGGCGGCGGGTGACCGCGTGTCCGATACAGCACAGGGGATGCGCAGGATGCTATCCGTACAAGTGACCGTACGCACCGTGAGTACCCCAAACCTTGGCGACGCTGTTACCTGACGGCGCCGGATCGGCCGGTTCGGCACGCAGGATCAGCCGGTCCGGCACCGTGGTTCGGCCGGCCCGCCACGGGAGTTCCACCGAGCTTCGCCGGCGGTTCACCGCGTTCCGTTGGCCGCGAACTTGGAGACCGCGGCGACGTTCTGCTTGGTGACGAACGCCGGTCCGGTGAGTACGGGCTCCTCTCCGCCGCCGCTGAAGTTGCCGTTGGTCTTGTACAGCCAGAACGCGTCCACGGCGAGGTAGCCCTGCAGATAGGGCTGTTGGTCCACGGCGAACTGCACGTCCCCGCTCCGCACGGCCTTCACCAGGTCCTTGTTCAGGTCGAAGGTGGCGACCTCGGCCTTGCTGCCCGCCTCCTTCACCGACTTCACCGCCGCGAGCGCGAACTCCGCGCCGTTCATGACGACTTCGTCGATGGTCCGGTCCTGCCTCAGGGCGGCGGCGACGGAGTCGGTCACCGCGTCCATGTCGGTGCCGTCCACGTAGTGCATCTCGGTCCGGCCGGCGAACGTCTTCTTCACCCCGGCGCAGCGGGCCTCCACGGCGACGTTGCCCCGTTCGTGGATGACGCACAGGGCGTGCTTGGCGCGCAGGGCGTCCAGTTTGTCGCCGACCGCCTGGCCCGCGACGCTCTCGTCCTGGCCGAAGTACTGCAGCAGGCCCCCGGACTTCCAGGCGTCGATACCGGAGTTGAGGCCGACCACGGGGATGCCCGCCGCCCGGGCCGCGGCGACCGCGCTCCTCATGGCCTCCGGCTTGGCCAGGGTCACGGCTATCCCGTCGACCCGGTCGGCGATCGCCTCCCGCACCAGGTCGGCCTGGCCCTTGGAGTCGGGGTTGCTCTCGTACGTCAGGGCGATGCCGTCCTTGGCGGCAGCCGCCTGCGCGCCCTTCTTCACCAGCTCCCAGAAGGCGTCGTTGGGGGCGCCGTGGGTGATCAGGGCGACCTTGATCCCGGCGCTCGCCTTGCCCGCCGCGTCGGCGTCGGATCCCGCGTCCGATCCGCCGGAACCGGAACAGCCGGACGCGAGCAGACAGACGGCCGCGACGGCGGCGGCCAGAGCGGTGCCGCGTGCGGATCCTGCGGGGACGGGACCTGAGGGAGTGGTGTTCATGGGGGTATGGCACCTCGCTGTGCGGCCGGGCAAGCGGAAGGGGAGCGTGAAGTCGGTGTGACCGTCGGCGGATCATGTGTGCCGACTGTCGGACTTTTGCTGGCCGGAGCCAATCGTGTGTGACGCCTGGTAGTCAAGTGAGCGCCCAGATGGCCGGAGTTGTCTTTTTTGATCATGAGGTGGAGTGAGAAGCAGTCAACCACTCTTGAAAGTCGCCGAGTTGGCGCCTTCGGAGAGGGGCCGGACCGGAACGAGGGGTTCCCGGGATTCCGTACGGGCGCGGGAGGCCGCCCCGACCGCCACGGCCGCGCTGCCGAGCCCGGCCCGTACGACCCTGACCTGGTGGCCGCTGACGGGGGGTTCGGCGGTGAGCGCGGCCCGGATCGACGGCTCCAGGAGCGTCCAGGCGCCGCTGACCCCGCCGCCGATCACGAAGGTCGAGATGTCCAGCATGCCCGCGGTGATCAGGATCGCGCGGGCGACCGCGTCGCCGGCGGCCTCGTACACGGCGAGCGCGTCCGCGTCGCCGCGCTCCGCAGCCTCGGCGACGGCGCGGGCGCTGCGGTCGAGCCCGGTCCGTTCGCCGTACCGGGCGGCGATGGACCGGCCGGAGGCCAGGGTCTCCAGATGGCCGTGGCCGCCGCAGGTGCACGGGAGGTCCCCGAAACCCGGGATGTGGCCCGTCTCGCCCGCCGCGCCCCGCGGCCCCTCGTACAGCGCCCCGTCCAGCCACAGCGCGCCGCCGACCCCCGTGCCGAGCGTCATGCCGAGGACGTGCCGCTCGCCAGCGACGGCGCCCCGGGCCACCTCGCCGCGCAGGAACGCGTTGACGTCGTTGTCGAGGAAGACCGGGACGCCGAGCGCGGCCTCCATGGTCGCCGTCACCTCGAACCCGGCCCACGCGTGGAAGGAGTCGCTGGCCACGAGGACGCGTCCGGCGCGGGCGTCGACCACACCCGCCGCGCCCACCCCGACCGCGCGCAGCCGGGCCGGTGCGCGCGCCAGGAGCAGCCCCAGGGCGTCGAGCGCGGCGCCGACCATCGCCGTGCCGCCCTCCGCGGCCGGGGTGGGCACCTCCTGGCTGTCCACGACGTCGAGTTCGGGCGTGCAGAGCACGACCTGCGTGGTCGTGCCGCCGATGTCGACACCGGCGAACACCTCGGGGGCGGAGGCGGGGGGAGAGC
>NZ_LIQZ01000436.1 GCF_001418655.1 Streptomyces phaeochromogenes | reverse complement strand
GGGACGGGAATGGGTAGGGGCGGCGGGGGCGAAGAAAAAGCCGGGGCCCGCACAACGCAGGCCCCGGCTTTCGGTTGTCGGGCTACGGGGTCAGGAACTGGCCCAGGCGGCCCGCCGTCGGCGTAGCGAGTTGGGCTACGCCGTAGTAGGCCGACTTGGCGACGGAGACGCCGGAGGCCGTCGTCGGGAGGTACAGGAGCGTGCCGTTGCCCGCGTCCTCGCCCTCCGCGCCGATGAGGAGATGAGCGCGGCCGTGGCCCGAGACGTCCGTCAGGGAGACGGATGAGCCCAGCTTGTCGTCCTTCTCCGTGGAGCCGGGGACACCCGTCGTGTCCTGGGAGTAGGAGAGAGAGCCTGTACCCGTCAGGCCCGACGAGGCGCCCTTGAAGAGCCAGATCGCGCCCGCGTTGGCCCGGTTGGTGGTGCGGGTGATGTCCTCGTTCGGGGCACCGGCGAGGACGTCCGCGTAACCGTCGGCGTTGAAGTCGCCCACGGAGACCGACGTACCCAGCGCGTCCCCGGACTCGTTGGCGCCCGCGACCCCGGCCGTGTCCTGGGTGATCTTCGTCATCCCGGTCGTGGTGAAGCCGGTCGACGTGCCCGGAACCATGGTGACCTGGCCGCCGGAGATCGCGCCGGACTCGGTGGCGTACGGCTGCCCGATGACGATGTCGTCGTAGCCGTTGCCGTTCACGTCGCCCGAGGCGATGGACCGGCCGCCCTTCACGGAGAGTGTCGAAACCTTCGACAGGCCCAGCGACTTGGAGCCCTTGAACCAGGTGACCTTGCCGACGCCGGACGCGTCGCGGTAGTTGAGCGCCACGTCCGCGTAGCCGTCCCGGTTGAAGTCACCGCTCGTGGCGTCCGCGTACGAGAGGGCGCCGGAGACGGTGGTGAGGTCACCGGCGACCTCGTGGCCGTCGTTGAAACGGGCCGCCCAGTTGCCACCCGTGCCGGTGGCCGCCGTGAAGACGTCCGCCTTGCCGTCGGCGTTGAAGTCGCCGACCGCGACCGTCGCGCCGAAGCGTGCGCCGGCCGGCTCGTAGTCGTCGCCCAGCGCCATGGTGTCGGCGCCGGTGTCGAACTTCGGGCCGTACAGGATCGTTACGGCACCGCGGTCCGCGTGGCCGGTCGTGTCGTCCTCGCCGGGCGCGCCGATCGCGAGGTCCGCGTAGCCGTCGGCGTTGATGTCGCCCCAGGCGGAGGCCGTGCCCCACTGGTCGCCGGACTCGGCGGCACCCGGAACACCGGCGCTGCCCTGGTTGAGCTTCACCTTCGAGGCGGAGACGGGGCCGTTGACGCCGCCCGGCACGAGCGTGAGCCAGCCGCTGCCCTGCTTGGGCGTGGCGGCGACGACGTCGCTGATGCCGTCACGGTTGAAGTCGGCAGTGGGGATCGCGGAGTTCTTGCCGGGGCTGGACGCGTACCGGCGGATCTCGCTCAGCTTCGAGTACAGGTTCTTGCCGGGGCACGCGGTGGCGAAGCCGTCGCGGTGGCCGGAGATCGTGTTCAGCGTGGCCTGCTCGCCCGCCTTCCACACACCCGTGTCGGCGGCGGCGGTCAGTGTGACCTGGCCGCTCGGGTTGCCCCCGTACTGGCCCAGCTTCCACGCGGCGACGCGCGCCACGGACTCCAGGGCGGCGCGGCTCGGCTTGCCCGCGGCCTTCGCCGGAGTGGTGGAGGTGGCGGCAGCGCCCTCGAAGTCACCGAGGACGGCGACGCCCGCCGAGTCGCCGTTGAAGCCGTACGTGTGCGCGCCGCGCACCGGCAGGTCGATGCCGCCGCCGCGGCCCTCGAAGATCCGGCCGCACTTGTCGACCAGGAAGTTGTAGCCGAGGTCGTTCCACCCCTCGCTCTGCACGTGGTACGCCATGATGCCGCGCACCAGCGCCGGGGACTCGGCGCAGCTGTAGTCGTTCGTGCCGACCGTGTGGTGCACGAAGACCGCGCTGACCTTGTCGATGTACTCCGGCGGGTCCTTGACCATCGACTCGTCGGCGCCCCACTGGGCGCGGGAGACGATCGGCGGCTGCGCCACGGTGGACGGCGGCGGGGACGGGACCGGGTCGGGGGTCGGGGAAGCGGACTCCGACGCGCTCTCCGAGTTGCTCTCGGTGGGCGTCGCCGGGGCGCTGGTCGTGGGCTCCGTACCGGTGGAGTCCGTCGGCGACGGGGAGTCCGAGGCCGGGTCGGTCGGGGTCGGCGAGTCGGTCGGGTCCTCGGCGACGAACGCGGCGTTCTCCAGGGAGCTGCCGGTCGTCGTGCCGAGTGCCTTGTTCTTCGCCTCGGCCGAGGTCACACCCGGGTCGACCAGGCTGACCTCAAGCCCCTTGGGCAGCGGCGAACTCGTCGAGCCGTCGGCCGCGACCACCCGCGCCTCGACACCGTCGCTCGGGCCGACCCACAGCGGATCGGAGGCACCGCGGGCCTCCTTGGCGCCCGGCTCGGCCTTGTCGACCGGGTGCGGCTCCAGATCCAGGTTCTGCCAGCCGGTCCACTCGCCCGTCGCCAGGTCGCGGGTGCGTACCTGGGCGGTGCCGTCCAGCTCGGTCTTCGCGCCGGTCCAGGTGACCCCGAGCAGCGAGAACTGCGCGGTGCTCGTCCGCTCGACCTCGCGCCGGCCCGAGCCGTCGCTCTCCATCGTGAGCTCGTGCACCTTCACGGGCCGCTTGCTGCGCGCGGCGTCCACGGCCGGGTCCGAGCTCGGGTTCGCGACGGCGTACGTCACGGCGCCCGTCCCGCCCAGCACCACGGCCCCTATCGTCAGCCACGCTCTCCGCTTCAGGCTCAGCGGCTTGTACGCATGGGTCGTCCGGCGACTCAAATGCCCCACCCCTAGGAAATCCTCACAAAAAACCCACCCGTCACTGGGGTGGCTTTCTAATTCAGCGGTAAGACGAGGTTAAACATCACCCAACAGGGCTGTGGGGTACGTCACTTCGCGTTCGCGCAGACGTCCAAGGGGGTCGGATGGTTGTACGGGTATCAGCTAATTGTGGCGTGACCCTTGTCACTGCGGTGACGTGTGATGTTCGCGGCGCCCGCCCCGCTTGGTCTGCCAGAGGCGGATGCGCGAGCGGTGAGCCAGGGGGCGGAAACGGTGGAGAGGACAAGGCTGTCGGCGGATCTGCGGATGCGGCGGCACGCGGCGGAGTTCGTGCGGGACGTCACGGCCCGCAGCCAACTGCCGTTGGACTACTCGGTCGCGAGCCTGCGGGTGGTCGACTTCATCGTCGACGGGCTGCGCAAGAGCGGCCGGGACCGCACGGCCGTGGGGCACGTGCTGTTCGGGCTCGGGGTGTACGCCGGTGAGGTGCTCGTCCGCCGGGCCGGTGCCGTGTGGGTCGAGTTCGACGAGGAGCAGCGGGAGTTGTTCGGCCGGCCGGTGGGCGTACGGATGCCGGACGGGCGGGTGTGGAATCCGCTGGGCAAGGTCGTGAAGAGGTTCGAGGTGGGTGAACGGGAGTCCCTGCGGACGTTCTATCTGCAACTGCACGGGCGGGCGCGACCCGGGCTGCCTGCACTGCCGGGGCTGCCCGCGCAGCCCAGGTCCGTCGAGGCGGGCGGGGTCGGTGGGACCGGCAGGGCCAGCGGGGCTGGTGGGACCGGCGGTCGTGCCAGTCGCGGAACCGGGCGTGGGGCCGGTAAAGGAACCGGGTCCGTCGAGGCGGGCGGGACTCGCGGGACCGGCCGGACTGGCCGGACCGGTGATCGTGCCGGTCGCGGAACCGGGCCTGGAGCCGGTCGTGAGGCCGCCAGGCCATCTGACGGGCTGTGACATTTCCGTGCCGTCCGACGCTGATGACCTTGGGGGCGCGCGGACATGGCGACGCGCGCCGCGCGGTGCGGATCCGGTACGAACTCGGCGTGAACGAGGACACTGTTGGGCCAGGGAGGGGAATCCCACCGCGGGCGGACGTCCGACGGTGAACTCGGCGCGGCCGTCGCACGGGCGCAGGACGGGGACGAGGCCGCCTTCGCCGTCGCGTACCGGCTCGTGCAGCCCGGACTGCTCGGGTACCTGCGGGGCCTGGTCGGCGACGAGGCGGAGGACGTGGCGTCGGACGCCTGGCTGGAGATCGCCCGGGACCTGGGGCGGTTCCGCGGAGACGGGGCCGGGTTCCGCGGCTGGACCGCGACCATCGCCCGGCACCGGGCCCTCGACCATCTGCGGCGGCTGAAGGTGAGGCCGCGGGCGTCCGCGCTGGAACAGGACATGCTCGACCTGCCCGGCCCGCACAGCACGCACGACCAGGCCCTGGAATCCCTCTCCACGGAGTACGCGCTCGAACTCGTCGCAAGTCTCCCGCGCGACCAGGCCGAGGCCGTACTGCTGCGTGTCGTCGTCGGCCTCGACGGCCCCGCCGCCGCGCGCGTCCTCGGCAAACGCCCCGGCGCGGTACGCACCGCCGCGCACCGGGGCCTGAAGCGCCTCGCGAGCCGGCTCGACGCGGAGGGTGTGACGGATGACGGGCCCAGCACGCTGGGGGAGTCGAGATGAACGGCAAGCAGTCCTCGGCCGGCGAGGGTGGGGCGGATACGGACATGGCTGAACAACGCGGCCCCGACGACCCTTCGAACCTCCCTGCCCCGAACCCGGCCGACCTCGGTGAACTGCTCGCCGCCGCTGTGCGCGGCGGTGCGGTCGATGCCGATGCCGAGCGGCGGGTGCTCGCCGCGTTCCGGGCGGCGCGGGACGAGGGGGCGCACCGGGCGTCGGCGCACAACCGGCGCCGGGACGACTGGCGGCCGGAGCGGGAGCGGCGGAGCGGCCGGTCGGTGCGGACGACCCTGGTGGCGCTGGTGGCGAGCTTGGCGCTCGGCGGAGTGGCGGTCGCGGCCATCGGCTCGGCGGGCGACGGAACGCGGGACGAGGGTGCCGAGCGGGGCGGGCCCCTGCCCGCGAGCAGCGTTCCGACCGGCCCGCCCGCAGCCGCGCCGAATCAGTCCGCGCCCGCCCAGGCCGACCGCGGTTTCCGCCGACCGACGTCCGCCCAGGACACCGAGGCCCACTGCCGCGCGTACGACTCCGTCAAGAAGCGCGGCAAGGCCCTCGACTCGACTGCCTGGCAGCGGCTGATACAAGCCGCGGGCGGCGCGGAGAACGTCGAGGCGTACTGCGCCGAGCAGCAGGACGAGAAGAAGGAAAAGAAGAAGGAGAAGGGGAACGCCGGCAAGGTCAAGCCGAGCAAATCACCCCAGGCGTCCAAGACGTCCAAGGCCTCCAAGACTCCCGGCAGCGGCGCCACCAAGAACTCGAAGAGCAAGGCCGACTGACCGAGAGCGGCCGACAAAAGGGTGCAAAGCGGGATAAAACCCCAGCCTCACCGTGCCGATGGCAACGGCCGAGGCCGCCACCCCCCACAGGAGAGGCCCCGGCCGTCGCGCGGCACGGGCCGCGCGGCGGCCCGTACTTGCTTCAGCGTCGGAGGTGCGTTTTGTGTCACACCCCACGCCGGGACGGGATAGTTGCACGTTGTACGGACATGGACGGGGAACGGTTTCACGCCGTAACGTGCCTTTCGCGCCGGACTGCGGCAGACCTGAATCCACGAAGGATCCACGACCGCGACCATCGATCGGGCAACCACGATGGTGAGCAACCACGTCCGCGAGAGCGGCGCCGGTTTAGGCGCATGAGGGAGTGCGGTGCTGGGGGACGACGCGGAGCTGACCGCCGCGGTGCTTGCGGCACAGGACGGAGACGAGACCGCGTTCCGGACTGTGTACCGAGCCGTGCATCCACGGCTCCTGGGGTACGTACGGACGCTGGTCGGCGACCCGGACGCGGAGGACGTCACGTCCGAGGCCTGGCTGCAGATCGCCCGTGACCTCGAACGGTTCAGCGGCGACGCCGACCGCTTCCGCGGCTGGGCCGCCCGGATCGCCCGTAACCGCGCCCTCGACCACATACGCATGCGTGGCCGCCGCCCCGCGATAGGCGGCGACGAGACCGAGCTCACCGGCAGGGCGGCCGAGTCCGACACCGCCGGTGAGGCCATCGAGGCCCTCGCCACCGGCAGCACCCTCTCCCTCATAGCCCAGCTCCCGCAGGACCAGGCCGAGGCCGTCGTGCTGCGCGTCGTCGTCGGCCTCGACGCGAAGACCGCCGCCGAGACCCTGGGCAAACGGCCGGGCGCCGTCCGCACGGCCGCGCACCGCGGTCTGAAACGGCTCGCGGAGCTGATCGGCGCGGATCCGGAATCGGCCGGATCCCTGAGTTCCGTACCCCCACAAAGACCCCCACACGCAGAACCGCGTACCCGCGCGGTGACGTCCGCCGGTGTGACGCATACGCGTTCGCGGACGCAGAAGGACATGTGATGGCCGACGAGCAGTACAGGTGGCTGGACCGCGATACGGCGGAGCGGCTGCTGCGCGGCGAGCCGCTGAACGCCGTCGACGCCGACAGCCGCGACCAGGCCGACCGGCTCACCGAGGCGCTCGAAGCCCTCGACGCGCTGGGCACGCAGACCGCCGAATCCACGCCCGCCGACGCCGAACTCCCCGGCGAGGCCGCCGCGTTGGCCGCCTTCCGCAAAGCACGCACCGGCAAGAACGGCGAACGTGCGAGCCTCGGCCCGCGTACCCGTACCCGCTCGGCGGCCTCGGCCGCCGCCGCTTCCTCCGCGGCCTCCCAGATCTCCTCCGACGCGGGCCTGATCCATCTCGGCCGCCCCACCGCCCATCGGCGCGACCCTTCCCGCTGGGGCCGCCCGGTGCGATACGGACTCGCCGCCGCGCTGGCCGCGGGGATGATCGGCGGGGCCGCCATGGCCGCGACCTCCGGTGTCCTGCCGTTCGGCGGCGAGGAACCGGAACCCGGCTCGTCCGCGACGGTCGACGTCACCCCGGACCGCCCGCTCGTCTCGCCGTCCCCCGAGAAGAAGCCGGGCGGCGGCCCCGACAAGCCGCGGCCCGACGGCAGCGCGGGCGGCCCGACCGGCAAGGGTCCGGTCCCGCCCGGAGAGGCGCGCGGCGGTACGGACCCGGGCGCACGGTCCGATCCCGGCGAGGACCGGCGCGAGGGGCGGCCCGCCCGGGGGTGGCGCTGGCTCGCCTCGGTCTGCCGCGACTTCCGCGACGGCAAGAACCTCGACTCCGAGCGCAGACGCGGTCTGGAGGACGCGGCGAAGGGCGCCGAGCAGGTGAAGAAGTACTGCAAGGGCGTGCTCAAGAACTCGGACGACCGTGACTTCGGTGACGGCCGGAGCGGCAACGGGTCGGGCAGGGGAGAGTCGGGCCGGGGCGGCTCGGGCTGGAACAACGACCGCGAGGGCCGGGACGGCAGGAGCAACGACGAAGACGACGGCGATGGGGACGGCGACGGCTCGCACATAGGCGCGGGCCTGCTCCCGGGCGCCGGCGGCACGGTCCGACCCATGGCCCTCGCCCCGGCCGCCCGGTCCTCGGAGACGCGGACACCGACACCCGTACGGACGCTGCTTCAGGCACCGATCAAGACACCGGCCAAGGCACCGAATCAGACGTCGTCCAAGGCGCCGACTCAGGTGCCGACTCGGGCGTCGGTTCAGGCATCGACGCGGGCACTCGCCCCCGATGCCGGCGCCCCGACACGGCCTGAAGCCGGCGCCTCGACACGGCCCGCAGCCGCCGTCACCGCCTCACCCACCATCACCACCGCGTCCACCGCGCCCGCCGCACCCTCCGCCGCCCCGGCCCGGTCCGCCGCACCCTCCGCCCCGGCCACCGCCGCCCCGGCCCGCTCCACAGAACCCAAGGCACCCACCCCCCGCAC
>NZ_LIQZ01000435.1 GCF_001418655.1 Streptomyces phaeochromogenes | reverse complement strand
CCCCGCGCCCCTTGGGTGGGTCGGGGTTGGCGTCGTGTATTGGGTGCGGGTTCGTTTGGGCTGAGCGCGCAGTTCCCCGCGCCCTAGAAGATGAAAAGCCAGGGGCGCAGCCCCGCTTTTCAGGGGCGCGGGGAACTGCGCGGCCAGCCGCAGCGCGCCCGCACCGTACCCGCACCCGCACCCGCACCCGCACCCCAAAACGCCGCTCCCCGGCCCGGCACTCCCGCGGAGCGGCCACGCTCACCCAGTCGCGTCCACCAACGCCAGTTCGTGCAGGCGGTCCGGAGGACCCGGGCGGGCGTAGTACCAACCCTGGGCCGTGTCGCAGCCGAGTATGCGGAGTTGTTCGGCCTGGGCCGCTGTTTCGACGCCCTCGACCGTGACGCCCAGGTCCAGGCTGTGGGCCAGGGAGACGATCCCTTCGACGATCTTGAGGTCGACGGGGTCGGCGGGGAACTGCTGCATGCCCTGGGTGAAGGAACGGTCCAGCTTGAGGATGCTCACCGGGAGGCGACGCAGGTTGGCGAGGTTCGAATAGCCCGTGCCGAAGTCGTCGAGGGCGATGTCGACGCCCATCTCGGCGAGCCGGCGCAGCGGCTTGAGGAGGTCGTCGTCGGCGCCGATCAGGGCGGACTCGGTGACCTCCAGGCAGAGCGAGGACGGGTCGAGCCCGATGCGCTCCAGGATGTCGACCGTGTCGGCGACCAGGCCGGGATGGGTCAGCTGGCACGGCGAGAGGTTCACGTTGATGCGCAGCGGACCCGCGTCGGCGTGACGTTCCTGCCACTCGCGAGCCTGGCGGACCGACTGCTCAAGTACCCAGCGGCCGAGCGGCACGATCAGGCCGGTGTGCTCGGCGAGCGGGATGAACCGGTCGGGCCCGAGCACGCCGTGCTGCGGATGCAGCCAGCGCACGAGCGCCTCGGCACCACGCACGCTGCCGTCGCCGAGGTGGACGAGCGGCTGGTACTCGATGAAGAACTCGTTGCGGTCCAGGGCCGCGGGCAGCGCCGTGGTGAGCCCGTGCCGGGTGATGGCACGGGCGTCGGCCTCGGGGTCGGCGAGCTCGTAACGGTTGCCGCCCGCCGACTTGGCGCGGTACATCGTGATGTCGGCGCTGCGCAGCACCTCGGCCGGGCCGCGCTCGCCCGCCGGGCCCTCGACTATGCCGATGCTGCCGCGGACGGTCAGTTCGCGGCCGTCGATCCGCACCGGTGTGATCAGGGCGTTCATGATGCGATCGGCGAGCGCGTCGACCTCGCTCTCGGTGTCGGGCCCGGTCGTCAGGGCGACGAACTCGTCACCGCCGAGCCGGGCGACCATCTCGCCGGGCGCGGTCGCGCAGGACTGCAGCCGGTCGGCGACCTCGACGAGCAGCCGGTCGCCGGCCGCGTGCCCGAGGCTGTCGTTGATGGTCTTGAAGCCGTCGAGGTCGAGGTAGCAGAGACCGAAGCGCATGCCGTCGCCCGCCGCGAGCGCCTTGTCGAGCCGCTCGAAGAACAGCGTCCGGTTGGGCAGTCCGGTGAGCGCGTCGTGCGTGGCCTCGTACCGCAGCCGCAGGTTGAGCAGCCGCCGCTCGGTGGTGTCCTCCATGAGGGCGAGCTGGAACTGGGGCCGGCCGTCCGCGTCACGCAGCAGGGAGACGGTGAGGTTGGTCCACAGAACCGTTCCGTCGGGGCGGTAGAAGGCCTTCTCCACGTGGTAGTGCTCGCGGTCGCCGCGCACCAACTCCTCGTAGAGCCGCCACACCTGGGGGGCGTCCTCGGGGTGGGTCCACTCGGTGACGTTACGGCCGCGCATCAGCTGCTCGGTGCCGCCGAACATGCGCAGCAGGGCGTTGTTCACCTGCAGGATGTTGCCGTCGAGGTCGGCGACGCCGATGCCTATGGCGGCGCCCTCGAAGACCGCGCGGAAGCGTGCCTCGGTGGCGTGCAGCGCGTCGGCCACGACACCCTGGGCCTGGAGGGCGGCGCGTGCGATGGATTCCTGCTCGGCCAGGGTCCGTTCGCGCAGCGCGTGCGCGAACCCGGCGGCCATGGCGTGCTGCAGGCGCGCCGAGCGGGTGCGCAGGGCCTCCTGGGACCCGTCGCCGCCGCAGTAGAGCACCAGGTAGGCGTCGACGCAGTCGAGTGTGCGGCTGAGCGCCTCGGGTTCGGTGCAGTGCGCGTCGATGAGCGCGGCACCGACGGCCTGGCCCTCGGCCGCCTCGAACGTCCTGGCCCGCAGCGCCTCGCTGAGCCGCCGGGCGAGCGGCACCAGGCGCTGCTCGAACTCCGGCCGGGTCAGCGATGTCGCGGTCGCCGGGAAAACGGCCCGGCTCCAGATCGTCGCGAACCTGCGCAGTCTGTCCTCCGGCCCGTCCGGCTCGGCGGTCACGCCTTGCGCCCCACGCCCGCGAAACCCGAGTAGGAGTAAGGATCCTCGTCCTCGGACGCCGAGTCGGGCCGCCATTTCGCCATCGGCACCAGTCCGGGTTCCACCATGTCGTACCCCTCGAAGAACCGCGCGACGTCCTCGCGCGAGCGCATGATCAGCGGGTTGCGGATGTCCTTGTAGACGTCGACGGCGCCCTCGGCCCGCTCCTGGGGGAGCGGGAGTCCCTCGTACGAGGCGTGCGAGACGACGAACAGGCTGCCGGGCGCTAGCGCGTCCCTCAGCTCTGCCACCGCCCCGTACGGGTCGTCCGTGTCCTCCACGAAGTGAAGTATGGCAACGAGAAGGAGTGCGACTGGCTGATTCAGGTCTATCAGGCGCTGAACCTGAGGACTCGCCAGGATCTCCTGGGGCTTGCGGAGGTCGGCGGTGACCACGTCCGCGTCCTCGTTTCCGGCCAGGACCGCCGTGCTGTGCGCGACGGCGACCGGGTCGTGGTCGACGTACATGACGCGTGCGCCGGGGCGGGCACTCTGAGCCACCTCGTGGACGTTGCCGAAGGTGGGGATGCCCGAACCGATGTCGAGGAACTGGGCGATGCCCTCGTCGGCCGCGAAGCGCACGGCGCGGCGCAGGAACGCGCGGTTCGCCTGCATGATCTTGGGAAGTCCCGGCATGAACTCCATGGCCCGGCGCGCGGCTTCCCGGTCGACCTCGAAATTGTGCGATCCGCCCAGGTAGTAGTCGTAGACGCGGCTCACGCTGGGCACCGAGATGTCGATGCCACGTGGGGCCCAGGCGGGACGCTCCATCTATCTCTCCAAGGCGTAGACGATCCGGTGTTCGAGCTGAGGCTACTGATCGCCCGCCAAAGGAGCGAGTGGAAACGGAAATTGACCGTCCGTTCCAGGTCACTGCCTCCGGCACGTGCCGAATTGACTGCCTTACGAAAACGCACCGAAGCATTCCAAAGAGTTCCGGAGAAACTGCGCAGCGTTACGAAGAAGCGTGTGGAAAACCGTTCACGCGACCGGGTCCGGCCGGATGTGAAAAAGCCGCTTCGCCCCCTCCGGCGGTGCGGAGGGGGCGAACCGGTGGTTGTACACACGTTTTCCGAACTTTCGGCACTCGCCTTCTCTGTGCGTTCACGTTCTCCGTGCGTTCACAACTCTGCTTGGCTGCTTCGGCCGGGCTACTTCGGCTTGCCGAGCGGCTTGCCCTCCGGGGAGATGGCGTACCACGTGCCGCCGACGCCCTGGCCGTTGGTGTCACCGGGCTTCTTGTCGCCCGCGAAGGTGTAGAGCGGCCAGCAGTCGATGCTCTGCTGCTTCAGGCCGTCCGGACGGTTGTTGACGACGTAGCCGCGACGGCCGTCGTTCTTGTTGTCGATGCCCTTGGTGTCGGCGGCGTCGACCGGCGCGACGACCGGCCACTTCTCCAGGCACTCGCCGACACAGTTCGACTTCATCGGCCAGGGGACGTCCTTCTCGAACCGGTAGACCGTCATGCCGTTCTTGTCGACGACGACCTCACCGAGCTCGGGGTCGTTACGGGTCGACAGACCCGGCAGGTCCGCGGCTTCCGCGCTGCCGCCGGCCGCGGCCTCTCCGCCACCGGAGGCCTTCTTGCCGTCGGGGGCCGTCGCGTACCAAGTACCGCCCACACCCTGGCCCTTGGTGTCACCGGCCTTGGTGTCCTTCGCGAACCGGTACAGCGGCCAGCCCTCGTAGGTCAGCTGCTTGGAACCGTCGGTACGGGTGACCTCGCCGAGCAGGGTCTTGTCAACGCCGATCGGCGCGGTGGCGCCCGAAGCCGGAACCGGCGGCCAGGCAGTCGCGCAGTCGCCGTCACAGTTCGACTTCGGCGGCTCGGCGGTGTCCTTGTCGAAGCGGTAGAGCGTCATGCCCGCGCTGTCCGTCACAACCTCACCGAGCTTGTCGGTGTCCGCCACGGCAAGCTGTCCGGCGCTCTGCGTCTGGGCACCCGCACCGGTATTGGCGCCGGTGCTCGGGCTGGCCGCGGCTCCGGCCGAACCGTAACCGTTGGCCGCGGGAGCCGCGCCCACGTTCTGG
>NZ_LIQZ01000434.1 GCF_001418655.1 Streptomyces phaeochromogenes | reverse complement strand
GGAACTGCGCACTCAGCCGAATCTCACCCGCACCCCACATCCCACGCTGCCCCCGCCCACCCAGGGGCGCGGGGAACTGCGCGGCCAGGCACAGGCACCCCGCACCCAAAAGCAAGCCGGCGGCAGCCAGGACGCAGACAAGGCCCACACGACTTGCCAGCGTGTGCCCCCAGGTGTGCTCTGGAAGGCAGGGGCGAAAGAGAGGAGTGCCCGATGACTCACGCGGCACCCGCACCACGCACACCCACCGCCACCACAAAAGCGACGGCGGCCTCCGCGAAACTCGCGATCCCGGCGCTCGGCGGCATCGTCTACGGCTTCTGGACGTCCGGCATCGACCGCCACTCGGGTCCGATCACCGGCTGGAACGTCCTCCTGGGCGTGGTCACCGCGGTCCTGTTCGCCGCGATCGCCCAGGGCATCCACACCGTCGCCCCACGCCTCCCCCGGGAGGCCAGGGCCCTCGCGTGGGCGGTGTTCGCGGGCATCGCGTTCGGCTTCCTCTACAGCCTCACGGACGCGAGCATCCTCAAGTCCTCGGGCATCTCCCTCGTGATCGCCGCGGGCGTGTTCGCGGTGGTGTTCTACCGCTACTACACGACCGAGGACTGAGGACCGAAGACTGAACCGGCGCACGACGAACAAACACGTACTGCGGCCTGTGCCCCTCGGGCACAGGCCGCAGTACGTGTGCGGGTGGCCCGGGCCTCACCCACATCTCCCCGTCCCGGGCCACCCGTTCTCCTCGGACTCACCGCCCGCCGGGCACCCACTCCCAGCCCGAGCCCGAGGCGTCCCAGGAGCCGGAGAAACTCCAGCTCCACGAACCGGACGCGCTCCAGGAGCCGGAGGAGCTCCAGGAACCGTCGTCGCAGCCGTTGCAGCCCCCCGAACCGTCGTGCCACCGGTCCTTCCAGTCCCCCTCGCAGGGGTCGGAGCACCGCGGCACCCCCGCCCCGCCGATGTCCACGAACGCGGCGCTCGCCCAGGCACGCGCCCCGACGAGCCAGTACCAGTGCGGGTTGCCGAACACGTGCGAGCCCCGCGCCACGCAGGCGACCCGGTCCTGGCTGCCCGGCGAGAGCCGCCCGAGCACGGCCGAGCCGGTGTCGGGATGGGCCCGCACATTCAGGTCGCCACGGGAGACGACGGTGCCCCACACCGGATCCTCGGAGCCGCCGCGATCGGAACTGCCCGCCACTAACCCGGCGGAAGCCGTACCGACCACCGGTGCCGTACCGGCAGAAGCCGTACCGGCGGCGGCCACCGTCAGCACACCGCCGCTGACCAGGGCGATCGCAAGGGTCCGCAGGGCCGGAGTGATGCCCATGATCGGCCTCCTTCTCCCCGCCTCCGTCCCCAGAACCAGGAAACACCCGTTCGGGTGAACCCTCCACCGGAGCCCAGGGAGGACGACGGGGAAATCTCCTGCCGCCCCGCCGATGAGTTTTCGTGCGCCCCAGGGTCTGCATCTCGAGACCGATCGAGGACTGCGTCGACAGACCGATGCCCTTCGGGCCCCGCGGACGCACCCTGAGAGCTACGGAAGCGCCGCGAGAGACCTCGAAGACCTCAAACACCTCAACGATCTCGAAGACCTCGAAAACCGACAGCAGGCACGAGAGAACGACGCGGATGGGCGGACCGACATGACGAGCAAGAACCGCACCGACCAATGGGCCGGGCCGGCCATCGAGACCGCGGGCCTGGTGAAGACCTTCGGCGACAACCGCGCCGTCGACGGCGTGGACCTGCGCATCGAGGCCGGCACGGTGTACGGCCTGCTCGGTCCGAACGGAGCCGGCAAGACGACGACCGTGCGCATGCTGGCGACCCTGCTGCGCCCCGACGGCGGCGAGGCCCACGTCTTCGGCCACGACGTCGTACGGGAGGCGGACGCCGTACGGACCAGGGTGAGCCTCACCGGGCAGTACGCCTCGGTGGACGAGGACCTGACCGGCACGGAGAACCTCGTGCTGCTGGCCCGGCTGACGGGCCACAGCAAGAAGGCCTCGTACGACCGGGCGGCCCAGCTCCTCGACGCCTTCGGTCTGTCGGAGGCGGCGGCCCGCCAGGTGAAGAACTACTCGGGCGGTATGCGGCGCCGTATCGACATCGCCGCGTCCATCCTCAACACCCCCGACCTGCTGTTCCTGGACGAGCCGACGACGGGCCTGGACCCGCGCAGCCGCAACCAGGTGTGGGAGATCGTGCGGGCGGTCGTCGCCCAGGGGACCACGGTCCTCCTCACCACCCAGTACCTGGACGAGGCCGACCAGTTGGCGGCCCGGATCGCCGTCATCGACAAGGGCAAGGTCATCGCCGAGGGCACCAAGGGCGAGCTGAAGGCGTCGGTGGGCGCCGGAGCCGTGCACGTACGGCTGCGGGACGCGCACCAGCGGCCGGACGCCGAGCGGCTGCTGAGGCAGGCCCTCGACGCGGACATCCAGCTGGAGCCGGACCCGGTGGCTCTGACCGCCCGGGTCGGCAACGGCTCCTCGAACGGGGCCGGGGCCGCCGAGAAGGCCTCCCGAGCCCTCGCCGAGCTGGCCCACGCAGGCATCACCGTCGACAACTTCTCCCTGGGCCAGCCGAGTCTCGACGAGGTGTTCCTGGCCCTCACCGGCAAGTCCGACCACGCAGAGACCTCACCCCAGCCGCCGACGAAGCAGGCGCAGCAGCAGACGAAAGAGGCCACGGCATGAGCACCGCGACCAAGCCCACCAACGGCACGGACACCGCCGACCTCGCGCCGGTCAGCACCGAGAGCCTGGCCGCGCTGCTCGTCTCCACCGAGCGCCCGCCGCGGCCGAACGCGATCCAGACGTCCTTCACCTTCGGCTGGCGGGCGATGCTCAAGATCAAGCACGTGCCCGAGCAGCTCTTCGACGTGACGGCGTTCCCGATCATGCTGGTGCTGATGTACACGTATCTGTTCGGCGGGGCCCTGGCGGGCTCCCCGCGCGAGTACATCCAGTACCTGCTGCCCGGCATCCTCGTCATGTCCGTCACCATGATCACGATGTACACGGGCCTCGCGGTCAACATCGACATCGAGAAGGGCGTCTTCGACCGCTTCCGCTCGCTGCCCATCTGGCGTCCGTCGACGCTGGTCGGCTATCTGCTCGGGGACGCCCTGCGCTACGCGATGGCGTCGGTCGTGATGCTGTCGGTGGGCCTGATCATGGGCTTCCGCCCGGACGGCGGCGTCCAGGGAGTGCTCGGCGGAGTGCTCCTCCTGATCATCTTCTCCTTCGCCTTCTCCTGGGTGTGGACGATGTTCGGCCTGCTGCTGCGCACGGAGAAGTCGGTGATGGGCGTCAGCATGATGATCCTGTTCCCGCTGACCTTCCTGAGCGACATCTTCGTCCGCCCCGAGACGATGCCGGGCTGGCTGCAGGCCTTCGTCAACAACAACCCGATCACGCATCTGTCCTCGGCGGTGCGCGGTCTGATGGACGGCTCCTGGCCGACCGCGGAGATCGCGTGGTCGCTGGGCTGGGCCGGACTGTTCGTCGCGGTCTTCGGCCCGGTGACGATGCGGCTCTACAACCGCAAGTAGCGCGCCTGCGCCGGCTCACCCGCTCCCAGGGGGCCCGGTGTCCCCCGGAAGAACGCAATCCAGGCCCGGATGCAGTCACCCCGGCCGTGCTCCGATGGCGGAGGTCACGGCCGGGGTTCTTCCTTGAGGGGTGCGGAAAGTCCTCTCGGCGCTGCTGATCGTGCTCGCCTGCGTCCTCGTGCCGCTGGGCGGGCTCTCGGCATGGGCGAAATACGAGATCGGCGACACCGGACGGTACGTCGACACGATGGCGCCCCTCGCCGCCGGGCCCGACGTACAGAGCGCGATCGCCGACTCGGTCACCGACGGGGTCATGAACCAGATCGAGGTCGGACCGCTGGAGGGCGAGGTCCGCGCGTACGTGCGCAGGGCGGTGCGGTCCTTCACCGGTACGGAGGCCTTCCGTGCCGCCTGGAACACGGCGAACCGGGCCGCGCACGACGCCGTCCTGCGGGCCCTGCGCAGCGGGCGGGAGGGCGCCGTCACGCTCGACCTGGCCCCCGTCACCGAGCAGCTGAAGTCCCAGCTGTCCTACGACCGGGTGCCGTTGGCGAACCGCATCCCCGTCGAGCACACCGAGGTCACGGTCCTTGAGGCCCAGGAATTGGGCACGCTCCGGAAGGGGTTCCACGTGCTGGAGATCGCGGGCTTCTGGCTGCCTCTCGCGGCGGTCGCGCTGGCCGTCGGCGGCATCCTGCTGGCCGTACGCCGCCGCCAGGCCGTCACGGCCACGGCACTCGGCATGGCCCTGGGCGCGGCCCTGCTGGCCCTCGCCACGGTCGTCGGCCGGGCCCTGACGCTCTCCGACCTGCCCACCCATGTCTCCCGGGCGGCGGCGGGCACGGTCTACGACGCGCTGACCTCGACGCTTCGCACGGCCACCTGGTTCATCCTGGCCCTCGGCCTCACCGTCGCCGCCGCGACCTGGTTCATGGACCACCACGCGCGACGTCGCGCAGCGTCCGCAGCGCCTGCCCCAGCACCGGCACCGGAACCGACGCGAGCCCGAGCCTGACGGCGTCGGGCGCCCCCTGCGCCCCCACCGCGAAGGCGGACCCCGGCGTGACCGCGATCCCGCGCGCCGCCGCTGCCGCCGTGAAGGTGTCCGCGCGCCAGGGCGACGGCAGCTCCCACCAGGCGTAGTACGCGGACGGGTCGGCGCGTACGGCGAATCCGTGGAGCAGTTCCGCGACGACCCGCTGCCGCCGGGCGGCGTCCGCGCGCCGGTCGGCGACCAGCCGGTCCACGACCCCCTCCTGGATCCACCGCGTCCCCGCCTCCAGCGCGAACCGTCCCGCCGTCCACC
>NZ_LIQZ01000433.1 GCF_001418655.1 Streptomyces phaeochromogenes | reverse complement strand
CCGGATGCTGGGTCGCCGAGCCGCTCGGCGACCCAGCATCCGGACCAGATCTCACCGTCGCGGGTGTCACCGTCGGCTCCGCCCGGCGTCCCGGACGGGCTCCCGGTGCCGGGGCCCGCGCCGGCCCCGGCCTTGGTCCCGGGGCGGAATCCGGTCGCCGACCAGACCCCTGCCCCGCCCCCGTCGTTCACAGCGTTCTTCATGGATTCCTTGGGTGTCGGCGGGTGTCGGTGAGCGTGAATGGGTGTGATGAGGGCGCGATGGGGCGTCAGCCGGGGATTCCCGCGGCGAGCAGTTCCACGAAGCCGATGTCCTCGTTCGCGACGCCGAAGACCTCGGCCCGCTGGAGGGTGCGCTCGGCCCAGGCGCGGTGCGGCTTCACTTCATTCATTTTGTTCGTGTACGCGGACCGCAGCACGCCCCCGCCGCCCCGCTCGGGCCGCAGGATGTCCTGGGCGTCGCTGAACTCCTCGTGGCTGACGACGGACAGCGCGTGCACGGGCAGGACGTGCGAGGGGTGGATGCAGGTCTTGCCCTGCAGTCCGTTGGCGCGGTCGAGGGAGATCTCCCGCAGCAGACCGTCCATGTCGTGCTCGATCAGCAGGGCGCGCAGGTCCTCGGCCTCCGGGGTGAAGGGGCTGCGCCGCAGCTGCGGCTTGAACATGCGCTCCTGGACCCTGAAGTACTCCCACACGGGCCCGGTCACCGTGAATCCGGTGCCGTCGGCCCTGCCGAGCACGTTCACCACGTCCGCGATCACGGACGCGACGATCTGCACGTCGTACGCGGTCATGTCGGGCGCCCTGCGCAGTCCGTACGCGGAACAGAAGTCGGTGACGCCGAGCCGCAGCGCGAGCACGCGGTCGCGGTACTTGTCGACGGCCCGGAAGATCCCGGCGAGGGTCTCCGCCCGCGACTCGCGGTACAGCAGATCGGGCGATTCCAGGACGGGCATCGCGAACAGCCGTCGTCCGCTCGCGGCCTCGGCCGCGGTGAGCGCCTCCAGGAACGGGATCCCCCGCTCCTCGGTGAACTTCGGGAGTACGAATCCGGACAACAGGCGGACGGATTCGCCGAGCCGCCGGACCAGGTCGGGGATCTGCTCGGGTGCTCTGACCCGGACGAACAGCAGCGGAAGCTCGGTCTCCGGGCAGCGTTCGGCCAGGTCGGCGAATTGCCGGACCAGGTTCGCCTCGGCCTCCGGCACCTCCGCGTCGTCGATCGAGTCCTCCAGGCACAGCACCATCGAGACGACACCGCGGCCGGTCTGCTTCACGATGTCGTCTGCCAGCTTCGGCCTGGTGGCAGGGCTGTAGAGGGTGGCTCCGAGAGCCACGGCCAGCATTCTGGCCGAGGAGTCCGCGGTGAAGACGCACGGCTCCTGGTGGAAGAGGCGTTCCCGCACCTCAGGGGCGATTTGCCCGAAATGACGCATGAGTCTCCCCCGGGGCGGCTAGGCGGCCTGACGATATGTGGCCGGTAATAGTACGTAGAGATCCATGTCAAGGGTTCCCACCGGGCATGAAATTCAGGTAACGCAGGCAAACACCATTGTGTCTCCCGTCCGCGGATCGGGCCGGTCGGGAGTCACCCCCGCGTTGTCGTGACCAGGACCGAGAAGGCAGGATGACCGCATGACGCACGCGATGCTGAAGGGGTCGAACGTCCCGCTGGACGCCACTGCGGTGCGCGCCGTGCTGCGCTGGACGCCGGGACGGGGTGTCCCGGACGTGGATGCCTCCGCGCTGCTCCTCGGCCTCGACGGTCGTGTGCGGTCCGACGAGGACTTCGTTTTCTACAACCAGCCCCGGCACCCCTCGGGCAAGGTCTGGCGACTCGGCAAGAAGCGCGTGAACGAGGGTCTCGCCGAGGGACTCACCGACACGATTCAGTCGGATCTCGTCGGCGTTGACAATGGAGTGGGCCGAATTCTCCTTGTCGCTTCGGCCGACGGCGTCACCTTCGACCGGGTCAGCGCCCTGCGGATCCTGCTGTACGACGCCGTCCTCGGGGACGCCGAGCCGGTGGCGTACTTCGACATCAAGCCACAGACCGGCAAGGAGACCGCGCTGGTCTGCGGCGAGCTGTACCGCCGCGGCGAGGGCTGGAAGTTCCGGGCGCTCGGCGAGGGCTATACGAACGGCCTGCAGGGGCTGGCCTCGGACTACGGCATCTCGGTGGACGAGTCCGAGGTCGCGGACCCGTCGGCGTCCGCCCTGCCCGGCCCGCCCGCCGGTGGGCGGCCTCTGCCGCCGGAGCAGCCCACGCAGCTGCCCCCGATGCCCCAGCAGCCCTCGTACGGCTATCCACCGGCCGCGGCGGGCCCGGAGCCCACCCGGCAGCAGCCGCCCGCCGTGCAGCCCGCGTACGGCTACCCACAGCCCACCAGCCAGCCCGCCTACGGCTACCCGCAGACGGCCCCGTCCCAGCCGGCCCCGGCCACCGCCCACTCCGGCTACGGCTACCCCCAGCCGGTGGCCCCGCTCCCCGACCCGGACTTCAGGCTGCCCCCGCAGGGCCCGCAGTTCATCGGCCGGTAGGGGCACCCCGTGCCCTTCGGGGGCCCTGAGGCGCCCCCGTAGAGCCCAGCGGCAGCGCGTGGTCAGCGGTCGGCTTTCGTCTTGTAGCCGCGGCCCCACTGCAGGCCCCAGCCGTAGAGCCGGTCGAGCTCGGCCTGGAACCCGTAGACGAACTTCACCTCGCGGCGCACCACCAGTTCGTTCTTGACGTTCTCGATCATGACCACCGCGCAGGACCTGGCCTGCGAGTGCCGCTCGTCGAGGCCGATCTCGATCCGGGGGCCGTTGCTCGGGAAGAGCGTCACGATCGCGTGCGTACGGTCGAAGGCGGGGGTCTGGTCGTAGATGTAGACGAAGACCAGGAGCCGCTTTATCTGCTCGCGGTGGTCGAGGTTGACGAAGATCGTCTCGCCCGAGCCGGAACCGAAGCGGTCGTCACCGCTGAGTTTCACGTACGGCGCGCCGTTGAGCTCGCCCAGGAAGCCGCCCAGTGGCTGGACGACTCCCTTGGTGCCGTCCGCGAGCTCGTACATACAGCCCAGGTCGAGGTCGACGTTGACCATGCTCTGGGTGTGCGCCTGCACCACGTCCGGCTTGAAGGCCTTGAAGGGGTGGCGCAGCAGGCTCTCCCGCTGGGACCCGCCGATGTCGGAGGTGCGCATCCGCCAGGACAGGTTGATACGGAGGTTGCCGGTGGCGGCGCCCTGTTTGGTGAGCGAGATCGTGTGGTTCCGTTTGGTCAGTTCTATGGCGTTGGTCGCCGCGCTGCCCGAGTCGAAATCCGTCGACCGGCCGCGCCACAAGCCTTCCCAGAAGCTCATTCCCGCCCCCACGCTTCCCTGTTCACCTCGACGAATGCGGCGGGGCGGCCGCGAGGATTCCCTCGACGGCCGCCCCTCACAGAGCGTTCCTCACTCGGAGCGGTGTCACACCCCGGACGAGATCTCAGCCTTGTCGTCCGAGGCTTCAGCTTTTCCCTCTGCGGCCTCGATCGCCCGGTTGCGGCGCACGGAGGACCAGAAGGACCAGGCGATGAGTACGACACCGATGAGGCCGGTGACGATCTCGTTGACCTCGAAGCGGATCGTGATGAGCAGGATGCCGGCCAGGGCACCGATCGCGTAGTGCGCGCCGTGCTCCAGGTAGACGTAGTCGTCGAGGGTGCCCTGGCGGACCAGGTAGACCGTGAGCGACCGGACGTACATGGCGCCGATGCCGAGGCCGAGGGCCATCAGGATGATGTCGTTCGTGATGGCGAAGGCGCCGATGACGCCGTCGAAGGAGAACGACGCGTCCAGGACCTCCAGGTACAGGAACATGAAGAAGGCGGCCTTGCCGACGAGCACACCTGCGGAGACCTTCTTGCCCTCGCGCTGGGCCTCCTCCTCGGCCTCGTGCTCGCGCTCCTCCGCTTCCTCGAGACGGTTCTCGAAGAAGCCGGAGAGTCCACCGACGACCAGGTAGGTGATGAGTCCGGCGACGCCGGAGAGCAGCACCGTCTCCGCCTTGTCGGCGGATCCGGCGTGCAGGTGGGCCTTCGGGGCGAGGTACAGCGCGGTGATCAGCAGGACGATCAGGGCGATGCAGGCCGACAGCATGTCGACCTTGCCGAGCTTGGCCAGCGGGCGCTCCAGCCAGCCGAGCCACTTGATGTCACGGTCCTCGAAGATGAAGTCGAGGAAGATCATCAGCAGGAACATGCCACCGAAGGCGGCGATCGACGGGTGGGCGTCGGTGACCAGTTCCTGGTAGCGGTCGGCGTCGTTGAGCGCCAGGTCGACCGCCTCGATGGGGCCGAGGGAGGCGCTGATCGCGACGATCACGACCGGGAAGACGAGCCGCATTCCGAAGACGGCGATCAGGATGCCGACGGTGAGGAAGATCTTCTGCCAGAAGGCACTCATCTTCTTCAGGATTCCGGCGTTGACCACAGCGTTGTCGAAGGACAGCGAGATCTCGAGGATGGACAGGATCAGCACGATCCCGAACGCGGTCCATCCGTCGATCAGCACCGCTGCGACCAAGCCGAGCGCGGTGACCGCGAACGACCAGCCGAAGGTTTTCAGAACCACTGGCTACCCAATCGTGAGTATGGGGGGCTACCCCCGGACGAAGTCCGGAGGGGGTTTCCCCCCGCCGTACCCGGCTTTACGAAACATTGACCACAAAGTCTAGAGGGACGACCCTCCGGACGAGAGGGCCGGGCCACCCCACCTGGAGAGTCGCAGGTCCAGAGGGTGCAAACGCCAGTGACGCGCCTTCGGCCCCGCCCGCCACACTGCTTTCGGTGCACGGCGGGCGGGGGCGTCTTCCTGGGTCACCGGGGGCACCTTCCCCGGCCCCGGCGGCCCTACGAGACGTTGACCCCGAAGTCCAGGGCGATGCCCCGCAGTCCGGACGCGTAACCCTGGCCCACCGCGCGGAACTTCCACTCCGCGCCGTAGCGGTAGACCTCGCCGAAGATCATCGCGGTCTCCGTGGAGGCGTCCTCGGAGAGGTCGTAGCGGGCGAGCTCCTGGCCGTCGGCCTGGTTGACGACCCGGATGAACGCGTTGCTGACCTGACCGAAGGTCTGGCCGCGGTTGTCGGCATCGTGGATCGAGACCGGGAAGACGATCTTGTCGACGTTGGCCGGCACCTTGGAGAGGTCGATCAGGAGAGACTCGTCGTCGCCGTCGCCCTCACCCGTGAGGTTGTCCCCGGTGTGCTCGACCGAGCCGTCCGGGCTCTTGAGCTGGTTGTAGAAGATGAACCACTCGTCACCGAGCACCCGCCCCGAGTTGCACAGCAGCGCGCTGGCATCGAGGTCGAAGTCTGCTCCGGTGGTCGAGCGTGCGTCCCAGCCGAGCCCGATCATCACCTGTGTGAGGTTCGGTGCGGCCTTGGAGAGGGAGACATTGCCCCCCTTGGCGAGCGTGACGCCCATGATCCTTGTCCTCCCCGGTCAAGCCATTGGGTTGTCGAGCACGTCCGGCGCCGCACTAGGAGTGTGCGACGCCGGACGGAAAAAAGGTGAAGCGTGTTGAAGCTGCCCGGGGCCGGACGACGGCCCCGAGGTGGCTCAGACGTTGACGCCGAAGTCCTGCGCGATGCCGCGCAGACCTGAGGCATACCCCTGACCGATGGCACGGAACTTCCACTCCGCGCCGTGGCGGTACAGCTCGCCGAAGACCATCGCGGTCTCCGTGGAGGCGTCCTCGGAAAGGTCGTACCGGGCGATCTCCGCCTCGCCCGCCTGGTTCACGACGCGGATGAACGCGTTGCGCACCTGGCCGAACGACTGCTGGCGGTTCTCGGCGTCGTAGATCGAGACCGGGAAGACGATCTTCTCGATATCGGCCGGGACGCCGGCGAGGTTGACCTTGATCTGCTCGTCGTCGCCCTCGCCCTCACCGGTGGTGTTGTCACCGGTGTGCTCGACCGAGCCGTCGGGGCTCTTCAGGTTGTTGAAGAACACGAAGTTGGCGTCACTGCTGACCTTGCCCTCCGCGTTCGTCAGGATGGCGCTGGCGTCCAGGTCGAAGTCGGTACCGGTGGTGGTGCGGATGTCCCACCCCAGACCGATGATGACCGCGGTCAGTCCCGGGGCCTCCTTCGACAGCGATACGTTGCCGCCCTTGCTGAGGCTGACTCCCACGAGTCCTCCCATTGGTGTCCAGGGGCGGTGCGCCCCGTAGTGCGTTGGTATCGGATCAACGTGTCGATCCTAGTGAGGGGTTCCCCACCGCCGCAGGCCCTGGGCGTGAAGAATCCCAGAGTGTCGGCATCACAGGCCGGTCACGGAGCCGGGATGATGCCGGGTTCGTACCGGGTTCGTGCCGGGATCAGGTCCGGATCACAGACTGTCCAGCGCCGTCACGTACTCGTTCAGGTCACGGGCGTCCGGCAGGGCGTTGACGACGGTCCAGCGGACGATGCCCTCCTTGTCGATGACGAAGGTGCCGCGCACCGCGCAGCCCTTGTCCTCGGCGAAGACCCCGTACGCGCGCGAGACCTCGCCGTGCGGCCAGAAGTCGGACAGCAGGGGGTAGTCCAGGCCCTCCTGCTCGGCGAAGACGCGCAGGGTGTGGATGGAGTCGTTGGAGACGGCGAGCAGCTGGGTGTCGCGGTCGGAGAACTGCGGGAGGTTGTCTCGCAGGGCGCACAGTTCGCCGGTGCAGACGCCGGTGAAGGCGAAGGGGTAGAAGAGCAGCACGACGTTCTTCGCGCCGCGGAAGTCCGAGAGCTTCACGGTGGCGCCGTGGTTGTCCTTCAGCTCGAAGTCCGGGGCCTTGTCGCCGACCTCGATCGTCATCGTCCTGCATCCCTTCCATGGGCCGTTCGGGGCACCCACCCTACGCAGAGGGCCCTTTTCGCCCCCGCCGCCCCTA
>NZ_LIQZ01000432.1 GCF_001418655.1 Streptomyces phaeochromogenes | reverse complement strand
CCACCCGCCTCCGCGCCACCACGGTCCACACGGCGAGCCCCAGCACGAGCACGGTCCCCGCGCCGATCCCACCCACGGCGACCGCCTTCATCGCGGTGTTCCCGTCCGGTCCCCCGTCGCCGCCGGCCGCCGCGGCGCCGTTCGATGCCTCGGCCTTGTCCCCCGCGGTCACGTCGAACACGTCGGGCGGCACGGCGGTTCCGTCGTACGCCGCCGGTGTCCCGGCCGTACCGCTCACCCGCACACGCAGGGTCAGGTCGAACGGCCCGTCGCCGAACTTGCCGGCCATCTCCGTACTGAGGTGCACGGCCAGGTAGTACCAGCCCGCGAACCGCATCCCGCTCACCTGGTCGTCGACGTCGTACCGGTTCTCGTAGGCGACCGGGGGCAGCGGCTCCAGCGTGGCCGACTTCGCCTTGCCGTCGTATCCGGTGCCCGCGTCGTCCACGAAGGCGCGCACCGGGTTGTAGAGCGACAGGCCGAGGGCGTTGCCCAGGAATCCGTCACCGCTCGCCGGGCCCAGTTCGGCCGTGGCGTAGAGCTGCTGCCCCCAGTCGACCGGAACACGGTAGAAGAGCGTCTGCCCGGCCCGGATCCCGTCCTTCCAGACGCCCTGTTCCAGGGAACGCGCCTCGTTGAAGCTCGTACCGCCCCTACGAATCCTGGCGGGGCCGTCGACCGCTTGCGGGGACGCGGAGTCCCACACCTCGGGGGCGGTCGTCGAAGCGGCCTTCTTCAGTGCGGGCTCCGACACGTACCGAAGCTCCAGCTCCCAGTCGTCCGGCGAGGACCCGGCACCGCCGATGCGCTCGACGAGCACGGAGTACGCCCCCGCGGTCTTGCAGGTGTACGTGCCGGGACCCGCCCTGCGCGAGGCCCAGGCGGTGATCGGCCGTGGGCTCTCGGTGGGCCCGAACCTGGCGGCACCGGCGTCCCCGGAGAAGCACTTGTTGCCATTGGGGTCCTGCAGGGACACCTTGATGCCGTCCGAGTACACGGCCTTCGTTCCCGCCTTGGGGACGGCGGTGACCGACACATAGGCCGTGGACACGGCGTCGAGCCGCAGCCTGTAGTAGAGCTTCCCCTTGTCTCCGACGGAGCTCCGATAGGTCGTGCCGGGTGTCAGCCGTACGGCATCCGTAGGTGCCGTCGCCCCCTCGACCTGCTCGGCGCCTGCGGCGAAGCGGTAGGGAGGGGGAGTGCCGGCCGCCGTCGCCTGTCCCGCCGAGGCCACGGCCGCGAAGAGCGCCGCCGCCCCGGCCAGGACCGTACGGCCGCGCCACCGTCCCGTGCGCCGCCCCATCACGCGCCACCCCTCGCCGTAGCACCGGATCGTCACTCACCGGGCGTCCGCGGACCGGTGCCGGCGCTGTCCCGACGCTGTCCCGGACGTCCGTGAAGCCTCGACCATCCTGCCCCTCAGGACGCCGCGCCACCCCTTGTTCGGCCACGCAAGCGCTTCCTGTGACGTCCACGACGCCTGACGTCCACAACGCGCTGTCCCGGCCCTGCCCCGACCCTGCTCCGGCAACACAAAACCCCGACCGCAAGGCGGCCGGGGTCTGTACTAAGGCTGTCGTCGATGCTCACGAACCCGTGGGCACGGAGTCGGTCGCCTCCGTCCACAGATCCTGCTCGGCGCGATCCGCCTGGATCTGGCGGTACACGAGGAGCCCGCCGATGGCGGCCAGTGCGACCAGGAGAAGCTTCTTCACCGCGAGACCTCGTCTTTCCTTGGCGTAGGGGACTTCTGCCGCCCGACTATACACACCGGCCGATACCGATCAGTGACCTGCGTGGCCGCCAACTCCCGCACGGCACACAGCAGTAGAACCGGACGCCGGCGCTCCTTTCGGAGCGTGAGAAGTCACCACACACAGTGACTTTTGCTGCTCTTCCTCGCTTTTCTGGCTTCTTGGGTCCATCCGGGTGGTGTTCATCGGAAGATCGACGCGCCACGGCCGTCGGTCCGCCACTTCGCAACCGACATACACATCATGAGGAAAGTATGCAAATCCACCCACCCGAAAGGAGAGGGACCATGACTCGCAACACGGTCGTGAACCTGTGGACCGCGGTTGTCACCGCCTTCCTCGCGCTGTGCACGTCACTCGGACTGATCACGACGAGCGCCGTCGCCGCCGTACCCGCGACGGAGGCAGCGCGCAACACCGTCACCCCGCAGGACGCGACGGCGCAGGAGGAGCCCATCTGGACCCGCCCACGGGCGAATTCCCTGCCACCCACGATGAAACAGCGCATCCACGCGGAGGCGCACGGTTCCTCACCGTCCTGCCGGCACCGCCCGCCGACGGACGCCATGGACACGGACGCCACCGGCACACGGGACAGTGCCGAGGCACCAGCGGTCGTCGCCGCCGTGAGCGCCGCAGTACCTACTGCCGTCGATACGACGGACTTCGGCGTGAGGAAACCTGTCACGAGGGATGTCGTCGCGGCACCCGCCCGTCCCTGCGGCACCACCCACCTGACGACCGGCGCCGTCGACGTACCCGCGGTACAGACCGTGCGGGCAGCACCACCGGCAACTCCGGCAGGTCAGACGGGCCCGGCAGCACCCGCCATGGATGCCGCGCCCATCAGTGCCGTCATGCTCCCCTCACAGTCCTCGGCACCGGTCCAACTCCCGGCGCCGGCTCACGCTCCCGTCCTGGCCGCCGTCGGCTCGGCAACTCGGGGATGACCTCGTACCCCCAGCATCGCCACAGGCATATGCCATCGCCTTCAGCCGACCGTTTCGCCGGCCGAGTCGCAGGCGCCCCACGACGGTCCCGGGAGGGATGGACGAATTCCGGTCAGACGGACTCCCAGGACGAGTCGACGGCGACCAGGGCTGTCAGTTCCCCCGGCAACTCCACCAGAGCGCCGCAGAAGCAGACGAAACGATCGTCCATCGAGGCCGGCGCACCGAGGTCGATCGTCAGAATCGCCGCGACCTCGCGCACTAATTCACCGGTAGCCGTACCGCGCGCCACCAGGATGCTTACTTCGTCAGGGTCCCAGATGGCGGTCTTCGGTAGGTCGTCCACCACAGAAATCACGATGCACACAGGTATCTCCCCAGGGATGCATGAGGGCATGCAGATATCCCGCTCCGGGAGGCCAGCGGCCTACCGATCGTACCCGCACGTGTTCTCTGGGTAAGAGCTGTTGGGGTATTCCATGGAGAGTTGCCAGTCCGGAAGTGCCACTCCGCCGCTCCGGCGGCAGGACATGCGCTCCGACAGAAGGACCTGCCCACGTACGGGCCGTCAGATCGTGCGACTGAGCTGGAGCATCGCTTCGGCGTTCTTGACCAGTGCGCGCTGTCTTGATTCGGGCAACTGCCGGTACAGCTTGAGCAGTTGCGCCTCGCGTTCGTCCCCGCTGGGTCCGGGCACCGGCCGACCGACGGAGGCGAAGAACTCCCGCGGCGTGGTTCTCACGCCCCAGCGACGGAACACCTCGACCATCGCACGCAGCCGCTCCGGATCGATACGGGACGTCCCACGCGTCCGGTTCATCCAGGCGTTGAGTGTCGGATAGGAGATACCGGCCTCCGCGGCCAGGTCCTTCTGGGTCCTGCCCTGCGACTCTCCGAGAAGACGCTCAAGCAGTACGGGCAAGTCCTCGCCCTCGACAACGAAGTCCTGGTCCTGGTCTTGGTCCAGGTCCGGCTCGTCCACGTCGGACGCCCCATTCGGCTGAAAGTTCCTGGTCACAAGCTCAAGCATCAACCATCGACATCTACAAGTGCAAGTAGATCGCAGATCGATCGGTTGAGTTTCCGTAAACAGAAAGCATCGTGTCGCACCCAAGTGCTACGACACGCCCGAGTCTCCACACCTTCACATCTTCAGTCGCATGATTACCGCCGTCCGCCGGAGTTTGCCGAGTGCCACCGTCAGCTGTCCCGCTTGACGTATCTACATCTACATGCATAGTGTAGATCGCACCGATCGAGCACGCCCGGCAGCCCCCGCATCGCCTGCACGGAGGAACATCCACGTGCGAGACGGGCGGATCAACCACAGCACACCCGCCCCCTTGCCCCCTGCGACCCGCGGCCACCGCTGACCACCATCAGCCCGCCTTTCCATCCACACCCCTGGACCCCGGAACTCCGGCGCCCGCTCAGAGAATCTACATCTACGTGTATATCGAGTATTGCGTATTGCAGTCGAAGAGCACCCCGGCCCCCGGCAGAGCCCTCGTACCTGGGGCACGTCCCAGGACCCGCCCAGGACCCCAGGACGAAACCCACAAGCACTCGCGCAGAAGGAGCACCCAGCCCGTGTCCGCACAGATCAGACGAGAGACCAGACCGTGTCGGCAGACGGCCTTGACGAACGGCGGGAACGACGTGATCGCCAAGGTCGCCAATGTCGACGTGGTCGATAGGGTCGCCGAGGTGGACGGGGCCGGAGCCGACATGGTCGACCGGGCCCGGGCCGGCGACCGCGAGGCATTCGCGGCTCTCTACGTCGATCACCAGCACTTCGTATACCGGTACCTCCTCTTCCGCACCCGGAACCGGCATCTGGCCGAGGACCTCACCCAGGAGGTCTTCATCAAGGCGCTGCGCCACATCGAGAGCTTCACCTGGCAGGGCACGGCCTTCACGGCATGGCTGCTCACCATCGCCAGAAACCTGCACCTGGACGAGGTGAGGACCAAGCGCTCCCGGCTGGAAACCCTGGTCTCCGAAGTAGGGGACAGCGACACGCACGACCGCAGCGCCGAGTCCGGCGCGCTGCACACGCTGGAGACGATCGAGACCCGTGAAGCCGTGTGGAACGCCCTGCACACGCTGAACAGCCATCAGCGACAGTGCATGGAACTGCGGTTCATCGGCGAGATGTCGCCCGAGGAGACCGCCTGCGCCATGGGACGTACCGTCGGCGCGGTCAAGGCACTCACCTTCCGGGCCAGGCAGAAACTGCGTGCGGCTTCTGAGAGGGAGGCCGCGGCATGAACAGGAACCTGCCCCACGCAGAGCGCGTGATCCGTACGGCGCTCTCAGTGAGCACCTCGAACCAGGCCAGGGCCGTCGCCCACGCCCTCGATGTGGCCCGCCTGCTGGTGGATCCGGAGCGGACGTTCGGACTCGTTCTGCACCGCACGCCGAGCGGCGCCTGGGCCCGGGTACCCGGGCAGCTGACGGAACTGGAGAGGCAGGCTCTCGCCTGGGACCACTCGTGCGAGCGGGCCAGGCTGGTCGCGGCCACCATCGAGCAGCACATCGGCGGGCACCCGGATGTCGACAGCATCCGGGCCGACGGGGACTGCGTACGCGTCGAAATCCGCGTCCCCGACCAGGAGCAGTGGCGGCGGTGGCGCGCGCACTTCGGCATCAGACGCGACGCGGAGGCACCCCTGGGGCACGCGGTCGTCGGCGAGAGCCGTCATGCCGGCGTCCGCGTGTCGGTGCTCGCGCACAAGCTGCAGCAGACGCCTTGGCCCCGGCCCGTCTCTGCTCCCGCGAGCACTGGTCCTGGTCCTGGTCACGGACGCGAACACGCCACGCAGATCGAACCCGCCCCACAGATGTACGAGTACGAGGGGATCGTTTACAACCTGGCGTTGCCACAGCGGGACGCACACGGGGACGTCTGGTACTTCCACGGCGGACGGACGCCGAGCGGCATGCCTCTGCTGTCACTGGACGGCCGTTCCGAGCGGTGCACACTCGCCAATGTGACGTCCCTGATGGGGCCCTTGGTGGCACTGGAGCCAGAAACCTCCTCCGCAGCGCCCGACAAGGCCGTGACAGCCCGGCCGGACGCCTCGGCGGGTACTCCACCTCTGCCCAAGGCGCGCCGGTCCCGGGCCGTCCAGCTCACCACCGCCCGGCTCACGGTCGTTCGGACACCGACACCGGCCCCGCCACCCACCTCGGCCCCGGCACCAATGCCGACGCCAACGCCGTCGAGGCCAAGGCCCACCCCCGCGCCGGCGTCCGTGCCCGCCCTCCCGTCCTCGGCGGCCCTGTCGTACGCGGCGAGCGGACCACCCGTACCGAACACCCGGCGCGTTGGACTCGTACGCACAGGACCGGACACCTGGGAGGCCGCTGACCGCACTGCGGACCGGGCCACCGACCGGGCCGCGGCGCGGGGCGAGAAGTGATCGAGTGAGAACGCCGATCACCGGAGGCGCCGCCCCCGCCCACGACCAGGACCGCTGCCTGGACCATGACCGGAACCAGAACGGGCGCGACAGCCGCAGCAGGGCGTGGGAGTTGAGCGCCCTGTGCCGGAACGAGGACCCCGAGCTGTGGTTCTCCGGCAGAACCCGTGCGACAGCAAGAGCCCTGTGTCATTCCTGCGAGGTCCTTGAGGAGTGCCGGGCGGCCGTCATGCGACGCGAGGCCGGTCTGCCGAAGTGTGATCGAGGGGGAATCGTCGCGGGCCTGACCGGTCCTCAGCGCCACGCGCTGGAGAAGCGGCTCAAGCGGGGCCCCGTACTCCCGCCCGAGTCACCGCCCCCGCCCGGAACGCCCCTGCTCCGCAGCGAGCCGGCGCCCTGCGGCACGCGCTCGGCGTACCAGCGGCACGTACGCAGGGGTGAGCCCGTGGACGACGCCTGCCGGGCCGCCAACGCGCAGGGCGCCAGCCAGTACCGGCGAACGGGCACCACCCGCCTCCGCCCGACCGGATAAGGCCCCGCCCCGGCCCTGGCCCTTATACACATCT
>NZ_LIQZ01000431.1:2293-2674 GCF_001418655.1 Streptomyces phaeochromogenes | reverse complement strand
AGCGGCCGTCGTGACAGGGTCGGCGTGATCGTGAACTGGTCGTTGGTAAGGGGAAGTTCGTGGACACGCAGATCTGGGACACGCTGGTCGAGTCGATGAAGAACGCGTACACCGCGGGTCTGAGCGAAGGGGCCGTGCCTCGCCCGGTCATCATGCCGCTGGTGCGCGGCGAGCTCGTCGGTCTGATCCGGGTACGCCCCACCAGCGCCGGCAGGGACGCGCAGACGGGTATCGCCCAGCTCTCGAACATCGCCGCGGCGGCCGGTGCCGACGAAGTCGTCCTCGTCTGGGAGACCCACGACGTGGCCACGGCCTGTCAGCTGCCGGTCACCGGCCCGGCACCCTGCCTGAACATGGTGCACGCCACGAAGGACGGCGGCC
>NZ_LIQZ01000431.1:0-2227 GCF_001418655.1 Streptomyces phaeochromogenes | reverse complement strand
CCGCCGATCCGGGCCGCCGTCGACTTCTCCTTCACCCCGCTGGAGATTGACCACCCCTCCCCCTTCGGCGTCACCGTCGTCCTGATGGAAGAGGACGGCTACAACATCCGCCTCACGGACACGTTCGCCCCCTGACAGCACCGCGGGTACCTCGTGAGGGGCGACCCCCTGTCAGCACCGCGGGTACCCCCTCACGGCATCCGCGAGCCACGGGCCATCGTGAGCTTTCCCGACCAACGACAGAGGGCTGCACCACACCGGCTTTGTATGATCATGCGCCATCGTGCATACTCTTCCTATGTCTAAGGTCCTCACCTCCCTGCCCACCGGCGAGCGCGTCGGTATCGCCTTCTCGGGCGGACTCGACACCTCGGTCGCGGTCGCCTGGATGCGCGACAAGGGCGCCGTCCCGTGCACGTACACCGCCGACATCGGTCAGTACGACGAGCCCGACATCGCCTCGGTGCCCGGCCGCGCGCAGGCCTACGGTGCGGAGGTCGCGCGCCTGGTCGACTGCCGGGCCGCGCTGGTCGAGGAGGGCCTGGCCGCGCTCACCTGCGGTGCGTTCCACATCCGCTCGGGCGGGCGCGCGTACTTCAACACGACCCCCCTCGGCCGTGCCGTCACCGGCACGCTGCTGGTGCGGGCGATGCTGGAGGACGACGTACAGATCTGGGGCGACGGCTCCACATTCAAGGGCAACGACATCGAGCGGTTCTACCGCTACGGCCTGCTCGCCAACCCGCACCTGCGGATCTACAAGCCCTGGCTGGACGCGGACTTCGTGACCGAGCTCGGTGGCCGCAAGGAAATGTCGGAGTGGCTGCTCGCGCACGGCCTGCCCTACCGGGACAGCACGGAGAAGGCGTACTCCACCGACGCCAACATCTGGGGTGCCACCCACGAGGCCAAGACGCTGGAGCACCTGGACACCGGCGTGGAGACCGTCGAGCCGATCATGGGCGTGCGGTTCTGGGACCCCGAGGTCGAGATCCTCACCGAGGACGTGACGATCGGCTTCGACCAGGGCCGCCCGGTGACGATCAACGGCAAGGAGTTCGACTCCGCCGTCGACCTGGTCATGGAGGCCAACGCCATCGGCGGCCGGCGCGGCCTCGGCATGTCCGACCAGATCGAGAACCGCATCATCGAGGCCAAGAGCCGTGGCATCTACGAGGCCCCGGGCATGGCTCTCCTGCACGCCGCCTACGAGCGTCTCGTCAACGCCATCCACAACGAGGACACCCTCGCCCAGTACTACAACGAGGGTCGGCGCCTCGGCCGGCTCATGTACGAGGGCCGCTGGCTGGACCCGCAGGCGCTGATGGTGCGCGAGTCGCTGCAGCGCTGGGTCGGCGCGGCCGTCACCGGCGAGGTGACACTGCGGCTGCGGCGCGGTGAGGACTACTCGCTCCTCGACACCACGGGCCCTGCGTTCAGCTACCACCCGGACAAGCTGTCCATGGAACGTACCGAGGACTCGGCGTTCGGCCCGGTGGACCGGATCGGCCAGCTCACCATGCGCAACCTCGACATCGCCGACTCGCGCGCCAAGCTGGAGCAGTACGTCGGCCTCGGCCTGATCGGCACCGGCAGCCCCGCGATCGGCGCCTCCCAGGCTGCCGCGACCGGACTGATCGGCACCATGCCGGAGATGCCGGAGGGCGGCGCCGAGGCGATCGCCTCCCGCGGCGAGGTCTCCGAGGAGGACGCGCTGCTGGACCGCGCCGCCATGGAGTCCGGCACGGACTGACCGTCCACGGAGGTGCACCGCACCAACGGAAAGGGCCGGCNNGTCGAGCCGGCCCTTTCCGTTCCACATACAGCAGAACCAACACAGCAGAACCAACACACAGCAGGCCCAACACACGGCAGACAAACTTGGTACGAGCTGTCAGGCGGCTACGCGTTCACCTTGAAGGTTGAAATTGAGACAGCACGTGATGGAGGTGCTGACGCCACCTGAGTGCACTCTTCCCCAGGCATATGCAGCCCAAGGCAGTTGTGTCCCGGTCATGGATCTGCCGGACAAGCCTGGTCAGAGTGGGGATCATGGCGTGGATGATGCGAGTACCATCCGGCGTCAGCACCACACAATGCAGGAGGAGAGGTAGCTGCCATGTCCGAAGTCGAGTCAGCGACCACGGAACTCAAGACGCAGTACGCCGCTCAGGTGGCTGCGGACCTTGAGCGCAACACCAAGGAACAGGAACGTATCGGCGCCGAA
>NZ_LIQZ01000430.1 GCF_001418655.1 Streptomyces phaeochromogenes | reverse complement strand
GACGAGTCGCTGCAGCGACTCACCGCAGCCAAGAACGTCCTGGTCGCCATCGTCAACACGGCCGCCGCGACGTTCTTCCTCTTCGTCGCGGACTTCGACTGGACGGCCGTCGCGCTGATCGCCTGCGGTTCCGCGCTGGGCGGCCAGTTCGGGGCCAAGGTCGGCCGCCGCTTCAGCCCCGCGGCTCTACGGGCCCTCATCGTGGCGGTCGGCACCGTCTCGATCGTCCAACTGCTGCTCCGCTGAGCCCGCGTGGCCTACTCGGTGGCGGACGTGTCCTTTCCGCCGCTGAACGGCCCTTCCAGTGCCGCCCACTGCAACAGCATGATGGTCTTGGCGTCGGCGATCTCGCCGGTGCGGATCATGGCCAGGGCCTGCCGGAAGGGCAGCTCGACGATCTCGATGTCCTCGCCCTCCTCGTCGAGGCCGCCGCCCTCGTGGGTGCGGGTGGCCGGTCCGTACGAGGCCGCGTAGAAGGTCACGCGCTCGGTGACCGATCCCGGGCTCATATAGACGTCGAAGACCCGCTGGACGTCGCCGACCGTGTGGCCGGTCTCCTCGATGACCTCGCGGCGTACGGCGACCTCGGGGTGTTCGTCGTCCTCGTCGAGCAGTCCGCCGGGGGTCTCGACGAGCATCCCGTCCGGGTGGCCGTTGACGTACACGGGATAGCGGAACTGCCGGGTGAGCAGCACGGTTTCGCGGTCCTCGTCGTAGAGCAGGATCGTGGCGCCGTTGCCGCGGTCGTGCGTTTCGCGCTCCTGGGTGGACCAGGTGCCGTCGGCGTTCTGGAAGTCGAAGGTCGTGGTGCGCTCCACGTACCAGTGGCAGGACAGGAGTTTCACGTCCCGCACCTTGACCCGATGGTTTCCCGTCAGGTCCATGCCGACCCGGTCGAGCCCTGTGCGGCCCCTGCTGTCGGGGGTGTCGATGCCCGCGGTCATCGTGCGTCGGCCGAGGAGGAGGTGCGGGTGGTGCCGGAGGTGAATGTGCAGGTGGAACAAGTGGTCATGCCCTGCTTCTACCATCCTGGCCCGGTCCGTGTCAGGCAGGTCAGGGACCGGTGGACCCGCCGGTGGTCAGCCGGACCACGTTCGACCGCTCTCCGTAGGTGAAGGCGCGGACCCGATAGGACGCCTCCTTCTCGGTGGGCAGGGTGATCAGACCTGTGGAATTGACGTCGGGATCGAGGACCACGACGGGTTCGTAGGCCGAGCCCGTTCTCGTCCGGGACTCCAGCAGGAACCCCGCCTCGCCGGAGGCACGGTCCGTCCACGTGAAGAGAATGCCGTTCGCATGCTTGACCGCGGCCTTCAACCCGGTGGGTGCTCCCGCACCCCCGGAACGGAGAGGCCGACCCGGCACCGTCCGCTTCGGATCCTTGCGAGCGGGCAGCCACTCGTGGCCGGAGTTCTCGTCCGCCGCCGTCAGTTCCCCCTTCGGGAGGGTGACGCTCACCGGCTTCGAGACAGGACCGCGAAAGGCGCGCAGCCGGTAGAAGAAGGTGGTGTTCGGGATCAGGTCGGGGTGCCGGTAGCTCGTCACTTGCGGCGGCAGATACTGCAGGACGGTGTACGGTCCCGACTCCTCCGTCGCGAATTCGAGGACGTGGCCGGAGGCACCCGAACCGCCGCCCCGCCAGCGCAGATCGATGTCGGTGGGCGTGGTGCGCTCCGCATTGAGCACGACCCCCGAGGCGGCATCGGCCTTGCCGGCGACGGGGTGCCCGGCGGTCGCGGGAGGCCGGTCCGACCCGTCCTCGCCGGTCGTCCGGGTGGCCGAGCAGGCCGACAGCGCCAGGAGGAGAGCGAGAACGAGCGCTGTCGGCGCCGCTATGCGTACGGGAACACTCATCGGTTCTCGGCTACTTGCGCCAGAAGCGGACGTTGCTCCACACGACGGTGGCCGGCCCGTTGCCGCTGTTGGTGCGGTAGGCGCCGAACTTGTCGTAGAAGCTGCCGCCGGGGCTCGCGTAGGTGTGCTGGAGCGAGCCGTTGATGTACGTGCGGTGCGAACTGCCCACCTGGTGAACGGTGTTGACGCGGACCGTGGCGCCGACCGTGCCCGCGTTGGACAGGGTGGCCCCGCCGTGGACCGCGTACAGGCGCCCGCCGCGTTCGGCGGCGAGCATGAAGTACGGGCCCGCCGCCGACTCGTTGAAGGTCTGCTTGAGGCTGATCCGGGTGCCGCTGAGGCTGCTGATCCGGAAGTAGCCCTCGAACTGGCGGGTGCCGCCGGTGTAGGTGGCGTACCGCCGCTCGGCGCGCTGGTCGCCGCTGGCCGTCGAGCAGGTGAGCTGGAAGGTCAGGCCGTCGACCTGTCCGCAGCCTCGCTCCTGGACGGTGTAGGTGGGAGAGACGGAGGTCCAGCCGCCGGGTTCCACCTCGGCGACGGCGTTCGGCAGGGCGAGGAACGTTGAAGCGCACACCGCACCGGTCACGGTGAGCGCCCGAAAGCGCGTGAGCATGTCGGCTCCTTGGGCGTGGGGGGGGTTCAGTCGGAATTCATAGACATGAACGATGACTGCCTTTTTGAACGACTGAGTGGAAGGTAGGACTGGACCAACGGGCCGTCAAGAGGCCCATGTGCACCAGCTGTTCATCGCCGGGACCCGTCACGGCCGACGAACCATCAGGTCATCCGTCCCGGACTCTTGACTCCGTTCGCCGCAGTCGCGATTCTCGACCCATCATTTGCACGAGTCATGACAACCAGCCGTGGGGTGTCGAGCCTCGACTGTCTGGCTCATCGACTGCGCCGTCCGCCGACCGAAGACGTGGGTGATGACCATGACTCGACAGCCGAACCACAGGCGCAGACCGATCACGGTTCTGTCGTTGCTCCTGCTCGTGATGGCCGTGACGCTCGGCCCCACCCCCAGTTCCGCCGCGGGGACGGACTGGTGGAACCCGGTCGCGCGGCCGGCACCGGACTCCCAGATCGGTGTCACCGGTGAGCCCTTCAAGGGGACGAACTCCCAGGGCGAGGTGCGCGGGTTCGTCGACGCGCACAACCACATCATGGCCAACGAGGCCTTCGGCGGCCGGCTCATCTGCGGCAAGCCGTTCTCCCAGGCGGGGGTGGCCGACGCGCTCAAGGACTGCCCCGAGCACTACCCCGACGGCTCGCTCGCGATCTTCGACTTCATCACCAACGGCGGCGACGGCAAGCACGACCCCGACGGCTGGCCCACGTTCAAGGACTGGCCGGCCTACGACTCGCTGACCCACCAGCAGAACTACTACGCCTGGGTGGAGCGGGCCTGGCGCGGCGGCCAGCGCGTACTCGTCAACGACCTCGTCACCAACGGCGTGATCTGCTCGGTCTACCCCTTCAAGGACCGCAGCTGCGACGAGATGACCTCCATCCGGCTGCAGGCCAAGCTGACGTACGACATGCAGGACTACATCGACGCGATGTACGGCGGCACGGGCAAGGGCTGGTTCCGGATCGTCACCGACAGCGAGCAGGCCCGCAGCGTCATCGAACAGGGCAAGCTGGCCGTCATCCTGGGCGTCGAGACGTCCGAGCCGTTCGGCTGCAAGCAGATCCTGGACATCGCGCAGTGCGACAAGGACGACATCGACGCCGGTCTGGACGAGCTGTACGACCTGGGCGTGCGCAGCATGTTCCTCTGCCACAAGTTCGACAACGCGCTCTGCGGGGTCCGTTACGACGAGGGCGGCCTCGGTACCGCGATCAACGTCGGCCAGTTCCTGTCGACCGGCACCTTCTGGCAGACGGAGAAGTGCACGGGCCCGCAGCACGACAACCCCATCGGGGGCGCGGCGGCGCCGAGTGCCGAGGAGGAGCTGCCGGCGGGGGTCGAGGTCCCGTCGTACGACGACGACGCGCAGTGCAACAAACGCGGGCTGACCGAGCTGGGCGAGTACGCCGTACGCGGCATGATGCAGCGCAAGATGATGCTCGAGATCGACCACATGAGCGTCAAGGCCACCGGCCGGGTCCTCGACATCTTCGAGTCGGAGTCCTACCCCGGAGTGCTCTCCTCGCACAGCTGGATGGACCTCAACTGGACCGAGCGCGTCTACGGTCTCGGCGGCTTCATCGCCCAGTACATGCACGGCTCCGAGGGGTTCAGCGCGGAGGCGGACCGCACCAAGGCGCTGCGCGAGAAGTACGACGTCGGGTACGGCTACGGCACCGACATGAACGGCGTCGGCGGCTGGCCGGCCCCGCGCGGAGCGGACGCCTCGAACCCGGTGACGTACCCCTTCCGCAGCACCGACGGCGGCTCGGTCATCGACAAGCAGACGACCGGTTCGCGCACCTGGAACCTGAACACCGACGGCGCCTCGCACTACGGACTGGTCCCGGACTGGATCGAGGACATCCGGAAGGTCGGCGGCCAGGACGTCGTGGACGACCTCTTCCGGGGCGCCGAGTCGTATCTCGACACCTGGGGCGCGTCCGAGGGGCACAAGGCGGGGGTGAATCTCGCCAAGGGCGCCTCCGCGTCGGCCAGTTCGTCGGAGTCCAACCCGTTCACGAGCTACGCCCCCGGCCGGGCCGTGGACGGGAACACGGACACCCGCTGGGCGAGCGACTGGAGCGACGACCAGTGGCTCCGGATCGACCTCGGCTCCACGAGCACGGTCAAGCGTGTCACCCTCGAATGGGAGCGCGCCTACGGGAAGTCGTACCGCGTCGAGGTCTCCTCCGACGGGACCACCTGGCAAAACGCCTGGTCCACCACCGCCGGTGACGGCGGTCTGGACACGGCCCGGTTCAACGGCGTACCGGCCCGCTATGTACGGATCCACGGGCTGGACCGGGGCACCGACTGGGGCTACTCCCTTTACGAGGTGGGCGTCTACAGCAGCTGACGCCCACCGGAACGAAGGGAACACCCATGGCACGGATGCCGTCGGCCGAACGGCGTCGGCAGCTCACCGAAGCGGCCATCCGCGCGATGACCCGGGACGGCGTTTCCAAGACGACGACCCGGTCCATCGCCGCGGAGGCCGGTCTGTCCCTGAGCGTCTTCCACTACTGCTTCGACTCCAAGCAGGCCCTGGTCGAGTCGGTCATCACGACGATCACCGAGCACTCCGTCACGGTGGTCAGGGAGGCGATCAGGCCCAAGGCCACCCTTCGGGAGACCGTCCGGGCCGGCTTCCAGGCCTATTGGGACCATGTGTCCGCGCATCCGGGCGAGCACATGCTCACGTACGAGCTGACGCAGTACGCCCTGCGTCAGCCGGGGTTCGAGCATCTGGCGCGGCGGCAGTACCAGCTGTACTGCGACACCTACACCGAGCTCGTCGAACAGCTCGCCCGCAGCATGGACTTCGAACTCCGCGTCCCGGCACCCGTGCTGGCCCGCTACCTGGCCGCCATGACCGACGGGCTGACCCTGAACTTCCTCGTGCTGGGCGACGACGCGGCCTGGGCCGACATCCTCGACACGATCACCGACCATGTCGCGGGCCTCGTTCGCGATGCGGACGAACCCCGGCCCCGTACAGGATCCGGGTCCGGCGGTTCCTCTCTCTCGTCCCCCTGATGTGACCCTTTACAAAAGGCCACTTGAGTGACGAAAGGCAATTCCAGTAAATGCAGCATGCATCAACAATGTTTCGCCCAACGCCTCTTTGTGCTCCTGTGCGCCCCCATTGAAAGTTGATCTGGGGAGCCGACAGCAGTTGAACTGGGCAGGACATGACTCAAGCACCGAGCCGGTGGCACGTTCACCGATTTACGTGAGTCGACTGAGGCAGGTGGTATTCGATGAACGACGCCATGCCCGAACCGGATCGACTATGGACTGTGGGCACTGCGCCAGGCATATTCCCAAGCATCAGCCACGGTATCGCTTTGTTTCGTCGGCCGTTGGCTTTTCTGAATTCCCTGCCCGCCCGGGGCGATCTGGTCGAGATACGCCTGGGCCCGATGCGGGCCTGGATGGTGTGCCACCCGGAGCTGGTCCACCGGATGCTCATGGACGCGCGCACCTTCGACAAGGGAGGTTCGCAGTACGACAGGCTCCGGGCGCTGATGGGTGACGGGCTGGTCACCTGCCGCCAGGAGGCACACCGACGGCAGCGCACACTGCTCCAGCCGGGCTTCCGCGCCTCGCGCGTCGCCGACTACACGCAACTGATGGGCGAGGAGGCCGAGTCGGTGTGCCGGGCATGGCGGGCCGGGCAGAGGATAGACGTCAGCGCGGCGATGATGGCCCTGACGACCAGGGTGACCAGCCGCGTCCTGCTCTCCGACTCGCTCGACGACGCCAGGGCCGCCCAGATACGGAGCGCCCTCGGCACCATCGTCCGTGGCCTGTTCGTCCGCACGGTCGTGCCGGTCGACGCCCCGTTCCGTGTCCCCACACCGGCGAACCGCCGCTATCGGCGTGCGGTCGACCGCCTGCACGGGATCATCGACTCCGTCATCGCGGAACGGCGGCGGGGCGCTCCCCGCGACGACGTGCTGGGGACGCTGCTGGCAGCCGCGTGCGACGGGGGCGAGGACGCCGCGGTCACCGAACAGGAAGTCCACGACCAGCTCATCACGCTCCTGATCACCGGCGTGGAGACCACCGCACTGTGCATGGCCTCCGCCTTCAGCCTTCTGGCACAGCATCCGGAGACCGACCGCCACTTGCACTCCGAGGTCGACACCGTGCTCGACGGGCGGCGTCGGCCCGGCCTCGACGACCTGTCGCGGCTCACCTACACCCGGTCCGCCATCACCGAGACGCTGCGCCACTCCCCACCTGGCTGGCTCTTCACCCGCGTCACGACCAGAGAGACGGAGCTCGCCGGGTGCCGAATCCCCCGGGGCGCCACCCTCCTGTACAGCCCCTACCTCCTGCACCACGATCCCGCGTCGTTCCCCAACCCCGAACTGTTCCTGCCCGAGCGCTGGTTGCCGGGTTCGGAGCGGACCACCGCCGCACAGCACCGCGCGATGCTCCCCTTCGCCGCGGGGAGCCGCAAGTGCATCGGGGACGCGTTCGCGATGGCGGAGGCCACCGTTGCTGTCGCGACCATCTCCAGTCACTGGAGGCTGCGCCACCCGCCCGGACCGGTCGGACAACCGCGCCCCGCCGTGACATTGGGTCCGAGGTCGCTGCCGATGATCTGCGAACCACGCTCACGCATTCCGGTCGACACGCCGCCGCGCGCCCGTTCCCTGACACCCCGAACCACGGTGACATCCCGTACACAGGACCCCCGAACGGCAGGTGACAACGGTGTCGACGACGCATGAGGAAATCACGGTCGCCCTGCAAGAAGAAATTCCCGCGGACAACTTGAAGGACCTCATCGACGCCAATCTCTACATGCCGTTCCCTTTCCAGAGCAACCGCCACGAATCCGAATCGGCGGCAGGCGTCGACACCTGGCTGCGCACCTGGGGACTGACCGACGACCCGGCAGTGGCGGCCATGATCGTCAAAACCCGCCCGGCGGAACTCGCGTCCTACAACAGCCCGACCGTGGACCGCGATGTCCTTCAGATCGTGGCCAACCAGATCGCCTACCAGTTCATCTTCGACGACCTGGCGGAAGAGGTCGGCCGACGGCGTCCGGGCCGCCTCCTGCCCATGCTCAGCGAGAGCATCGGCATCCTGCGTGACGGCCGGTCGCCCGTCACGCCCCTCGGGGCGGCCCTGGCCGATCTCCACCACCAGGTCCAGGAACGGTGCACGCCCGCACAGGCCGCGCGGTGGGCGTGGAACAGCCGTGAGTACGTGCACGGGTTGCTGTACGAGGCGGTGGCCCAGACGCACTCTCCTCCGGTGCGGATGGGGTTGTGCAACTCGATACGGTCGCTGACCGCCGGAGTCGAGCCCTTCTACCCACTGTGCGAGGCCGCGCAGCCACACGAACTGGACCCCGAGGAACTCCACCATCCCGTCATGCGGCGTCTGGGACGGCTGTCGGCCGACGCGGCGGTGTGGATTCCCGACCTCTTCTCCGCGGTGAAGGAGCAGGAGGCAGGCGAAATGATCAACCTGGCCCTCGCCTATCAGCGTGCGTACGAGTGTTCCCTGTCGCAGGGCGTCACGCTCGCCATCCGCCGGATCAACATCACCATCGACGAGTTCGAGACGCTCTACGCGAAGATCAAGCCGGAGCTGAGCCCGGCCGGCGTCGGATACGTGGAAGGCATGTCCGGCTGGATTCGCGGGTGCTACTACTGGTCCCGCACCGTGCCGCGCTACGCGGACGCGACGGCGGTGCCTTCGGTCAACTGACAGCAGACCAATCAAGTTACGTTACCTGAAAGCAAGGCGCTCAAACCGTTCCGATGCATGATTCGCCCTTCCCTGTGTACTCATTGCTCAATACGACCAGCCGATGTCCGCAAGGGCGTACGCTCATCGCTGCCTTCCGAAGGATCAACGAACAGGAAGCGGTAGGGCATATGGCGCATGAGCTGCGGCAACCGGACCCCGAGAGCCATCTGTTGCTGGAGCGCCATAGGGAACTCCGTGCGATCGACGCCGCGTTGGCCGAGCTCGGTGATACAGGGGACGGTGTGCCGCGACCGCGGCACACCGGACTGCTCACCTTCACCGGCTCGGCCGGGCTGGGCAAGACGGCGCTCATGACGGAGGCGCGCGCCCGCGCCGTGGCCCACGGATTCACGGTGTTCTCGGGCAAGGGCGGAGAGAAGGAGCAGGAGCTCGCCTTCCACGTGGTGCGCCAGCTTCTGCAACCCGCCCTGGCGGCGATGGAGGAGACCGAGCGCCGGACCTTCCTGGGGAGTTGGTACGACATCGTCTCCGCCGCGCTCGGTCTGGAGGCGACGGGCACCGCCCGGGTGCCGGACCCGACCGGGGTGCGCGACGGACTCGACTGGGTCATGACGCGTCTCACGATGATCAAGTCGCCCGTCATCCTGCTCCTGGACGACATGCACTGGGCCGATGTCGAGTCCCTGAACTGGCTCGCCTCCTTCGCCCCACGGGCCGACGACCTCCCGCTGCTGATCGTCGCCGCCTACCGGCCCGACGAACTGCCGAACGAGGCGGCGGCCTTCCGTACCCTCGTCGAACGCCACCGGAACCGCCCCTACTCCCTCGCACCGCTCACGTCCACGGGCGTGGCACGCATCGTCAGGGACGAGCTGGGTGAAGGAGCCGAGGACGAGTTCTGCGAGGAGTGCTGGACGGCCACCGGGGGAAGCCCGTTCGAGGCCGTCGAGCTCGCCATCCGACTCGGCGAGCGCCGTATGAAGGGAATCCAGGACGAGTTGCCCGCGATGCGGGACATCGCCTCGGCGGTCAAGGGACCCGGGCTGCTCGACCGGCTGCACCGGCTCGGCACGACCACCGTCCGCTTCGCGTGGGCCGCGGCCGTCCTCGGTACGTCCATCTCGCCGGAGCTCGCCGCCACCATCGCGGTGGTCGGCAGCGAGGAAGCAGCCGAGGCGACGGAGAAGTTGCGCACCGCCCGGATCCTGAAGAACGCCCCGGGTCACGGAGGCGGCCTGGAGTTCGTACACCCCCTGATCGCCACGGCGGTCTACCGGGACATCTCCGCGGGTCTGCGGGTCGGTCTGCACAACGCGGCGGCCGAGGCGGTCCACGCCGCGGGGTTCGGCCCCACCGCCGCTTCCCGGCATCTGCTGGAAGTCCCGTGCGAGGGCAGGCCCGAGGCGGTCGCATGCCTGCGGGAGGCCGCCCGCGAGTACCTGTGCGCCGGGGCTCCGGAGGCCGCCCGACGCGTCCTGCCCCGGGCCCTGCAGGAGCCGCCGCTTCCGGAGGACCGGGCGGCACTCCTCCACGAACTCGCGTGCTCGACCTTCCTGATCGAACCCGCGGCCACCGTCAGCCATCTCCGGGCGGCTCTCGCGGAGCCCGGGGTCGACCCCGATCTGCGCGCCTCCATCGTCTACCGGCTGACCCAGGCGCTGGCCCACCTGGACAGGGTGGCCGAGGCCGCCGCCGTGGCCGCCGACGAGGCGAAGCACGCGACCAATCCGCGCATCCGACTGCGTATGCAGGCCGACCACTTCGTATGGAGCGCGTTCCGCACCGACGAGCCCGACTCGGCCGCCCGCTCGCGCAGGCTGGCACGGCTGGCCGGGCGGCTGACCGGCCGTGGTCTGGAGGAGCGGTACATCCTGGGCCTGCGGGCCTGGGACGCCATGATGCGCGGTGAGCCACGGCAGACCGTCCTCGAATGCGCCGAGGAGTCTCTGCGGGGCGGGCTGAGCTGGACGGCCGAGAACCGTGGCTTCGAGGTACCCGTTTCGGTCGCCGTGGCTTTCGCCTACTGCGACCAGCCACGCCGGGCCGAAGAGCTGTTCACCAAGGGTCTGGCGGAGTGCGAGACCAAGGGGTGGCGCGGCTCCCATCTGGCCCTGGGCCAGACGCTCTTCGGCTACATCCGCTACCGCCGCGGCTGCCTCACCGAGGCGGAGGAACTCGTACGTGAGGGACTGCGCACCGCCGACCGGGTGGAAGGAGCGGTGCCCGCCCAGTGGTTCGCCATCGGCATCCTCATCCAGACCCTCCTCGCCCGCGGGCGGACCGAGGAGGCGCGGCAGCTCGCCGACGTCTATCACTACGGCGAGGTGGTCCCGAACGCCGTCATCTACCCGGATCCCCGCACAGTGTACGCCGAGCTGCTCCTGGCCGAGGGCCGGCACTCCGAGGCCGAGCAGTTGCTCTCGGAGGTCGGCGAATGGCTGGATTCACGGTCCTGGCGCAACCCTGCCTGGTGCCCCTGGCAGCTGAATCTCGCGTCCGCCGTCGCTCCCACGGCTCCCGACCGGGCGATCCGTCTCGCCCAGGACGCCGTCAAGCGGGCCCGTGACTTCGGTGCGGCCTCCGCGATCGGCCAGGCGCTCCACACCGAGGCCGAGGTGACGGGCGGACCCGCGTCGCTCGACCTGTACACGGAGGCGGTCGAGCACCTCGAACGGTCGCCCGCCTCGTACGAGTTGGCCCGTGCGCTGGTCGGCCACGGTGCCGCGCTGTCCCGGAACGGCAGGCTGCATGAGGCCGCGGACCGTCTCTACCAGGGCCAGGAAGGCGCCGTCCACTGCGGTGCCGAGGCACTGGCGACCCGGGCCAGGGCAGAACTCTCGGCAGCCGGACTGCGCCCGCTCCCCCTTCGCTACGGACAGACGGACACACTCACCGCTCCGGAACGCAAGGCCGCCGAGATGACAGCCCAGGGGCTCCCGGCAGGGGTGGTCGCGAAGGCGCTGAGCCTCACCGAGCAGGGCGTGACGCGACTGCTCTCCTCGGTCTACCGCAAGATCGGCACCGACGCGGCCGGCCTCGCCCGAGCCCTGGAGACGTTCCCTCGTCCTCGTCCGTGACCTGATGGTCCGAAGGCCGGGTCCGGAGCATCAGGGCCGGGGGTCCCAGCCCCCTTCGCCCAGTGGCGACGGCCCGACCCGTCGTCACCCAGGGCCTGACCGCTGGTTCGCCGGCCAGGGCTCAGAGCGGTGTCGCCGCGTGCAGGATCAGGACCATCGTCACCGCGGAGTTGGCCGAGGACATCGCGGAGAGTGCCGTGCCGACGGCCGCCGCCCAGGTGGCCATGCCCACCGTGGTGAACAGGGAGGGCCAGTTGCGTACCGCGGGAGCGGGTTCCAGGAGGGCCGCCACCCGGCGGGGTACCGGGCCCGGGGCGGCGAAGCCGGCGAGTGTCGGGCGTGGGGTGCCGCGGGAGACCAGGGCCGCCTTGCCGATCGCGCGCGCCACGACCCTGCGGCTGCCCACGGCGTGGGCCGCCTCTTCGTCGGCCCAGCGTTCCGTCGTGTAGGACACGGCCGTTCGCAGGGGTCGCAGGAACGGGTTGGCGCGGGCCGCGAGTTGTACGACCAGGAGGAAGCGGTGGTGGCGGGCCGTCAGATGGGCGCGCTCATGGGCGAACAGGGCGCGCCGTTCGGCGGGTTCGAGGCAGGACAGCAGGGCGGTGGTGACCACGACCCGATCGCGGGCTCCGCCGGGCAGGGCGTACGCGTAGGGCGTCTCGTCGGGGAGCACCGCGACCTCCGTACCTGGCAGTCCGGCCAGCGCTCTGTGGGCGCGGCGGCGCACCCTGCCGTGCCGCCACAGCGTCCCCGCGCACACCACGGCCACCGCCAGGAGGGCGGGGATGGCCACTCGTCCGGCGATCTCGTCGTACGGGACGGCCGCGCGGACCTCGGGGTCCGACCACCCGTCGGGCAGCGGGTTCCCAGGCAGTTGCGCCGTGCCGACGACCATCAGCAGCGCCAGGCAGACCGTGCTGCAGACGGCCATGACACCGGCCACGCCGGTCAGCAGCCGGGTGGCGGTGCCCGGATGCAGGCGCTGCTCGGCCAGCCGGGCGATCGGCCAGGCCGTCAGGGGCAGGACCAAGGGCAGAAAGACGAACACCCCCATGAGGCTTCAGTCTTCCCTCTCCGTCTCGGGCTGCCCGAGCAGTTCACGCAGCAGCCGCTCGTCGTCCGGCGACAGCGCGGTGACGAAGCTGGCCAGCACCGCCTCCCGGTCCGGTTCGCCGTCCAGCACCTTGCGCATCTTCCGTGCCGCGAGCCCGGCCTCGTCCGACGCTGGTGTCCACGCGAACGACCGTCCCGCGCGCTCCCGGGTCACCGCGCCCTTGGCCAGCAGCCGGGTGAGGATCGTGATCACGGTCGTATAGGCGAGATCCCCGCCGAGGCGGTCCTGCACCCAGCCCGCCGTCGCCGGTCCCTCCGCCTCCCGCAAGGCCGACAGGACCTGCACCTCCAGCTCACCCTGCCCCCGCCGCCGGGGACGCCGCCGGTGATCCGTCACGCCCTGTCTCCCTTCCGCTGCCGCGCACTCGCACTTCACGGGCGGTCCATCGTATAGAGATCCGCTCGCTCTCCACTCGCCACCGAACCGCTCCTCCGCCCCCTCCGTTCCGGCCGGCCTCGCGACCCAGTACGACCGACGCACCCCCCATATTTCTACAGTGATGTAGATTTATTTTTCGGGTTCACCATACGGACCCGGCACCGCACACACCGCACAACCGAGCATGAAGGAGAGCAGCGTGGGAGTTTCCCTGGCCAAAGGCGGCAATGTCTCGCTCAGCAAGGAGGCGCCGGGCCTGACCGCGGTCCTGGTCGGCCTGGGCTGGGACGTCCGGACCACGACGGGCACCGACTACGACCTCGACGCGTCCGCGCTGCTGCTGAACGAGGCCGGCAAGGTCGCCTCCGACACTCAGTTCGTCTTCTACAACAACCTCACCAGCCCCGACGGGTCGGTCGAGCACACCGGTGACAACCTCACCGGTGAGGGCGAGGGCGACGACGAGGTCATCAAGGTGAACCTCGCCGGTGTGCCCGCCGACGTCACCCGGATCGTCTTCCCGGTGTCCATCCACGACGCCGAGAACCGCGGCCAGAGCTTCGGCCAGGTCCGTGGCGCCTTCATCCGGATCGTCAACCAGGCCGGCGGCGCCGAGATCGCCCGCTACGACCTGTCCGAGGACGCCGCCACCGAGACCGCGATGGTCTTCGGCGAGCTGTACCGCAACGGCGCGGAGTGGAAGTTCCGTGCCGTGGGCCAGGGTTACGCGTCCGGCCTGGCCGGAATCGCCTCCGACTTCGGCGTCGGCGTCTGAACCGACGGCTCGCGCCCTCCGTATCCACGGGCCCGTCCCCTTCGCCGGGGGCGGGCCCGCGCCCCGCCTGAAGCGGGCCGCACCTCGATCGTTCGAGCGACCCAGGGAGACCACTTGGCCGGCCCGCCCCGCCTCCGCCCGGAGGACCGAGCGGATTTCGAGGACGTACTGCGCCAGGCACTGAGCAGTACGGACATCCGTACGGCGCTGCTCGCCGACCCCACGAGCGCGGCAGCCACGCGGCTGCGCGCCCAGGCGCTGCGGGCCGTGGACGAGATCACGGCCGCGGCAGGTGACGAGTACCGCGAGTACCTCGCCGCGCGTACGGTCATGGAACGCGGCCGGCGGTCCCGTACCGGCGAGGAACACGGTCGGCCGTCCACGACGACCGTGGAGCGCGGTCAGCAGTCCGGGACCACCGCGGAGCACGACCGGCAGCCCCAACCGGCCGATCCCGGGGCCTTGTTGCCCGCCCTCGCCGCGCTCACTCCGCCGATCGCCGGTACGGCGGCGGCGGTCCTGCTCGTGCTCGGCTACAGCCTTCGGCTCGCCGACGCGCAGGGGTCGATGGGCGGTTCGCTCGTCACCGCCGGCTGGCTGTTCGCGCTCATCGCGGTCGCGAGTACTCTCGCCGGGCTGACCGCCCTGTTGTGCACCGCGTTGCGCGCACGCCCCGGCCACGGCGACCGGACCGGGGCGTGCGCGCAACGCG
>NZ_LIQZ01000043.1 GCF_001418655.1 Streptomyces phaeochromogenes | reverse complement strand
CCCTGGGGGCTGCGCCCCCAGCCCCCCGCTGATCGGCCTGAACGGCCTCGTCCTCAAGCGCCGGACGGGCTGAAATGTCGGCCCGGGCCGACACGGCTTCAGCCTCTGATGATCGCCAGTGCCTCGTCCCGCACCTTCACCATCGTCGGCTCGTCCCGTGCCTCCGCGTTGAGGCGCAGCAGGGGTTCCGTGTTGGACGGGCGGACGTTGAACCACCAGTCGGTGGCGGTGACGGTGAGGCCGTCGAGTTCGTCGAGGGTGATGTCCTCGCGGCCCTCGTAGGCGGCCTTGATCGCGGCGAGGCGGCCGGCCTGGTCGTCGACCGTGGAGTTGATCTCGCCGGAGCCGGCGTAGCGGTCGTACTGGGCGACGAGGGCGGAGAGAGTGCCCTCCTGGCCGCCGAGGGCGGCGAGGACGTGGAGGGCGGCGAGCATGCCCGTGTCCGCGTTCCAGAAGTCCTTGAAGTAGTAGTGCGCGGAGTGCTCGCCGCCGAAGATCGCGCCGGACGTGGCCATCTCGGCCTTGATGAAGGAGTGGCCCACGCGCGTGCGTACCGGCGTGCCGCCGTTCTCGCGGACGACCTCCGGGACCGACCAGGAGGTGATCAGGTTGTGGATGACCGTGCCCTTGCCGCCGTTCCTGGCCAGCTCGCGGGCGGCGACCAGGGCCGTGATCGCGGACGGGGAGACCGGCTCGCCGCGCTCGTCGACGACGAAGCAGCGGTCGGCGTCGCCGTCGAAGGCGATGCCCAGGTCGGCGTCCTCCTCGCGGACGCGCTTCTGGAGGTCGACGATGTTCGCCGGGTCCAGCGGGTTCGCCTCGTGGTTCGGGAACGTGCCGTCCAGCTCGAAGTACATCGGTACGAGGGTCAGGGGCAGGCCGGCGAAGACGGTCGGGACGGTGTGTCCGCCCATGCCGTTGCCCGCGTCGACCACGACCTTCAGGGGGCGGACGGAGGTCAGGTCGACGAGGCCGCGCAGGTGCGCGGAGTAGTCCTCCAGCGTGTCCCGCTGGGTGATCGTGCCCGGTGTCGCGTCCGACGTCGGGGCTCCGGAGTCCATCCAGGACTCGACCAGTTCGCGGATCTCCGAGAGGCCGGTGTCCTGGCCGACCGGGGCGGCGCCCGGGCGGCACATCTTGATGCCGTTGTACTGCGCCGGGTTGTGCGAGGCCGTGAACATCGCGCCCGCGAGGCCGAACGCCCCCGACGCGTAGTACAGCTGGTCCGTCGAGCACAGCCCGATCTCGGTCACGTCGACGCCGCGCGCCGCCGCACCGCGCGCGAAGGCCCGCGACAGACCGGGGGACGAGGGGCGCATGTCGTGCCCGGTCACGATCGCGTCGGCGCCCGTGACCTGCACGAAGGCCGCGCCGAACAGCTCGGCCAGCGTCTCGTCCCACTGGTCCGGGACCACCCCGCGTACGTCGTACGCCTTAACGAGCTGCGACAGATCAGCGGTCACGGCCAGCCTTCCTTGAGTCCTCAACGGTGGCCCCAAACTACCCGTACGAACTGACACTCGGGTGTGCGGGACCCGGGAGGGCACATACGGACATCGCGCACGGACCTCGCACGGACTTCGCAAGGCCTTACGGAAGCATCCATTCCAGGACGGGCGAGCTCTGTCCGACGACGATCAGGCACATGACCAGCAGAAGTCCGAGGCTCCATGGGAGCACCTTGCGCAGCAGGTCTCCCTCGCGGCCGGCGAGGCCGACCGCCGCGCAGGCGATGGTGAGGTTCTGCGGCGAGATCATCTTGCCGAGGACACCTCCGGAGCTGTTGGCTGCCGCGAGGAGCTCCGGGGAGAGCCCCGACTCACGGGCCGCGGTCACCTGAAGGGCGCCGAAGAGCGCGTTGGCGGAGGTGTCCGATCCGGAGACCGCCACGCCGAACCAGCCCAGGACCGGTGACAGGAAGGCGAGTCCCGCGCCGGCCGCCGCCACGAAGTGGCCGATCGTGGCCGCCTGTCCGGAGAGGTTCATGACGTAGGCGAGCGCCAGGACGGACGTCACGGTGAGGATCGCGAACCTCAACTCGTGGACGGTGGCGGCCCATTCCCTGACGGCCACGCGCGCGTGCACCCCGAGTACGACGGCCGTGCACACCCCGGCGAGCAGTACGAGCGTGCCGCCGGTGGACACGATGGGCCAGGTGAAGACGTTGCCGCCGACGGGGTCGCCGTCCGCGTTCGCGACATTCAGGAACGGCCAGTCGAAGGTGCGGGTCGCCTTCGCCAACTGGTCCTTCACCACCGGGATCTGGGCGATGGAGAAGATCACGACGATCAGCGCGTACGGCGAGTAGGCCCGCAGCACCTCGCGGCGCGGATCCTCCTCGTCCAGGTCCTCGCTGCGTACGCCGGTCAGGACCGCGGCCCGTACGGGCTCGGCGGCGGGCTTGCGCGCCTGCGGCACCGCCATCAGTGCGCCCGCTCCGGCCAAGGCCGCGCCGATGTCGGCGAGTTGGGCGGAGACGTAGTTGGAGGCGGCGAACTGGGCGACGGCGAAGGCGAATCCGCACGCCATGGCCGGGATCCAGGTCTCGCGCAGACCGCGTCGCCCGTCCACCAGGAAGACGAGCACCAGGGGCACCACCAGGGCGAGCAGCGGAGTCTGACGGCCCACTACGGAGGCGACGGAATCCAGGGGCAGGCCCGTGACTTGAGCCAGTGTCACCACCGGGGTGCCCATCGCGCCGAAGGCGACCGGCGCGGTGTTGGCGACCAGCGCGACCACCGCGGCGCGGACCGGGTCGAAGCCGAGCGCGACCAGCATGACCGAGCAGATCGCGACGGGCGCGCCGAAGCCCGCGAGGGCCTCCAGGAGCGCGCCGAAGCAGAACGCGACGACGAGCGCCTGGATGCGCGGGTCGTCGGAGAGTCGCCCGAACGAGCGGCGCAGGATGTCGAAGTGCCGGGTGTGGACGGTCATCCGGTACACCCAGAGGGCGTTGACGACGATCCACAGGATGGGGAAGAGGCCGAACACGGCTCCCTGGGCGGCGCTGGAGAGCGTCTGGCCGACGGGCATGCCGTACGCGAGCCAGGCGACCAGGGCCGCGGCCGCGAGGCCGATGAGGCCCGCCAGGTGGGCCTTCATCCGGACGCCGCCGAGCAGGACGAGGACGATGACGAGGGGCAGGGTCGCGACGAGTGCGGACAGGCCGAGCGAGTCGGCCACGGGCTCGAGTTCCTGGATGTACACGGAGCCTCCCCGGATTCCGCGATGCGGAAAGCGATTTCTCACGGGCGGGGGAATGGTCGTGTCCGCGACAAGCTCACGTCAATGGTCGTGCGTCATCGAGTGAAACGTGCACCGAATGTGCACGAGGTGAAGTCCCGTTCGCGTGACGGAAGTTCGGGAGGGGAGTTCGGGCAGGGGGCTCGGGAAGACGGTTCAGGAGTCCGGCGAGCGCAGCACCCGGAGGTGGCCGCGGCGGGCGACCTCCATCGGGTCCGCGCCGCGGGCGTTGCCGCCGCCCGCCTGTGCGGTCCGCTGCTGCGGACGGGCCGCCTCACGCACGGCGTTGGCGAGCGCTTCCAGGTCGTCACCGCTGGGGCGGGAGGGAGCGGAGGTGTCGGCGAGCCGGACGACCTCCCAGCCGCGAGGCGCGGTGAGGCGCTCGGAGTGCTCGGCGCACAGGTCGTAACAGTGGGGTTCGGCGTAGGTGGCGAGCGGGCCGAGGACCGCGGTCGAGTCGGCGTAGACGTACGTCAGCGTCGCGACGGCGGGACGGCCGCAAGCGGTGCGCGAACAGCGACGTACAGGGCTCACGATGTTGGACGGTACCGCACTCTTGAGCGGGCCGCGACGACTCACCCCCGGGTCACTCCACCGTGTCGTGGTGTGACCCCTGACACAGGTGGTTCCTGGCGCGCCTTGTTGACCTGCGGGTACGGGTGTTGGCGAAATTTCGGACGGGTCCAGGAGTGGTCCCGAGTTGGTGCGAAAGCTGTCAATTGCCGTTATTTCTGTGGTCCTAGAGGCATATGGAAACGAGCCCAACCTTGGCTGGAATGGTCATCAAGTGGCATGCGCGGTTGGTGAGTCGGTGCCGGTGGTGGGCGCTGGTCGCGCCGTGGGGCGGGGGCCGTGGGACACCCCGGCCGCGCTCCCCCGAGGGGGTGACCGCCGGTGGACACGTGCAGGCGGGAGAAGGGTCTGGGGACTACTCTTCGTCAGTGATGGACAACCCCGTACCGCCCCGTGCCGCCGAGCCCAGGCCCCGTCGTCGTGATCGACACGGGCGGGGGATGCGTGGCCCCGTGGCGCCGCCGCAGGTACCTCTCTCGGCGAGCCGGGGCGAGGTCTTCGCGGATCTGGTGCAGGACTCCGTGGAGCGGCTGGAGCGGCGCTGGCCGCAGCTCGCCGACATCGAGTTCCTGGTGCTGGAGGTGCCCCGGCTCGACCCTGCACGCGACGAGGGCTGGGCCGACGAGACCGTACCCCTGGGCGGCACGATCCCGGCGCGCGAGGGCAGGCCCTCCCGTGTCGTCGTCTACCGCCGCCCGGTCGAGATCCGCACCAAGGGGCGCGACGAGCGGGCCGCGCTCGTGCACGAGGTCGTGGTGGAGCAGGTCGCCGAGCTGCTGGGACTGACTCCGGAGACGGTGGATCCCCGGTACGGGGAGGACTGACCGCACCCCCAAAGGCGTGCGGTGTCCTGCTTCCGCAGCACGGTGTCCTTCCGCAGCGCGATGTCCTACTTCTGCAGCACCGAGAGGTCCTGCGCCGCGTCCGGTACCTCCACCGTTCCCCGGTCGTCCGGCAGCGTCTGCACCGTGAACATCGGTACGCCGCCACTGGCCTCTTCGAGCATGCGCGACGCGTAGACGGGACCGCCGGACTGCGGCTCGACCGTGAGGGCGTACGTGCCCTTGAGGCCGCTGGGGACGGGCAGCTCGACGTTCTGGGTGGTGCCGCCCTTGATCGTGTACGTCTTCGACGCGGCCGTGCCGCCGCCGCTTCCCGCGGAGGCCGTGACCTTGACCTTCGCGGCCCGCCCCGGGGCCACCAGGGAGAGCGTGGAGCCCTTGGAGCGGTTGTCGGCGGCCGTCGCGCGCGTGTCCACCGGGCCGGTCGCCGGGATGAACGCCGTCTCCTGCTTGTCGCCCTTGCCGCGGGTGACCTTGAGGGCGGCGACGACCGGGGTGGGCCGCCCGGTCGGCGTCAGCATCAGGGATCCCGCCTCGCCGCGTGTGACGTCACCGAGGTCGATGGCGGCGGTCATGCCTGCCTTGATGTGCAGCGTCTCGTTTCCGGCGGGGGTGATCGGCCCGTTCGGAGAGGCGAGCCGCACCTTCAGGTCGGCGTCGGCGTCACCGGGCGCGAACGCGACCAGCCGTACGGAGGTGGCGTCCTTCGGGATGCCCGGCAGGACGAGGCTGCCCGCGGGGTCGGTGGAGGGGCCGAGCCAGTCGCCGCCGAGCTTGTCGTCGATGGCCTGGACGGCGGCGGCGACCCGGCCGCTGCGGACCGTGACGTGCACGGTGAGGTTGGTCTGCGGCTCGTCGACGAGCGTGGACAGCAAAACCGCCTCGCTGGAGTGCGGCGGGATCTGGATGCCCTCCCCCACCGTCGACTTGAGGGCGCCGTCCTTGCCGTACAGCTCGATGTCGGCGACCGCGGCGGAGTCGTCCGGGTTGGTCAGGTGCGCGTAGTCCGTGCGCTCCTTGGCGGTGCTGGCGCCCGGGAACCAGAACTCGGTGTCCGGAGCGGTGCAGTTGGTGCCGAGCAGGCCGCGACCGCTGCCCGCCGCGATCTCCGTCGTCTGCTGGACGGTCCAGCCGGGCGCGAACCTGCCCTCGGCGGTACCGACGAGCGCGGGCGACTCGGCGCCGGAGGCCTCGCCGGTGACCGGCTTGCCCGGCTCCTTCGGCGTCAGCACGGCCTTCTCCTTGCCGTCCTTGCCGTCGTCCTTCTTGTCACCCTTGTCCGCGTCGGTCTTGCCGTCCGCCGACTCCTCGCCCGCCGCCGTGAGTTCGGCCGCGCCGTCGTCACCGGTGCCCTCCGCGACGGGAGTGAACGACGTGTACGCGGTCTCCGCGAGGTCCGAGGTGCTGGGAGCCGGGCAGAGCAGGCTGGTGCGCTCCACGGGCAGCTGGGCGGCAGCCTTCGCCGTGTCCGTGCCGGAGGTGTCCGGCTCGGACATCGAGGCGAATCCGGTGACGGCGGCGAGCGCGGCCACGCCGGCGATCAGGGACACGGTGGTGCGGTTCACTGCTGGCTCCCGTCGGGGCGCTCACTGTCGGTGCCGTGCGGCGGCTGCTGCTGGTGCTGGTCCGGGTCGTACGCCGGGTCGTAGCCCTGGGAGTACGTCTGCGACGGGTCGTACGCCGCGTTCCCCGTGCCGTACGTCGCGTACGGGTCGTACTGGCCCGTCTGGTACGGGTCCGCCTGGTACTGCTGCTGGTCGTAGGTGCCCGCCGGGTACTGCGGGGCGCCCTGGTACTGCTGCTCGCCGCCGTAGGTGCCGTACTCGGCGCCCGCGTACGTCGTCGTGTCCCATTCGCCGTAGGTCTGCTGCTGCGGAACCTGAGCGGGGACGGGGACCTCCTCCGAAGGAGGAGGTGTGGCGGGCGGGGCGTCCGGGGTGAACTGGTCCGGCTGGTCGGCCTGTTCGGCCTCCGCCTGGGCACGCAGCCTGCGGGCCCTGCGGCCCTCGCCCGAGACGGCCTGGGCGGGGACGACGGGCTCCTCGGGGAGGTCGTCGTCCACGTCACGGCGGCGGCCGGGCAGGGCGAGCACCACGAGGACGACGGCGAGCGCACCCTGCGCCCACAGCCATCCGGTGTGGCTCATCGGGGCCTCGAAGGTGACGTCCAGCCGGCCCGCGGTGGCGGGCAGCTCGAAGCCCTGTGCCCAGCCGTCGACCGTGGTCCTGGTGAGCGGCTTGCCGTCGAGGGTGGCCGTCCAGCCCTCGTCGGCGGTGTCGGCGAGGCGCAGGACGCGGCCGTCGGCACCGGCGGGGATCTTGGTGTGCAGTTCGACGGGACCGGCGGCGATGGGCTGCGGGTCGCCGGAGCCGGGGACGATGGCCGCGCGCGCGACCTGCCGGTCGACGCGCCACAGGGCGCTGCCGTCCTGCTGGCTCAGCCGGCTCAGGCCGGGGGTGGCGTCCAGGACGCGGCTGACCTCGCGGGGCGCGCCGCCGCGCACGAGGACGTACCGCACGGCGAAGCCGCCGAGCTGGTCGGCCTGGTCGGCGCCGGAGCCCGCCACGAGGTTCGCGACGACCTTGTCGAGCGGCTTGTTCTCGCCGTCCGCCGCGGCCAGTTCGGCGTCGCCGAGGCGGGCGCCGGAGCCCCGGACGAGCATGTAGCCGACCTCGGCCGGCGAGGCGCTGTCCAGGACGAGGGTGCGGGCCTGGTCACGGGTGCCGCTCTCCTCGGCCACGAACGCGGGCACCTGGACGGGATCGCGGCGCTCCAGGGGCCCGTCCGCGCCGCGGATCATCCACCCGGCGGCGACGAGCAGGGGTCCCGCGGCTGCGGCGAACGCGATGAGCACGGCGAGCGGCTGACGCCAGCCGAAGCTCTGCTCGGCCACGCGCGAGCGCGCGCCGTCGGCACCGAGCGCGGCGGCGGCGAGGAACGCGAGCCCGTAGACGAGAGTGGCCGGTCCGGCCCAGGTGGAGCTGTTGGACAGGACGGCGAAGACGAGCGCCACCAGGCCGGCCGCCCAGGCGGTCCAGATTCCCAACTGACGCTCTGTGCGCACCAGCGCGGCCACTGCGGCGCACACGATGCCGATGAGCATCAGCCCGCTGACGGTCCCGGGGCCGCCCGGGCTGCCGCCCAGCAGGTCGAGCGCGGAGGCCGCCCCCGACCCGTACTCCATGCCGGCCTCCTGGAAGAAGCCGAACGGCAGCAGCGTCAGCGACCAGGGGGCGAGGACGAGCAGCGGGGTGCCGAGCTGCGCCAGGAAGCGCGGCCCGTAGGCGGTGATCTCGCCGCGGCGCACGACCAGCAGGGCGAGGCCCAGCACGAGCGCGATGGGCCACACGATCGGCGTGAAGGCGGTGGCGAGGGTCAGCAGCAGCGCGTACGCCCAGGTGGCGCGCCAGCTGCCGCGGACCGTCTCCGAGGCGAGGCCGCCGGCCGCGATGCCTGCGCGCGCGATGAGGGGCAGCAGCACGGCGAGTACGGCCGTGCCGATGCGGCCGCCCGCGAGCGCGCCGGTGGCGGCGGGCAGGAAGGCGTACGCCACGGACGCCCAGGCGCGCAGCAGGCGCGACTGGACGAGCGGGCGGGAGGCGAAGTAGGCGGTGAAGCCGGCCAGCGGCACCGAGCCGACCAGCAGCACGGTGACGGCGAGCCCGGTGGAGCCGAACAGCAGGCTCGCGAGCATCGCGACGAGCGCGAGATACGGCGGCGCGGACTGCGTACCGCCGGCGCCGACCGGATGCCAGGCGTCCAGGTAGCGCGACCACAGCTCGGAGGAGTCGGCCGGGGCGGGCAGCAGCGCGCCGCCCGAGAGCGCGCCGCCGCCGAGGAGCTCACGGCAGGCGACGAGCGAGATGAGGAGGAGCGCCACGAAGAGCATCGGCCCGGGCTTGCGGGCGACGCGCTTGACGCGGGCGAACTGCTCGACCTCCAGGAAGTCCGCGTCGTCACCGCCGGGCCCGGACTCGACGGCGCTGCCGTGCCGTCCCGCCGCGTTCAGCTCCGGGTCGGAGCTGCCCGCGAGGCTGCCTGCGGCCTGCTCGATGGTGGCCCGCACGGTCGCGCCGGGCGGCGGGAACAGCGGGCGCAGCTCTCCCTTGTCGACCTGGGGGCGGCCACGCCTGCGCCGGCCCGCGAGGATGCGCTCCGGGCGCAGCAGTGTCCCCAGGAGGCCGCGGATCTCGTCGACCGCCTGTCCGGGGACCTTGCCCACGAGGTACGCGACCGTGCGCAGCAGCGTGCCGATGACGAGCCGTACGAGGATCCAGGGGAGCGCCGCGCTGCGGCTGTTGACGAGGAGGGTGTAGACCGCGCCGGCCTTGTCGACCTTGTGCGGGGAGGCGGAGGTGCGGCCCACGCAGTCGACGGTGCGCCGCTCGCGGGAGGACGCCTCGGCGTGCCGCACGACCGCTTCCGGGGCGACGAGGACGCGGTGGCCCGCGGCCTGGGCGCGCCAGCACAGGTCGATGTCGTCGCGCATCAGGGGCAGCCGGCGGTCGAAGCCGCCGAGCTCCTCGAAGACGTCGCGGCGGATCAGCATGCCGGCGGTGGACACGGCGAGCACGGGCTTGACGTGGTCGTGCTGGCCCTGGTCCTGCTCGCGCCGGTCGAGGCCGGTCCAGCGACGGCCGCTGTGGGCGATGGTGACGCCGACTTCCAGGAGCTGTCTGCGGTCGTACCAGCCACGGAGCTTGGGGCCGATGATCGCGACTTCCTTGCCGAGCTCCCGTTCGTTCTCCACGACCCGCAGCAGCTGGGCCAGGGCGTCGGCCTCGGGGGCGCAGTCGTCGTGCAGGAGCCACAGCCACTGCTCGGGCTCGCCGTGGGGCAGTTCCGGCATGTCGTACGCGTCGTCGCGCCAGGTGCGGGTGACCGGGTCCCAGCCGCTGGGGCGCTTGAGGTACGGCAGGTCGTCCGGGGTCAGCACGCCGGCCGTGCGGGCGGCCTCCTCGACGGCCTGGCCGAAGCCGGTGCGCCGGGCGAGGTGCAGCACCCGGTCGGCGCCGAGGGCGTCGGTGACCAGCCGGGCGGAGTCGTCCGCGCTGCCGGTGTCGGCCGCCACGGCGTTCTGTACGGGGCGTTCCTGACCGAGCAGCCCGGCTAGGGCGTCGGGCAGCCAGCGGGCACCGTCGTGCGAGACGAGCACTGCGGTGACCACGTGCCGTGGGAACTCGGGCGTGGCAGTGTCGTACTGACCTGCCGAATGGCTGTGCACGGACATCGAGGTACGGGCCCCGGTTCGATGGACTGCGGTGGACGCCTGTGCCCCCAGAGGACAGCGGGGCGTCTCGGACGGAGGCCCACACTAACGGCTGGGCAGCAGAGCGGCCCGCCGCCTGTGGATAACCCACCTGCGACGGGCCGTTCGTTACGTATCGGAACGTAGGGGTGTGCGCCGTTCGGTCGGGCGGCGCACACCCGGCGATCAGGTTGCGATCAAGCCACGATCAGACGGCGGCCTTCTTCAGGCGACGCCGTTCACGCTCGGACAGTCCGCCCCAGATGCCGAAACGTTCGTCGTTGGCGAGTGCGTATTCGAGGCACTCGGAGCGGACCTCACAGGCGAGGCAGACCTTCTTGGCCTCGCGGGTGGAGCCGCCCTTCTCGGGGAAAAAGGACTCGGGGTCGGTCTGCGCGCAGAGCGCCCGCTCCTGCCAGCCGAGCTCCTCTTCGGCCTCGTCGACCAGCAGTTCCTGAAACAGCTCGGTCATGTGCGCCCCTCGTCCGTCTCGCGTCCCCGTGATGCTGCCGTTACCGATTTCGGCTGAACGACACGAGTGAAATTACAAGTGTGCCGATCCGGGCCAGTCAAGCCGAGATCTGCTATTGGGCCCCTTATTCACTCTGCGGAACCAAGGCTTTGCGGAAAGTGTTCAAATCGGCATAAATCCTGACAGCCGAATAGGGACCCGGCCGGGCTCCGTCTCCGCGCAGGACCTGTACGAAGAAGGACGCTCAGAAGTTCGATCTCGTTCCTGTACGGACGACGAAGCGAACCGGATCACATGTGGATCACACGGATGCCGCATGGATCACAGGATCGCGACGAGGTTCGTGCGCCCGGTTGTGCGCCATGTGTCCTCGCAAGCTCCTGCACAAACCTTTCGCCACAGAGATGAACCGGATGAGGTGAAACATCGCCCACATACCGGACATCAAGTTGACAGTCCGAGTGTGAACCGGTGTCCTAGTGGGCATGCTCGCGAACTTGGCACTCACCTCGACCCGCACCGCCGGGTCCCTCGGTGCTGCCCACGTTCGCTGTAGCTGTTTCTGTTGCTGTCACAGCTGTTGAGCCAACCGCGCTCCGGCTGCCGCCGAGTTCCCTGACCAGGGCCCGGCTGCTGGTCCCCCGCCCGTACCAAGGGCACACCTCATGCCCGCGACCCGGGCGGACGGTACGTGACACCCCAGTCCTCCAGCACTCTCTTCCGCCGAGGAACCCACCGCACCCATGAACAGCGACAGCGACCTCCAGATCGCCGGCGACATCCTCGAAGTACCGCACCTCCTCCAGGCGCCGCGCGAGCACCCGTCCACCGTGGCCGACTTCGTCGGCCTCGCCCGCTCCATCGCGGCCGACCGCTCCCAGTGGGAGCACCTCGTCGAGTACGACGCGACCTCCCGCTGGTACCACCGGCTGCGCACCGGGCCCGGCTACGAGGTGTGGCTGCTCTCCTGGGTGCCCGGGCAGGGCAGCGGACTGCACGACCACGGCCGCTCCTCCGGCGTACTCACCGTCCTGGAGGGCGCGCTGACCGAGCGCACCGAGCGGGGCACGCGCGCGTTGAGCGCGGGCGCCCAGCGTGTGTTCGCGCCCGGGTACGTGCACGAGGTCGTCAACGACTCGCTCGATCCGGCCATAAGCCTGCACGTGTACTACCCCGGGTTGACGGAGATGCCGATGCACGCGGTGCGGTGCGCGACGGAGTCGGGGACTGTGGCCGAGGTCTCGTAACCGGCCGACGCGTTGTCGTAGCCGCCTGCAAGACTGAATCCATGCGCATTGTGGTTCTGGCAGGCGGCATCGGTGGTGCACGGTTCCTGCGTGGTCTCAAGCAGGCCGCGCCGGACGCGGACGTCACGGTCATCGGCAACACCGGGGACGACATCCACCTCTTCGGGCTGAAGGTCTGCCCGGACCTCGACACGGTGATGTACACCCTCGGCGGCGGTATCAACGAGGAGCAGGGCTGGGGGCGGACCGACGAGACCTTCCATCTCAAGGAGGAGCTCGCGGCGTACGGGGTCGGGCCCGAGTGGTTCGGGCTCGGCGACCGGGACTTCGCGACGCACATCGTGCGGACACAGATGCTGAGCGCCGGGTATCCCCTCAGCGCCGTCACCGAGGCGCTCTGCGACCGGTGGAAGCCGGGCGTCCGGCTGATCCCCATGTCGGACGACCGCATCGAGACGCATGTGGCCGTCGAGATCGACGGCGAGCGCAAGGCCATCCACTTCCAGGAGTACTGGGTGCGGCTGCGGGCCTCCGTGGACGCGTACGCGGTGGTGCCCGTCGGCGCCGACCAGGCCAAGCCGGCGCCCGGAGTGCTGGAGGCGATCGCCTCGGCCGACGTGATCCTCTTCCCGCCGTCCAACCCGGTCGTGTCCGTCGGCACCATCCTCGCCGTACCCGGCATCCGGGAGGCCATCGCCGAGGCGGGCGTCCCGGTGGTCGGCCTCTCCCCCATCGTCGGCGACGCGCCCGTGCGCGGCATGGCCGACAAGGTCCTCGCGGCCGTCGGCGTCGAGTCCACGGCCGCCGCGGTCGCCGAGCACTACGGCTCGGGGCTCCTCGACGGCTGGCTCGTCGACACCGTGGACGCCGGGACGGTGGAGCAGGTCGCCGCCGCCGGCATCCGGTGCCGGGCCGTGCCCCTGATGATGACCGACCTGGACGCGACGGCCGAGATGGCCCGTCAGGCGCTGGCGCTGGCGGAGGAGGTGCGGAGCGCTTGAGCGACGACGATCTCAGGAGTGACGAGTTCGGGAGTGACGAGTTCGGGGGTACGGGGCACATGAGCGACGAGATTTCCGCGAGCCCGGGATCGGCTCCGGCTCCGGCCGGGGACGAAGGGCTGCCGTCGGGGGCGCCCGGCTTCCGGGTCTGGGCGCTGCCCGGACTGCCCGAGGTACGGCCGGGGGACGATCTCGCCAAGCTGATCGCCAGTACCGAGCCGGGTCTTGTCGACGGGGACGTACTGCTGGTCACCTCGAAGATCGTGTCCAAGGCCGAGGGGCGGATCGTCGAGGCGGCGGACCGGGAGGCCGCGATCGACGCCGAGACCGTGCGGGTCGTCGCTCGGCGCGGGCCGCTGCGGATCGTGGAGAACCGGCAGGGGCTCATCATGGCCGCCGCCGGCGTCGACGCCTCCAACACGCCCTCCGGGACCGTGCTGTTGCTGCCCGAGGACTCGGACGCCTCCGCGCGCGCGATCCGCGACGGGCTGCGGGACGCGCTCGGGGTCGAGGTCGGGGTCGTCGTCACGGACACCTTCGGGCGGCCCTGGCGGACCGGGCTCACCGATGTCGCCATCGGGGCCGCCGGAGTGCGCGTACTCGACGATCTGCGGGGCGGCACGGACGCGCACGGGAATCCGCTCAGCGCCACCGTCGTAGCCACCGCCGACGAGCTCGCCTCCGCCGGTGACCTGGTCAAGGGCAAGGCCGCCGGGCTGCCCGTCGCCGTCGTGCGCGGACTGCCCCACGTGGTGGGCACGTACGGCGCCGACGGCGAGGACGAAGGGACGCGGGGCATGGTCCGGGACGCGCGCGACGACATGTTCCGGCTCGGCACCTCCGAGGCCGTCCGGGAGGCCGTCACCCAGCGGCGTACCGTACGGGCCTTCACCGCCGAGCCCGTCGACCCCGATGCCGTACGGCGTGCGGTGGCCGCCGCCGTGACCGCGCCCGCGCCGCATCACACGACGCCCTGGAGATTCGTACTCCTGGAGTCGGCCGAGTCACGGACGCGGCTGCTCGACGCCATGCGGGACGCCTGGGTCGCCGATCTTGAGCGGGACGGGAAGAGCGCGGAGTCCATCGCCAAGCGCGTGCGGCGCGGGGACGTGCTGCGGGGCGCGCCCTATCTCGTCGTGCCGTGCCTCGTCATGGACGGGTCCCACACCTACGGGGACGAGCGGCGTGACGGGGCCGAGCGGGAGATGTTCGTGGTCGCCGCGGGCGCCGGGGTGCAGAACTTCCTCGTCGCACTCGCCGGGGAGCGGCTCGGGTCCGCGTGGGTGTCGTCGACGATGTTCTGCCGCGAGGTCGTGCGGGACGTGCTCGGACTGCCGGAGGGATGGGATCCCATGGGGGCCGTCGCTGTCGGGCACGCGGCGGAGGAGCCGAGGGCGCGGCCGGAGCGGGATGCGGGGGCATTCATCGAGGTGCGTTGAGCGTCGACGTTCACATCACCCCTGGTTCGTACGGCATTCCCGTACGGCAGTCCCGAGCAGCCCTAGGACCTCAACCGTGGCCGGACGTTTTGATCCTCGGCCGACGCGTACGACCGTGCGCGGCGGGCATGTCGTCGTGCCCGGGCAGGCGCGGGCGGACCGGTCGGGCGGACTCGGCGGGCGTACGCGCAGCTGGGTGCCGCCGTGGCCGCTGGATCTCGGGCTCGTGCTCGGGCCGTTGCGGCGGGGGCCCGCCGATCCGACCTTCCGTACGACGCCGGACGGGGCCGTGTGGCGGGCCAGTCTCACGCCGGTCGGGCCCGGGACCCTGCGGGTGTCCGTGCGCGCGGGTGTCGTCGAGGGGGAGGCGTGGGGGCCCGGGGCCGAGTGGTTGCTGGAGCAGCTGCCACTGATGCTCGGGGAGTCGGACGATCCCGATGCCTTCGAGCCGCGGCATCGGCTGGTGGCGGTGGCCCGGCATCGGCGGCCCGGGTTGCGGCTGACGCGTACGGGGCTGGTGCTGGAGTCGTTGATTCCGTCGATTCTTGAGCAGAAGGTCACGACGGACGAGGCGTATCGGGCCTGGCGGTTGCTCGTGCGGAAGTACGGGGTGCCTGCGCCTGGGCCCGGGCCCGGAGCTGTCGCGGGGCGGGGCCCAGGGGCAGGCTCCCCGTACTGCCGCACGAGCAACCGCCAGGCC
>NZ_LIQZ01000429.1 GCF_001418655.1 Streptomyces phaeochromogenes | reverse complement strand
GGCCCGCCCTCCGTGTCGAACTGGGATGGCCCGCGGGGATACCCGACGGCGGGCGGCACGGCTTCACGCCCGAGCACCGCGTACGCCTGGAGGGCGCCCTGCCCGCCATGGCCGCCCGTATCGCCGACGCGCTTCCGTCCGACGCCCGCCGTGTCCTCGTCCTCGGCTTCGAGGAACTGATGTACGCGCCGCTGCGGCTCGGTGTCGCCCTGGAGAAGCTGACCGACGCCGAGGTCCGCTACTCCACGACCACCCGCTCCCCGGTGCTCGCCGTGGACGACCCCGGCTACGCGATCCGCACCCGGCTCGTCTTCCCGGCCCATGACAACCCGGCCGACGGCCCCGGCGATCGCTACGCCTACAACGTCGCGGGCGCCGGCTTCGACGCCGTCGTCGCCGTGGTCGACTCCACCGCCGACACGCCCGAACTGCACGCTCCCGACGGCCTGCTGGCGCGGCTCTCCGCGCACACGCCGAGCGTGCTGCTCGCCGTCGTCCCCTCGTACGCACCAGCACGGCCGTCCGCCGAGTCGTCAACCGTGTCGCCCACCGAGTCGTCCACTGAAAGGCCATTCATGCTGCCCGAGCCCCTCCGTGGCCCCGAGTTCTCCTCGTACGCACCTGACGAGGTCGGCTGGCTGCTGCAGGATCTCTCGGACACGAAGCTGGAGGCACCGACCGAGGAGCGCGAGGAGGCCATCCAGAGCGGCGGCGCCCACTACGCGGAGTCGCTCCCGGTGGAGTACCAGCCGAGCGACGCGTACCAGGAGCTGTTCCACAACGCGCTCGCCGTCTCGGCGACCCGCATCGCCCAGGCCGTCGGCGTCGTCACGGAGACCGTGCTCGCGGAGCGGTCGCCGCGCCCGGTCCTCGTCTCGCTGGCCCGCGCCGGCACGCCGGTCGGCGTCCTGATGCGCCGCTGGGCCCAGCACCGGCACGGCCTCGACCTCCCGCACTACGCCGTGTCCATCGTGCGTGGCCGCGGCATCGACGCCAACGCGCTGCGCTGGCTGGCCGCCCACCACGACCCGGCCGACATCGTCTTCGTGGACGGCTGGACCGGCAAGGGCGCCATCACCCGCGAACTGGCCCAGGCCGTCGAGGAGTTCGAGGCCTCCGACGGCATCACCGGCTTCGACCCGGAGATAGCGGTCCTCGCCGACCCCGGCTCCTGCGTGCGCACGTACGGCACCCGCGAGGACTTCCTCATCCCCTCCGCGTGCCTCAACTCCACGGTCTCCGGCCTCATTTCGCGTACGGTCCTCCGTGCCGACCTGGTCGGGGAGCACGACTACCACGGCGCGAAGTTCTACCGCGAGCTCGCCGGCGCGGACGTCTCCGTCGCGTTCCTGGACGCCGTCTCCGACCGCTTCGACGCGGTCGACGAAGCGGTCGACGCCCAGGTCAAGGAGCTCCTGTCCACCGACCGCAGCCCAACTTGGGAGGGCTGGGCGGCAGTTGAGCGGATCAGCGAGGAGTACGGCATCCACGACGTGAACCTCGTCAAGCCCGGTGTCGGCGAGGCGACCCGCGTGCTGCTGCGCCGCGTCCCCTGGAAGATCCTCGCCAGGGCCGGAGCGGGCGCCGACCTCGACCACGTACGCCTGCTCGCCGAGCAGCGGGGCGTACCCGTCGAGGAGGTGGCCGAACTCCCGTACACCTGCGTCGGGTTGATCCACCCCAAGTACACCCGCGGCGCGACCGGCGCCGACGGCAAGGCGGTGTCGGTCTGATGGCGAACGCCGACCCGACGACGAACACTGCCCCGACGGCGAACGTCGCCCCGATGGCGAACTCCGGTGCGCTGCCCACCTCTTCGCCCAAGGTGCTGGTCGCCAGCGACCTCGACCGTACGCTCATCTACTCCTCCGCCGCACTGGCCCTGACCATGCCCGACGCGCGGGCGCCCCGGCTGCTCAGCGTCGAGGTGCACGAGAGCAAGCCGCTGTCCTACATGACCGAGACCGCGGCGGGCCTGCTCGCCGAACTCGGTGACGTGGCCGACTTCGTACCGACCACCACCCGCACCCGCAAGCAGTACCAGCGCATCCAACTCCCGGGCCCCGCCCCGAAGTACGCGATCTGCGCCAACGGCGGCCACCTGCTCGTGGACGGTGTGACGGACCCCGAGTGGCATGCCTCGGTGACCGAACGCCTCGCCCGCGAGTGCGCTCCCCTCGACGAGGTGCGCGAGCACATGGAGGCCACCGCCGACCCGGTCTGGGTACGCAAGCACCGCCTCGCCGAGGACCTCTTCGTATACCTCGTCGTCGAGCGCGAACTGCTCCCCGAGGACTGGGTGAAGGAACTGGCCGTCTGGGCGGAGAACCGCGGCTGGACGGTCTCCCTCCAGGGCCGCAAGATCTACGCCGTACCGAAGCCGCTCACCAAGAGCGCCGCCATGCGGGAGGTCGCCCGCCGCACGGGAGCGACCCTCACCCTCGCGGCCGGGGACTCCCTCCTGGACGCCGACCTCCTCCTGGCCGCGGACCGAGGCTGGCGCCCGGGCCACGGCGAACTGGCCGACGCCGGGTGGACGGCCCCCGGCATCACCGCCCTCCCGGAACGGGGTGTCGCGGCGGGCGAGCGGATCCTGAGGGAGTTCTTGCGGGAGGCTCGGTAGGGGGCTTGAGGGGGGCGGGGTGGCCTGAGGGGTGCGCCTGAGCGGTGGCCGTACTGGATGGCTCAGGCGGCCACCTGCTCCTTGTCCTCGGTCTCCTCCTCCTCGGTCTCCTCCTTCGCGCGGCGGCGCCCGCCCGGGCCCGGGCGGAAC
>NZ_LIQZ01000428.1 GCF_001418655.1 Streptomyces phaeochromogenes | reverse complement strand
CCGTCCTTTAGGGGCGCGGGGAACTGCGCGGTCAGCCATAGGCGACCCGCACCCTCCATCCCGCCTTTCCCGCGGAGCGGCTAGCGGCGGTAGAAGATCCGGTCCCCGTACTCCTCGAACACGCGGCCGTTCCACTCATGACCGCCGTCCACGTTGCCCGAGCGCAGGAGCGGGGGCTCGATGCCGCGGTCCGCGAGGGTGCCGGCGGCCGTGGCCATGACGGACTGGAGGAGGGCGGAGGTGACGACCGTGGAGGCGGGCGCGAAGGGCGCCGGGACGCTGTCGAGGGTGAGTTCCGCGTCGCCGATCGCGATCTTCGAGTCGAGGACTACGTCGCAGTGGTCCTTCAGATACGTACCCGAGGCGTGCCGGGACTCCGTCTCGGAGGCGTACGCGACCGATGTGACCCCGATGACCTTGAGGCCCAGGGCCCGCGCGTGCATCGCCATCTCCACGGGCAGGGCGTTGCGCCCGGAGAGGGAGATGATCACGAGTACGTCGCCGGAGCGGGCCGGGCTGCAGTCGAGGACGGCGCTCGCCAGGCCGTCGACCCGCTCCAGCGCGGAGCCGAGTGTCGCCGGCACGACGTCCACCCCGACGGCGCCCGGCACGGCGAGCAGGTTCATCAGCGCGAGGCCGCCCGCCCGGTACACCAGGTCCTGCGCGGCCAGCGAAGAGTGCCCGGCACCGAACGCGAACAGCCGCCCGCCGTCGGCGACGGTGTCGGCGATCAGCGTCCCGGCGGCCTCGACGGCCCCGGCCTCCTCGTCCCGCACCCGCTGCAGCAGGCCGATCGCGGCGTCGAAGAACTGCCCGGCCAGCTTGCTGTCGCCCATGCGCGAAGCCCTCTCTCCCCGTCCACACCAGGTCGTGTCGCGGATCACGTTGCGGTCTGGACCAGTGCTGTGTCAATACGGTCGGCAGGGGCGACACTGGGTGCTGAGGGCCCCCGTTCCCGCCCGGCCGAGCTCATGCTCCGGCCGTCCGCGCCGGCACTCGTCACCACGCGGTTTCACCTGCGCGGCACGGTTGTCAGTGGGATGCGTCAGAATTGGTGCCAGGGCCAGCGCACACGCCGGTGAGCCACTCAGCCTCCGGCAGAGCTAATCGAGGGGCACGTATGTCCGGACTGATCGACACCACGGAGATGTATCTCCGCACCATCCTCGAGCTGGAGGAGGAAGGTGTGGTCCCCATGCGCGCCCGTATCGCCGAGCGGCTCGACCAGAGCGGGCCGACGGTCAGCCAGACCGTGGCGCGCATGGAGCGCGACGGCCTGGTGTCCGTCGCCAGCGACCGGCACCTGGAGCTCACGGACGAGGGCCGCCGCCTCGCGACGCGCGTGATGCGCAAGCACCGCCTCGCCGAGTGTCTGCTCGTCGACGTGATCGGTCTGGAGTGGGAGCAGGTGCACGCCGAGGCCTGCCGCTGGGAGCACGTGATGAGCGAGGCGGTCGAGCGGCGCGTGCTCGAACTGCTGCGCCACCCCACCGAGTCGCCGTACGGCAACCCGATCCCGGGCCTGGAGGAGCTGGGCGAGAAGGACGGGGCGGACCCCTTCCTGGACGCGGGCATGGTGTCGCTGGCCGATCTCGACCCCGGGATCGACGGCAAGACGGTCGTCGTCCGTCGCATCGGTGAGCCGATCCAGACGGACGCACAGCTGATGTACACGCTGCGGAGGGCGGGCGTGCAGCCCGGGTCCGTTGTCAGCGTGACGGAGTCCGCGGGTGGGGTGCTGGTGGGCAGCGGCGGTGAGGCGGCGGAGCTGGAGTCGGACGTGGCGTCGCACGTATTCGTCGCGAAGCGGTAGCGCTCCGCTTGGGGCGCGTTGTTCGGCCGCGGGGTGGCTGTGGCTGGTCGCTCCCCCACTCTCGGCTTCGCTCGAGCGGGGGGACCCCCATCGCGGCGGAGCCGCATATCGACACAGCCCCGCGCCCCTTTCAGGGGCGCCCTTGTGCGGGCCTGCCTGTTTGCGAACCCGCCGTCAACTCCCGTAACACACAACCCAGTTGTCCCACCTCGTTCTTCGCTCAGAAATGAAGATTCAGTGTGCGGAATCGCAGCGGTCGGGCCGTTTGCGTGCGAGGCTGTCGCGAGAGGCATATGACCTGAGGGCTCTTGACCGTGGCGGCAGCGGCAGCGGCGCCGGTGCGCGGTCGGGGAGGGGGCGGGAGGATGTGCCGCGGACGTAAGGAGGGCCCCGGCGCCCTGAGGCGCCGGGGCCTGTCCTCCCCTGTGCTGACCCGGAGCCCCGAGCTCCCAGGGTCATTCCCCACGGACCGTTTTCCCCGAGCGGCCCGCCTCCCGTTGAAGATCTCCCCTCGGCGACGGCGGTCAATCCTTGAGCGAGGTCACTCGAAGGAGGGGTGTTGCCGCCAAGACCCCCATCTTCGAATGCGCATTCGATAGCGTATGAGTGACGGAACCACTACGGATTACGCAGGAAGAACCAGCAGGAGCACCGGTACGACCAGAGGTACGAGTGGACCGGCCGGTTCGTGCGGGACGACCCGGCCGAGCGGATCAAGGGGGGTGCCAACGTATGGTGCGGCGCATCGACGTGAGCGGTGCGGGTGGCGTACGCCTCGCCGCCTGGGAGTTCGCCGACTCTCCCAAGATCGACCCTCCGAGGGGCGACCCCTCCGGGACCGGCAACCCGTCCGGTGACGCCGGGACCGGGACCACGCCCGGGGAGATCGAGCGTGCGCCCGGTGTGCTGTTACTGCACGGCCTCATGGGCCGTGCATCCCACTGGGCGCCCACCGCCCGCTGGCTCTCCGAGCGGCATCGCGCCGTCGCGCTCGACCAGCGGGGCCACGGCCAGAGCGACAAGCCGCCCGAGGCCGCCTACACCCGCGGGGCGTACGTCGAGGACGCCGAGGCCGCCCTCGAACAGCTGGGCCTCGGCCCGGCCGTCCTCATCGGGCACGCCATGGGCGCCCTGACCGCCTGGCAGCTCGCCGCCAAGCGACCCGACCTCGTGCGCGGCCTGGTCATCTGCGACATGCGGGCCTCGGCGCTGGGAGCCGCCTCGCAGCGCGAGTGGGAGAACTGGTTCAAGGCCTGGCCGGTCCCCTTCGCCACACTCGCCGACGTACGGAAGTGGTTCGGCGAGGACGACCCCTGGGTGGAGCGCCCGAACCCGTCGCGCGGTGAGTTCTACGCCGAGGTGATGGCCGAGTCGCCGGACGGCTGGCGGCCCGTCTTCGAGCCCGAGCAGATGCTCAAGTCCCGCGAGACCTGGGTGTACGACGCGCACTGGGAGGAGCTGACACAGGTCCAGTGCCCCGCCCTCGTCGTCCGTGGCCTCGACGGTGAGCTCGGCCGGGCCGAGTCCCAGGAGATGGTCCGTGTCCTGCCGAACGGGCAGTACGCGGAGGTGGCCGAGGCGGGACATCTCGTCCACTACGACCAGCCTGAGGCGTGGCGCGCGGCCGTCGAACCCTTCCTGGACGAGGCGCTCCGCTAGGCCGTAGGCCGTCGGGACAAAGACTGCGCAGTTCCCCGCGCCCCTGAAAACGGGGCGCGGGCCCGCGCCCCGGCCCCTCAGCCCTTGCTCACCGCCGCCAGGATCTCCGGCAGTTGCCGTGCTGTTCGTGGGGCGGCGAGGTGCAGGCCTGCCAGGGCGATCGCCGCTCCGTAGGCGGTTCCGACCGGGAGGAGGAGCCACGTCCAGTCGGCGCCGCCCGACGAGACGTTCAGCCAGATGGTGAGGGTGATGACGGGCGCGCAGAGCAGGGCCGCCGCGATCATGCCGCCGAAGATCGAGAATCCGGCGAGGCTCGCCTGGCCGGGAGCGACGTTCTTGTAGCTCTCCTGCGGGATCGAGTACGGGAAGCGGGCCGAGGACCAGGCCCCGGTCGCCAGCATCGCGCCGAGCAGCGCGAACGACAGGCCGAACACCTCGGGCAGCGCGGCCCAGTCGCCGAGCAGCGCCGTCGTCAGGACGCACACGAGGGTCGCGTACGGAAGGGTGATCACCAGGAGTGCCAACGCCCGTGCCCGCAGCTCGATGTACGCGTCCCGGGTCGAGGAGATCGTCATCGCGACCATCCAGAACGCGGACGTGTCCTGCCCGAACTGGTTGTACATCTGGATGCCGAGCATGCCCGCCGCGAAGCACGCGAAGTAGATCGAGCCGGTGCCCTGCAGCGCGTTGAACACCGGCACGATCAGGCCGATCGCGAGCGAGGTCACCCACGCGGCCTTGGTCTTCGGGTCCCGCCACACGTACCGCAGGCTGCGCTCCATGACCGTGCCCGTGCGCCCCGCGGGCAGCAGCCGGCCGAGCCCGGAGGAACGGCCCGCCTTGTCCCGGGAGGGCTCGGCGGCCTGCAGTGTCGAGCCGTCCGGCGTGGTCATCAGCCGGGTCAGACTCCGCTGCCACAAGGCCAGCAGCACCGCCAGGGCCACCCCGCTCAGGGCGAGCTGGGCGAGACCGACGGCGTACGAGCCCTCACTGACGGAGTCCACCGCGCCGAGCGCTGACGCGGGCGGCACCCAGCGGACCACGTCTGCCGCCGGGTCCAGCGTGGACATGCCCGACGAATTGAGCTTCTGCGCACCGAAGTTGACGACCTGCGCGCCCACCGCGATCACCAGACCGCTCAGGACGGCCAGGTCGCGGCCCTTGCGGCTGGTCAGCAGCCGGGTGTTGGCGGTCGCGACGGTCCGTGCGAGGGCCACGCACACCAGGAGCGCGACGACGACCGCGACGACCCCGGTGACGTACGCCGCCGCCCCGTGCGCCATCGCGATCACCGAACCGACGAGCAGGCACAGCGTGAACAGCGGGCCTATGCCGACCAGCGAGGCCACCAGCAACGCGCGTACGAGCGGCTGCGGGCGCAGGGGCAGCATCACCAGGCGGGTCGGGTCGAGGGTCTCGTCGCCGCCGGAGAAGAAGAGCGGCATCACGGCCCAGCCGAGCGCCAGCACGGCCGTGAGCAGCACCGTCACGGTCATCGCGTAGGTGTTGCCGCGCAGCGCGATCAGTCCGATGAGCTGGAGCGCGGCGAACAGCAGCACGATGACGAGCGACGCCACGTACACCGCCCGCCGCCCCGCCGACTGCCGCAGCCCGTTGCGCAGCAGCGACACCTTGAGGCGTACGACGACGGGGGTGATGGAGGCGGTCGAGGTGGTGGGGGCCTTCGTGGCGGTCGCGGCGCTCATCGGGCGCCGCCGCCCAGCCAGTCGAGGTCGGAGCCGGTGTCGCGGGCGTTCGCCCCGACGAGTTCGAGGAAGGCCTGCTGGAGGGAGGGCGCCTCGCCGCGCACCTCGGTGAGCGGGCCGTGGGCGCGGATGCGGCCCGCGGCCATCACGGCGACCCAGTCGCACAGCGACTCGACGAGCTCCATCACATGGGAGGAGAAGACGACGGTCGCGCCGGAGGCGGTGTAGCGCTCCAGGACCCCGCGGATCGTCTGTGCGGAGACCGGGTCGACCCCCTCGAACGGCTCGTCGAGGAACAGCACTTCCGGGTTGTGCAGCAGGGCCGCCGCGAGCCCGATCTTCTTGCGCATGCCGGTCGAGTAGTCGACGACGAGTTTGTGCTGGGCGCCGGCGAGGTCGAGTACGTCGAGCAGCTGGGTGGCCCGCTTGTCGACCTCGGCACCGGGCAGTCCGCGCAGCCGCCCCGTGTACGCGAGGAGTTCCCGCCCCGAGAGCCGCTCGAAGAGCCGCAGCCCCTCGGGCAGGACCCCGATCCGGGCCTTGACCTCCACGGGGTCGCGCCACACGTCGTGTCCGACGACCTCCACGGACCCCTGATCGGGCCGCAGCAGCCCGGTCACCATCGACAGGGTCGTGGTCTTCCCCGCCCCGTTGGGCCCGACCAGCCCGATGAACTGCCCCGCGGGCAACTCCAGATCGATCCCCGCGACGGCGACCTGCTCCCCGAACCGCTTCCAAAGCCCCCGCACCCGCACGGCCACCGCGTCGTTCACCCGCACTCCCTCCGCCATGCAGGGCACGATACGGGGGCCGGCGCCCCTTTAGGGGCGCGGGGAACTGCGCGCTCGGCCGAAGAAGACCCGCACTGGTCACGCGACATCGGGCCCCACCCACCCGGGGGCGCGGGGCTGTGCACATATGCGGCTCCGCCGCGATGNNAGAGTGGGGGAGCGACCAGCCCCGACTTACCCGCAGCCGAAGAACCGGCCCAGGCGGAGCTATCGTCGAGCGTCTCGCCCGCAGGCGTAGGCCAAGGGCGAGATCAACTCCTCCGCATCCGGCAGCCACCGATTCGCCGGAGTCGGCCGGCAGGCCCACTGCACGGCCCCCCGCGCCCCGAACCGCGTGGGCGGCGCAGCCACATACGTACCTTCGCCCATCACAACCAGATCAAGAGAAGCAAGAGGCCACCCGAGCTTCCGTACAAGATCGGGCACCTTCGCGGCGGCACCCGGCAACACGAAGAACTGCATCCGCCGGTCCGGCGTACACGTCACAGGGCCGAGCGTCAGCTCCATCCGCCTCATGCGGGCGAGCGCGAGGAACCCCGAGGTCTCGGGGACGTCGATCGCGTCGAACGTCCGCCCCGTGGGCAGCAGGATCGACGCCGACGGCTGCTTCGCCCACAGCCGACGCGCGACGGTCGCACTGCCCGTGGCCTGCGTCGCCCAGTCCTCACGCGCCGGGTGCGCGCCGGGCACGGCGCACGAGGGCTCGCCGCACGAGCAGCGCTGCACCCCGTCGGCGGCTTCCAGCCAAGTGCCTGGGAACACGTCCCAATGGCGCTCTTCGGCATAGCGCACGGCGATGTCCTGCAGCGA
>NZ_LIQZ01000427.1 GCF_001418655.1 Streptomyces phaeochromogenes | reverse complement strand
GCGGGCCGTGCCGGTACGTCGAGCCCGCCGCCTCCGGGTGTACGGCTGTGGGTCCGAAGGTGCTCCTTTTTTGGAGGAGCCCTACGCGGCGGGCTTCGACGTACCGGCACGGCCCGCTCCCGTTGCGTTGTGACTGCGGGGTTGATCTGTGCTGGTGATGCGGGCCGGCTGTGATGGGGATGTGGTCGGGCTGTGTTCGGGTGGGGTGGATAGTTTTCGCCCGCTGGTTCGATGCGGCTACTCACCGAAGTGATAATTTCGGGGCTTTATCCAGCTGACGTCTCATCACATTGTGAGCGGCTGCTGGGAGCTCTCGGACGTTTCGGGATGTGGACGCCCTCGTACCACCAAAACGACCCCCACAAGTGCGAGCAGGAAGCCCGCCACACCGGCGCCCAGGGGCAACGTCTGTCCCACCATGCGCAGTTGGCCGCTGTCCTTGTCGGCCAGGTCGACCTGTTCCTTCTGGGTCTCGGGGGTGAAGGCGATCCGCTTGCTGTCGAGCAGGACCACGGCGTCCTTGTCGCCGCCGGGGGCCCGGAGCGTCTTGCGGGGGCCGATCGCCGCGTAGATGATCCGGCCCGTGCGCTGGTCGGCCACGAGCTCGATGCCGTGGTTGGCGTACCACTCCTCGGCGAGTACCTGGCCGCCGTCCTTCTCGCCGACGATCGTGCCCGGCACCAGCCGGGTTCCGGTCTTGGTGGCGCGCACGGTTCCGGTGAAGCGGAGGCCCTCGTACCCCTGGATCTTCTTCGTGCCCTTGTACGCCAGCGTGACGGTCGAGCCGAGCGTGCTGTCCCACCAGATGTAGGAGCGTTTCTGCACGTCGAAGGGGAACTTCAGGTACGCCTCGCCCTCGTAGTAGGGCTCCTCGTCGCAGCAGTGGACCGGCTTGTTCGTCTTGCGGTCGGTGACCCAGCGCTCCATGGTCCACTGCAGCGAGTCGTGGGGGTCGGCGGCGGGCAGGGACTTGGCGGTGTCCACGGAGGTGGACACGTCCCAGACGGCCCGGCCGCTCTTCTCGCTGTCGGCGACATCGCCGCGGACCTGGCGGGTGATGGTGATCTTCTTGTCGCGGACGGTTTCGATCTCGTCCGTGTCGAAATAGCTGCCCGTACCGGTGAAGACCGTCTTCGAGTCGATGTCGACGGGCGTGCGTTGAGCACGTGGCTCGACGTACCAGGCGAGCAGGGGGGCCAGGACGAGCAGGAACACGCCCAGACCCAGGACGACCAGTGAAAAGGGAGTGGTTGTACGGCGCATCCGGGCACTCCAGAGGCTCGTGGTGACACGGCACGGGCTGTGCCGGCACGGTGGTGGAGGGTGCACGTGCGGTATGGGGCGGGAACCGTAGGCGCACCCTTGACGAAGTGTCAATGCGTTGTCGAGACTGGGGCTCGCCGGACGGGCCCGGTGAAGATGGGGATGTGCCCTGGCCCCGAAGGGGCGCGGGGCTGTGACATGTGCGGCTCCGCCGCGTGGGCGCGATCAGCCACAAGCGGTCCGCAGATTTCGGATGGCGCTCCCAGCGGAGCGCTCGGGTGGGACGACCTCCGACAGAGAGGCTGACCCGCGATGCCCAGACTGCTCGCCGCCCTGCTGACCGTGGCGGCTGCCGCCGTACTCGCCGTGGGCGCCGCCCTCGGTATCGTCGCCCTGCTCGACGCGACCCCCGAACAGCCGAACACGCCGCTCATCACCTATGAGACGGCCGGCCAGGAGCGCTGATCATGGCCCTACGCCCGGGACCCGTCACCGTGCGCTCGGCCTGGCACGACGTGCCGCGCCTCCAGGTCCGCCAGTTCGCGGCGCTCGCCATGGCAGAGGCGCCCATACTCGCCGAGGAGATCCTCCAGGAAATACGTCATGAATATCCCCATCTGCCCGTCGTGCTCGACGACTCCGGCGAGCCGATGGCGCTGATCGGGATCCGGCGGGCCATCGAGGTGTTCGTCCAGCACCTGGAGACCGCCGAGGGGCGCCCGCGCGTCCACCCCGAGGTCTTCCAGGAGTTCGGCCGCGGCGAGGGCCTGCACGGCCGCAGCCTCGATTCGCTCCAGGCGATCTACCGGCTCGGCGTACGGCTGGCCTGGCGCCGTTTCGCCGAGATCGGGACGCGGGTGGAGATCCCGCCGCCCGCGATGTACGAGCTGGTCGACGCCGGTTACGAGTATCTGGACGGGCTGGTCGACCAGTCCGTACGCGGATACGCCGAGGCCGCCGCCCGGCAGGCCGGCGAACGTCTGCGTCTGCAACGGCGGTTGATGGAACTGCTGCTCGCCGAGCACCACCGGGGCGATCCGGCCGACGCTCTCTCGGAGCGGGCCGCGCGCATTGGCTGGCCGTTGCCGGACAAGGTCGCGGTGGGTGTGCTGTTGCGGCCCGCCCGCGAGGCCGTTGCCCCCGCCGTCGGACAGGGTGTGCTGTTGGACATGGAGTATGAGCAGCCCCGGATGGTCGTGCCCGAGCCTGATGCCGCCGGGCGCCCCGAGCTGTTGCACCGGGCGCTGACGGGGTGGGCGGGTGCCATCGGGCCGCCTGTCCCGCTGGCCGACGCGGCTAAGTCGTTGCGCTGGGCCGAGGCCGCGGTACGGCTCATGGAGCGCGGGCTGCTGCCGCCGGGCGAGGTGCTGTACTGCACCCAGCACACGGAGGCGCTGGTCCTGCTGCAGCCCGAGGAACTGATCGACGACCTGGCGCTGCGGTGTCTGGAGCCGCTCGCCCACTGCGGGCCCACGCACGGGCGGCGGCTCGCGGAGACCCTGCTGGCGTGGCTGGAGACGCGGGGCGGGGCCCCCGAAGTGGCCGCGCGCCTAGGGGTCCATCCCCAGACCGTGCGGTATCGCCTTCGGCAGATTCGGGAGCTGTGGGGGGACGAGGTCGATGACCCGGATCGGCGGTTCGAGCTGGAGTTGGTGCTGCGGGCTCAGCGGCTTCGGGGGGAACTGGGCGATCCCCGCGCCCGGCGTTGACC
>NZ_LIQZ01000426.1 GCF_001418655.1 Streptomyces phaeochromogenes | reverse complement strand
ACACCAGCGCGTACCCCTCCGTCAACGCCTCCGGCGACCCCCCACCCCCGGTCCGCGCAGCGGCAATCGTGGACATCACCGAGAGCCCGATCGCACCGCCCATCGTGCGGGAGGTGTTGATCAGCCCCGACACGAGCCCGGCCTCCCCCGGCTCCGCCCCCGACGTGGCCAGCGCGGCGAGGGGCGTCGCGGACAGTCCGGCGCCGAGCATCATCAGGATCCCGGGGAACATGATCGCGGTGAGGTACGCGCCGTCGGCGGTCATCGTGGACTGCCAGCCGAACCCGGCGGCGGCCACCAGCGCCCCGAGCACGGCGACATTCCGCGCTCCGACAACGGGCATCAGCCGCGGCGCGACCTTCGAGCCGATGATCACCGCGAGCGAGCTGGGCACGAGCGCGAGTCCGGCGTCCAGCGGCGAGTAGCCGAGCACGTTCTGGGCGTACAGCGTCATGAAGAACCACATGCAGAACATCGCCGAGCCGCACAGGAACATCGCCACGTTCGCCGAAGACACGGACCTCAGGCGGAACAGCTTCAGCGGCATCAACGGCACCTTCGTCCGCGCCTCGACGAGCACGAACAGCCCGATCAGGGCGGCCCCGGCGGCCAGCGGCACCAGGGTCTCGGCCGACGTCCACCCCTCGGCCTCGGTCTGCACGATCCCGTACGCGAGGGTCGCGAGGCCGGCCGTCGCCAGCAGGGCGCCCGGAAGGTCGATCCGCCGTCCGTCGCCGGCCCGGCCCTCGACGAGCCAGAGCAGGGCGCCGGCCAGCACCACCGCGCCGATGGGCACGTTGATCAGCAGGACCCACCGCCACGAAAGGCCGTCGACCAGGACCCCGCCGACGAGCCCGCCCGCCGCGCCGCCGCCCCCGCCGACCGCGGTCCAGGTCGCGATGGCCCGCGCGCGTGCCGCTCCCTCGGGCACGGCCGACGTCAGGATCGTCAGCGTCGAGGGCGCCAGCACCGCCGCCCCGAGACCCTGCACGGCCCGCGCGGCCAGCAACTGCCAGCCCTCCTGGGCGAGCCCGCCCGCGAGCGAGGCCAGCGTGAACAGCGCGAGCCCGATCAGGAACATCCGCTTGCGGCCGTACAGGTCCCCGGCCCGCCCGCCGAGCAGCATGAATCCGGCGAAGGCGATCGTGTACGTATTGACGACCCACTGGAGCCCGGGGGCGCTGAGCCCCAGGTCGGCCCGCATCGAGGGCAACGCCGTATTGACCACGGACACATCGAGGACGACGAGGAACTGTCCCGCGCAGGCGAGTGCGACCACCACCCAGGTGGGCGGCGCGGGACGACGGGACACGGCTATCTCTGCGGCGGCTCTGAGGGTGGGCATGGGTGTCATGCTCGCAGTGGTCCTGTGCCCCGTACATCGGAATTTCGCTGGACGGACCGTCGGCCGCTGGACCTAGGACCCAGGCAGCGCTTCCTCACCCGCCCGGCCCGCTCAGCCCCGCCTCAGCAGGGTCACCACCGCCGCGCCCCCGAGCCCGATGTTGTGCGCGAGCCCCACCCGCGCGTCCGTCACCTGCCGAGCCGCCGCCTCGCCCCTCAACTGCCAGACCAGTTCGGCGACTTGGGCGATTCCGGTGGCTCCCAGGGGATGCCCCTTGGAGATGAGGCCGCCCGAGGGGTTCACCACCCAGCGTCCGCCGTACGTCGTCGCGCCGGACTCCACGAGCTTCCCGGACTCCCCCTCCTCGCACATGCCGAGCGCCTCGTACGTCAGGAGTTCGTTGACGGAGAAGCAGTCGTGGAGTTCGACGACGTCGACGTCCTCGATGCCGAGCCCGGCCCTCTCGTACACCTGCCGGGCGGCGGCCCGCGACATCGGCTGCCCGACGACGTCGACGCACGACCCGGACTCGAACGACTCCTCCGTGTCCGTGGTCATCGCCTGCGCGACGATCTCCACGGCCCGCTCCCCCAGCCCGTTCCGCTCCACGAACCGCTCCGACACGACGACGGCCGCGGCGGCCCCGTCCGAGGTGGGCGAGCACTGGAGTTTGGTCAGCGGCGCGTGCACGGTACGTGCGGCGAGGATCTCGTCGACCGAGTAGACGTCCTGGAACTGGGCGTAGGGGTTGTTCGCCGAATGTCGGTGGTTCTTGGCCCCCACGGCGGCCAGTTGCGCCTCCGTCGTGCCGTACTTCTCCATGTGCTCGCGCGCCGCGTCGCCGAAGATCTGGGCGGTGGGCGGAGTCATCTCGAAGCCGTGCCGCGCCGCCATGACGGCGTAATGACGCGCAACCGGTGACGTCTTGAAGTCACCGCCGTCGGCCCCGCCGCCCAGCGCGCCCCGCGTCATCTTTTCGAACCCCACCGCCAGTACGCAGTCGCTCGCGCCGCCCTCCACGAACTGCCGGGCGAGCATCAGCGCGGTGGAGCCGGTCGCGCAGTTGTTGTTCACGTTGTAGACGGGCACACCGCTCAGGCCGAGTTCGTAGACGGCCCGCTGTCCGGCCGTCGAGGCCTGGAAGCAGTAGCCGACGGGCACCTGCTCCACGGCGTCGTACGAGACCCCGGCGTCCGCGAGGGCGTTGGTTCCCGCCTCCCGGACCATGTCCCAGTACTGCCAGTCCCGGGTCTCCGGCTTCTCGAACTTGGTCATGCCCACACCGACGACGTATGCCTTCATGACTCTCCCCGGTCTCCCGTCCGCTGGTCCCTCGGCAGGCCGAGGATGCGCTCCGCGACCACGTTCAGCTGCACCTGCGTCGTCCCGCCGGCGATGGTCAGACACCGGCTGAGCAGGAATCCGTGCACGGCCCGTTCCCCGGCGCCCTCGCGCAACGCACCGGCCGGGCCGAGGAGTTCGAGTGCCAGCTCGGCGACCTTCTGCTGGTGCGCGGTCTGGACGAGCTTGCGTACGGAGGCGCCGGCGCCCGGGTCCACGCCCGAGACCTGCCGCATGGTCGTACGGAGTCCGATGCAGCCCAGCGCGTGCGCCTCCGCGATCAGCGTGCCGACGCGTTCCCGCACGGTGTCGTCGAGGCCGGCGGAGCGGGCGACGATCGCTTCGAGGCCGGTGCCGAAGTTCAACTGGTCGGCCATGTGGACGCGTTCGTTGCCGAGGGTGTTGCGCGCGACCCGCCAGCCGTCGTCGACCGAGCCGACCACGGCGTCGGCGGGCAGTACGACATTGTCGAAGTAGACCTCGTTGAAGAGCGATTCGCCGGTGATCTCCTTCAGCGGACGGATCTCGATGCCGTCCGTCTCCTTCATGTCGACGACGAAGTACGTGAGCCCCTTGTGCTTGGGCGCGTCCGGGTTCGTCCGGGCGAGGAGGATCCCGTAGTCCGCCCACTGGGCCGAACTCGTCCACACCTTCTGCCCGTTGACGCGCCAGCGCCCGTCCGCGGTCCGCTCGGCGCGGGTGCGGAGCGAGGCGAGGTCGGACCCGGCCCCGGGTTCCGAGAAGAGCTGGCACCACAGCACGTCCCCGCACAGCGTGGGCAGCAGATACCGCTCCTGCTGTTCCCGGGTCCCGTAGGCGATGAGCGACGGTACGACCCAGGTGGCGATCCCCAGGTCACCGACGCGCACTCCGGCGGCGGCCAGCTCCTCCTGCACGGCGAGCTGCTGGACGGGGCCTGCACCGAGTCCGTACGGCGGGGGCAGATGGGGTGCGGTGTATCCGGTGGGCGCCAACTCCCTCCGTACGGCCGCTGGTTCGAGGCCACGTACGCGTGCGATGACGGCGCGGGCCGCCACCCGGTGCCGCGCGGCCTCCGCCTCGGGAAGCTCCGTACGGAGTTCGCGTCTCGCCCCTTTCTCCGCAGCCCCGACCGCCCGCAGGAGATGCCCGCCACCGAGCAACTGCCGGGCCACCAGGGCCCGTCGGAGGTAGAGATGCGCGTCGTGTTCCCAGGTGAAGCCGATGCCGCCCAGCACCTGGACGCAGTCCTTGGCGCAGGTGAGGGCCGCGTCGAGCGCGACACCTGCGGCGAGGGCGGTCACCAACTCCCGTACGTCGTCCGGTTCTTGTACGGCCCTGGCCGCGTCCCACGCCAGCGCGCCGGCCCGTTCGACGCGGACCAGCATGTCGGCGCACAGGTGCTTGATCCCCTGGAACTGGCCGATGGGCCGCCCGAACTGCTCCCGCACCTTCGCGTACGAGGCCGCGGTCTCCAGCGCCCACGCGGCGGTCCCGCACGCGTCGGCGGCGAACACGGCGGCTGCCAGGTCCCGCACGAGCGCCGAGTCGACGTCGAGGACGCGGTCGGGCGGGACGCGTACCGCCGTGGCCACGACCTCCGCGGTGGCGCGGGTCGGGTCGGCGCTCTCGTGGACGCGGACGGAGAGCTGCGAGGCGTCCACGGCCAGCCACAGCGTGCGACCACTCGACGCCCCTGCCCCCGACGCCGACGCCGACGCCGGGCCAGACCCAGGCACCGACGCCGCCAGGATCAGCAGGTCCGCGTCGCCGCCGGACAGTACGGGCGGGGCCGTGCCGTCGAGCACGTACCCGTACTCGCACTCGTCCGCGTCCGCGTCCGCGTCGGGCACGGCGGTCAGCGTCCCGGTCCCGAGGGCGACCGCCCCGATCCGCTCGCCCCCGGCCAGGGCCCGTACCAGCCCCTCGGCCGCGGCACCCGCCCTCGCGAGCACCAGCGAGGCGAGCGCGTTGGCCGCGTAAGGCCCGGGGAGTGCCGCCCGCGCGGCCTCCTCCAGTACGACGGCGAGGTCGAGCACCGTCCCGCCGCCGCCTCCGCACTCCTCCGGGAGGTGCACCCCGATGAATCCCTGGGCGGCGAGCGCGTCCCAGTGGGCGGGGCGTCCGCCCTGGCCGCCGGGTGCGTCGAGCAGTTTGCGCGTTTCCTCGGGTGGCACCGTCCGGGCGATCCAGCCGCGTACGGCCTCGGCCAGGTCCCGCTGTTCCCGCGTGATCCCGATCCCCATGCGGCGCAGACTAGAACACGTTCCAATCTGACGGAAGGTCAGATACGGACCGATCCACTTCCGGCGCGCATCCGACCCGCTCCGGCCCGCACCCGCCCCACTTTCGATCTGCTTCTTCGGAGCGCCCCTCGCCCACGTCTCCATGTAATGAAAAAGTCAAGAATTCGTTAGCGGCTCGAAGCAACGGAATAGTTGCCTGGGCGCACGGGGTTCACCCTGCACCTACCCCGCTCTCGCCTCTGGAGGCAGCACGTAATGACCCGGACAGCGACGGACCCGCGCACGCGAAGGCCCAGCGGCAGCGGAATCGTTCCGGTGCTGGCCTTCGCGGGCATCGTTGTCGCGGTGATGCAGACCCTGCTCGTGCCGGTCATCAAGGACCTGCCCGAGCTGCTGGGCACCTCGCCGAGCAACGCCACCTGGGTCATGACCTCGACCCTGCTCGCGGGCGCCGTGGCCACACCGATCATGGGGCGCCTCGGCGACCTGTTCGGCAAGCGGCGCATGCTGATCGCGAGCCTGGCCGTAATGGTCGTGGGCTCGCTGATAGCCGGCTTCACCAGTGAACTGCTCGTGATGATCGTCGGCCGTGCCCTGCAGGGCTTCGCGATGGGCGCCATCCCGCTCGGCATCGGTCTGATGCGCGACGGGCTGCCGCGCGAGAAGCTCGGCTCGGCGATGGCCCTGATGAGCTCCTCGATCGGCGTCGGCGGCGGGCTGGCCCTGCCGGTCGCCGCCCTGGTCGCGCAGCACACCGACTGGCACGCGCTGTTCTTCGGCTCCGCGGGCCTCGGCGCCCTCTCGATCCTGCTCACCCTGGTCTTCGTACCGGAATCGCCGATGCGGGCCGTGGGCACCTTCGACGTCTGGGGCGCGCTCGGCCTCTCCGCCGGTCTCGTCCTCTTCCTCCTGCCGATCACCAAGGGCAGCGACTGGGGCTGGACCTCCGGCACCACGCTCGGCCTGTTCGGCGCGGCGGCCGTCGTCCTCCTCCTGTGGGGCCTGATGGAGCTGCGCGTGAAGGCTCCGCTGGTCGACCTGCGCACCACGGCCCGCCCCGCGGTGCTCTTCACCAACCTCGCCTCGATCATGGTCGGCGTCGCCTTCTACGCCGTCTCGCTCGTCCTGCCCCAGCTCCTCCAGCTGCCCACCTCGACCGGTTACGGCCTCGGCCAGTCCATGGTCGTCGCGGGTCTGTGCGTGGCGCCGCTCGGCCTGACGATGATGTTCACCGCGCCGGTGTACGCCCGTATCTCCGCCAAGTACGGCCCCAAGGTCACCCTGATGATCGGCATGCTGATCATCGCGGTCGGCTACGGCGCCGGCCTCGGCCTGATGAGCGCCGCCTGGCAGACCATCGTCATCGCCGTCGTCCTGGGCGCGGGCATCGGCCTCGCGTACTCCTCGCTGCCCGCGCTGATCATCGGCGCCGTGCCCGCGTCGGAGACCGGCGCGGCCAACGGCCTCAACACGTTGATGCGCTCGATCGGTACGTCCGTGTCGAGTGCCGTGATCGGGATGGTCCTGGCGAACACCGCGAACCAGGTGGGTGGCATGGCTGTTCCCACGATGCACGGCTTCCGGGTGTCCTTCCTGATCGCCACGGGTGCGGTGCTGTTGGGCCTGGTGTTCGCGGCGTTCCTGCCGGGGCGGCGGGCGGCTGCGAACGCGGAGAAGCCTCATCTGGTGGCGTCCAGCGAGGACACCGAATACGGCGAGGCCGCCTCGCCCGAACTGGTCCCGGCCGGCCGGACCGCTCAGGCCGGTTTCCGTGGCCGTGTCCTCACCGCCGACGGTGTCCCGGTCGCCCGGGCCAAGGTCACGCTGATCGACCGGCGGGGGCGGCAGGCGGGAGCCACGCTCTCGGCGGAGGGCGGCGACTATGTGCTCGCCGTGCCCTCGGAGGGGGCGTACGTGCTGGCCGTCACGGCCGGGGGGCACGGGCCGCTTGCCTCGGGGGCGAGCCATCCCGGTGGGGTGCGGGTGGTCGAGGTGGATCTCGCGCTGCCGAGCGTCGTCCCCGCGTAGCGCTCCGCGGGAAGGACCGGGAGGGATCGGGAGGGATCGGGCGAGGTCGGATTTAGGCTGCGGGTCGGTCGGTGCTGGGCGCACAGTTCCCCGCGCCCCTGACAGGGCGGGCTGTGCCCTGCCCTGTCACCATGGGGCGCCCGGACACCCGTACGACCTGGAGGAACCCCATGCCCGCCGCGCCCAAGCCGGAGATTCTCGCTGCATTCGAGGGTGCCAAGGGGTTCATGCCCGTGGGGGAAGGGCTCGCGTTGTACGGGGCTGCCGTCGAGGCGGGGCGGCTGGGGCTGCCTCTGCTGGAGGTGGGCACGTACTGCGGGCGTTCCACTGTCCTGCTGGCCGGTGCCGCCCGCGAGGCCGGTGTCACGGCGGTCACCGTCGACCACCACCGCGGGAGCGAGGAGCAGCAGCCGGGCTGGGAGTACCACGACCCGGCGACGGTCGACCCGGAGCTCGGCGTCATGGACACGCTCCCGACCTTCCGCCGTACGCTCCACCGGGCGGGCCTTGAGGACCACGTGGTCGCCGTCGTCGGCCGCTCGCCGCAGATCGCCGCCTTCTGGAACTCCCCCCTCGGCCTCGTCTTCATCGACGGCGGCCACACCGACGAACACGCGACCGGCGACTACGAGGGCTGGGCACCCCATGTCGCCGAGGGCGGGCTGCTGCTCATCCACGACGTGTTCCCCGACCCGGTGGACGAGTTCACCGGGCAGGCGCCGTATCGCGTGTACCTGCGGGCCCTGGAGTCGGGCGCGTTCACGGAGCTCTCGGCGACGGATTCCCTGCGGGTGCTGCGGCGGACGGGCCCGGGGATCTGAGACCGGGGCCGACACAGCCAGAGGCGGCACGGCCGGACGCGGCACAGCCGAAGGCGGCACAGCCGGACGCGGCACAGCCGGATGCGGCACAGCCGGACGCCGCGTTCCAGCGCACCCGAATGCACTGTATGAAGTTTGAAGTACCCTCCGCACGGGGCCAATTGGGCGGTGGCGCACCCGGCGGCCGAGGAGAAACGGGGCGGGATGATCGGGACGGTGTTCCGGAGCGAGGACGTGCCGGCGGAGCACAGGTTCGACTACTGGCGTGACCTGGTCCACCGGGCGATCGCGCCGAGCGACATCACCAGTGAGCACACCGGCGACTTCTGGGCGGAACAGCGCCTGCTGGAGCTGGGGCCGGTGATGGTGTGGCCGACGTCGTTCCGGCCGGCGCGATTCCTGCGCACCGAGAAGATGGTGCGTCAGTGCGACCCCGAGCTGTACCACTTGTCACTGGTGCTGGGCGGCGGGATGGGGCTCGACCATGTCGGGCGTACCGAGCTTTACGGCCCACGCGACCTGTGGGTGACCGACACCGCGGAGCCGTACGACGTGCGACCGTCGGACTCCGGGGACCGCCATCTGGTCACGGGTGTGGCCGTGGACTTCCCCAAGGCCCTGCTGCCGCTGTCGCCGGACCGGGTCCGGGACGTGCTGGGCCGGCGGCTGTCGGGGCGGGAGGGGACCGGCTCGCTGCTGACGGAGTTCCTCATCGGCCTGGACCGGCAGTCCGCCTCCCTCCAGCCGTCCGACGCGCCACGCCTGGGATCGGTGCTGCTCGACCTGCTGTCGGCCTGGTTCGCCCATGTGACCGACATGGAGGACACCCTGCCGCCGGAGACCCGTCACCGGGCCATGACCGCGCGCATACGGGCGTTCATCCGGCAGAACCTGCACGACCCGGGGCTCGCACCGCCCGTGATCGCCGCCGCGCATCACATCTCCCTCAGCTATCTGCACCGGCTCTTCCAGGAACAGGCGCCGGGCGGGGACGAGACGGTCGCGGCCTGGATCCGCCGTCTGCGACTGGAGGGTGCCCGGCGCGACCTGGCGGACCCCGCGCTGCACGCCGTCCCCATCCACACCGTCGCCGCCCGCTGGGGCCTCCCCCGCGCCTCCGACTTCGCCCGCGCCTTCCGCAGCGCGTACGGGCTGACGCCCAAGGAGTACCGGCTCCAGGCGCTCTCTCCGCCGGAGCAGACGGAACAGACGGAACGGACGCAGTAGACGGAGTAGACGCAGAGCGCAGGATCTGTGGACTCACGCCTAACGACAGCCCCAGGAGTTACAGACATTCTGATGCGGGGGAAGGCTGCGCAGCCTTCCGGAGGGGCGTCCCACGGGGGAGGACGCCCCTCGCACCCTCAACGGCGGAACCCAGAAGTACGCGCTGACGGCCACCAGCACCAACGGCGGCAAGTCCTGGTCCTCCAGGGACGCTCCGGCCCGCACTGCGTGATCGTCCACACCGCCACAGTCCTGGCCGCCGACGCCGTCACCGGCCTGGCCCAGGGAAACCTGCGGACCCCGGGGGCGGCCCGTAAGGTGGCAGGCGTGTCGTACGTAGGTCCTGACTTCGAACCTCCCCGTCCCCCGCGCCACCCCCTGCGCGGCCCTCTGACCGTGGCCGTCGCCGCGCTCGTGCCGGGCGCGCTGATCGGCTGGCTGGTGTGGCAGACGGTGGGGGACTCCGGCGGGGACGCGCAGGCGTCGCCCTCGTCCACGTCCTCGCCGTGGGGCAGGCCCACCACGCCGGGCGCCTCGGACGACGGCAAGGAGCAGCCCGGCGGCGCCGGCGGGACAGGCGACAGCGAGAAGCCCGGCGGCTCGCCCTCCGCCTCGGCCCCCGCCGCCTCCGGCTCCCTCAAGGGCAAGGTCGTCGTCATCGACCCCGGTCACAACCCCGGCAACTTCCAGCACACGTCCGAGATCAACCAGCAGGTGAACATCGGAACAAACTCGAAGGAGTGCGACACAACAGGTACGGCGACCAACGACGGTTACACCGAGGCGAAGTTCACCCTCGACGTCGCCCGTCGGATGCGCACCGTCCTGGAGAAGGAGGGCGCCACCGTGAAATTCACACAGGACGGCGACCGCTCCTGGGGCCCCTGCGTCGACGAGCGGGCCCAGATCGGGAACAAGGCCGACGCCGATGCCGTGGTGTCGATCCACGCGGACGGCGCGGGCGCCGGCAACCGCGGCTTCCACGTGATCCTGCCCGGCTCGGTGCACTCCGGCGCGGCCGACACCCGTCCGATCGTGGCCTCGTCCCGCGAGCTCGGCGAGCGCGTCGCGGGCAGCTTCCTGCGCGTCACCGGCAGCGCCCCCTCCAACTACATCGGCGGCGGCACCGGCCTGGACGTCCGCAAGGACCTCGGCGGTCTCAATCTGTCAACGGTTCCGAAGGTCTTCATCGAGTGCGGCAACATGCGCGACAGCAAGGACGCCGCACAGCTGACCAGCAGCGCGTGGAGACAGAAGGCGGCGCAAGGAATCTCTGAGGGAATCGTGAGTTTCCTGCACGGGTAGTGATCAGCGCACATATCCGTGCGGACACCCCTGTAGGCCTGACGATAGTGTCGTCTCTACGATGAGGGGCCACCCCCGCGCTTCACACCGCGGCCTTACGGCGACATGGTGACAGCGACGCCTCCACCGATGACGAGACGACTGACGAAGGACCTGAAGTGAATATCCGCTCCCTCACTCGAGGCGACGGCGTGGTGATCGGAGCAGCGGTTCTGCTGTTGATCGCGTCGTTCCTCGACATCTACTCGTACGACGGCGCCGGAGCCGTAGAGATGCCCAACGCCTGGTCGAGCGCGCCGCTCCTGCTGGGAGTCGTGCTGACGGGCATCGCGGGCGCCGCACTCATCGTCGTCGCCCACGGTCTGCCGCAGGTACCCAAGGTCGCCGGTCTCGACCTCGGACAGTTCGGCGTCGCGCTCAGCATCTTCTCCGCGTGGAGCGCGCTCGCGAACATCTTCGACCCGTCGGGCGGCGTCAACAACGTCGGTGACGGCTCGGGCGGCCCGGACGCGGGCACCGGCCTCATCCTGCTCCTCATCGCCTCCCTGGTTCTCGCCGCCGGCGCGGTCGCCTCTCCTCTCGTCCCGGCCCTCAAGAGCGCCCTCCTCCCCGCCCCCAAGCCGGCCGCCCCGCAGCCGTACGGCGGTCAGCCGCAGGGTGGTTACGGCTACCCGGGCGCCGGTGCCCCGCAGCCCGGCCAGCCCTACGGCGGCCAGCCGCAGCCGGGTCAGCCTGGTCAGCCCTTCGGCACGCAGCCTCAGCCGCAGCAGGCGCAGGCCCCGCAGGCGCAGCCGTCCGGCGGGGAGTTCTCGCCGTTCTGGTTCGCCGTGCCGGTGCCGCGTCCGCTGTTCGCGGAGGACGGTTCGCCGACGCCGATCGCCGAACTGGCGCCGGGCACCTGGTACCTGGCCGTCGAGCAGCGCGGCCCGAGCCTGGTGGCGCAGACGCAGGACGGCCGCCGCGGTGTTCTGCAGGACACGTCCGGGATCCAGCGCGGCTGACACACACCGCCGCCGGGTTCCACCACGGCCCTCCACCCGCACGAGCGCTTCGGCGCTCTTCCGGGTGGGGGGCCGTTCGGCGTACAGTCGCCGGAGTATCCGGTATCTGACGGACCGTCAGAAGCGGTGTGAGGAGTGGTGTGCATGCGGCTCGGACTCGCTCTCGGTTACTGGGGCCGCGGTCCCTCGGCGGACCATGTGCCTCTCGCCCAGGAGGCGGAGCGGCTCGGTTACGACTCGGTGTGGACCGCCGAGTCCTGGGGCTCCGACGTCTTCACGCCGCTCACCTGGATCGCCGCGCAGACCTCAAGGATCAAGCTGGGTACGGCGATTGCCCAGATGGCCGCCCGCTCCCCCACCACGACCGCGATGCACGCGCTCACCCTCGACCACCTCTCGGGCGGACGCGTGATGCTCGGCCTCGGCCTGTCGGGTCCACAGGTCGTCGAGGGCTGGTACGGGCGCCCGTTCCCCAAGTCGCCGCTCACCGCGACCCGGGAGTACGTCGACGTCGTACGCCAGGTCCTCAGGCGCGAGGCGCCCGTGGAGCTGGACGGGCGGTTCCACTCGCATCCGTACCGGGGCGAGGACGGGACGGGACTCGGCAAGGCGCTCAAGCCGATCACGCATCCCCTCCGTGCCGAACTGCCCGTCCTGCTCGGCGCCGAGGGGCCGAAGAACATCGCGCAGACCACCCGGATCGCGGACGGCTGGCTGCCGCTGTACTGGTCGCCGTTCAGGACCGATGTGTACGAGGCCTCTCTCGACGCGGCTCCCGAGGGCTTCCTCGTCGCGCCCATGGCCCGGGCCAAGGTCTGTGACGACGTCGCCGAGGGGCTGCTGCCCGTGAAGGCGATGCTCGGCTTCTACATCGGCGGCATGGGGCACGCGGCACGCAACTTCCACGCCGATCTGATGGCGCGGATGGGCTTCGAGGAGGAGGCCCGCCGTATCCAGGAGCTGTTCCTGGTGGGCCGTCGCGAGGAGGCCGTACTCGCCGTGCCGGACGCCTTCGCCGACGAGATCTCGCTCGTAGGCTCACGCGAACGGATCGCGGAGCGGCTGGAGTTGTGGCGGAAGGGTCCGGTGACGGACCTGCTGGTGCTGTCACCGGACCGGCTCACCCTGCGCACGCTCGCAGAGCTCAACTCCTAGCGCGTCCTGAAGGATCGGCAACTCCCCGCCCGGTGGCGGCTGTCAGCGGAATATGGCAATCGCCTCCAGCGTGACCTCGCGGCTGTCCGACCGCCAGCCGGTCATCTTGCCCAGGCAACGGGCCTGGAAGGTCCCGTCGTTGATCCGCTCGCCGCGCAGGCCGCCGGCGGCGCAGGTGACGCGGACGTGCGCGGGCTGCCCGGGATCCCCGTAGGGGGCGCGCAGCACGATCTCCTCGGTGGACTCCGACTCCACCAGGAAACGGCCTCGGACCGAGACGAACTCCTCGATGTCGCTGAGCGCGAGGCCGCCGCGGCCGGCCTCGGGACCGAGGGTCTCGGCGAGGGCGCGGTTCGGGGTGACGTCCCCGGAGCGCAGGTCGGCGTGGACGATGACGTCGGCACGCTCGAAGGCGTCCATGAGCATCCCGATCACGGAGATCGGCTCGCTCTTCTGGACGTAACTGCTGAACTTCTCCTGGCTGATGTCCCGGTTGGCCTTGACCGTCCACGGCAGCAGCCTGCCCCAAAGGCCCAGGCTGGTATTGACGTTGGTCCGGTGCTCGACCGCCTGTTCCAGCGCCGCGCTGTAGTTGCCGATGCGGTAGAGGTCCATCACCGCCTTCTCGTCGAGGTAGAAGCAGATGCTGTACGCGGACCGCTGCCCGAGCGTCCGCCGTCTTCGCTCCCGGACGTGCCGCGCCAGCACGACGCCGAGCGTCACCAGACCGGCCGCGGTGACCAGCCACACCGTCATCCAGGGCCACCACACACCCCACCACTGCGCGTCAACGACAGCCACGGATCTCCTTGAACGCCTCGGAAAGGGATGAGCCCCGCGCGTCCACCATGCGTCCGCCCGTCTTCGTGGCCGCGCGCCGCAGGGCCCCGGCGTCGGCCTCTCCGAAGTGCACGGGGTAGGTGTGGACCGCGGCGCGGGTCTCGGCCGCCCGCGCCTCGTAGCGGCGTACGAACTCCTCGTACGCGATACCGGAGTTGTTCTCGCCGTCCGTCATCAGGACGATGGACACGGCCCGTTCGGGGTCGTCGGCCACCACGGTCGAGGCCGTGCGGTAGCCGTGGTCGAGGGCGGTCCAGACGGCGGTCGCGTCGCCGTAGCCGCCGCGCGCGACGACGTCGGCGAGTGTCTTCAGGTCCTTCTGCCCGCCGACGGTGACGGTCCTCTCCTCCAGCACGCGCCCGCCGAACCGTACGACGGTCAGCCGCTCCCCCTGGTAGAAGCGGGCGAACTTGCCCGTCGCCGAGGAGTCCGCGCCGCTGAGGTCCGCGAACGCCTCGCGCAGGGCCGCCATGCGCTCACCGCGCATCGACCCGGAGAAGTCGAGCAGGAAGATCACCTGGTTGGGGACGCGTCTCCGTGGATCGCCGTAGTCGTCCAACAGGCGTTCCACGACCGCCAGTTGGTCGGGGAAGAAGAGCGCGTTGCCGACCGGGGCGCGCAGTTGTCCGTCCCGGCGGACGGACGGGCTCACCGGCCGCCGCAGGGCCGTACGCATGATCTTCTCCTGTACGGAGTCCCGCTGGAGCCACTCCACGACCTTGTCGTAGGCGGCCCGTCGGTCCGGGTCGTCCGGGTCGAGGAGCAGCAGGGGGAAGTCGGCGAGAACCATGCCGTCCTGGGGGCGGACGATCTCCAGCTTCTCCTTCAGCCGGCCGCCGGAGTTGAGGGCGAGCAGGTCGGACTCGTACGTGATGAGGGCGTTGGCCGTGCCGGGGTGGTCGACGAAGTCGTCGAGCAGGTCGCGGGTGGAGTCGGCGGTGAGTTTCTGGCCGGAGCGGAAGCCGCGCAGCCGGTCGCAGGAGACGTCGTTCTCGCGCAGGGCGCCGCCGGTGCCCGCCGCGGCGGTCGCGACGCCGACGAGCGCGGCGAGCCCGCTGCCCGTCTGCCGGGGGTCGGCCATCCCGAAGCGTACGGTCCCGGTGGCGGCGGCATCGGCGATGTCGGCCCAACTGAGCCTGCCCTCCGGTGACTTGGCGCGCAGCTCGCGTGCGACGTCCGGCCGCAGTCCGACGACGACCGGCGAGAGCATGGTCGGCGTACGCAGCAGCCGCTGGGCGGTGTCCTTGTGGCGCAGCCGGAAGGAGCGGTCGGTGGAGAGCCAGGCCAGGTCGTGCCCGCCGCCGCCCTTTCCGGTGCCGGTGCCGGGGACCAGGTCGTCACCGGTGTCCGCGTCGGCCCGGTAGTCCATGTCGAGCTCGACTCCGGTCTCGTCCCTCAACTCGTCGAGGAGCGGCTCCAGTACGGCGAGGTCGGGGCCGGCGAGGACGCGGAGGGTGGTCTTCTCGTCGTCGTCCCCGGAGCAGGCGGTGACGGTGACGGTCAGGGTGAGCGTCAGGCACAGGGCCAGAACCCACCGCCCGCGTCTCACTTGGGGTCCTTCTGCGGCTCCGGGCAGTCTCCGACGATCTGGATCATCCGCTCCAGGACGGTCAGGCTGGGGAGGACCGCCTTGGTGTCGTCGGCGGAGGTGACGGGCGCCTGGATCCGGCGGTCGGTCAGGAACTTCGCCAGCTGGTCGCTCATCCCGTCCGCGGTGGCGTCCCGCGGCCTGAAGCCCAACTCCACTGCCCGTGCCTGGAGTTCATGGTTCCTCGTCACCAGTCGGCCGAGCCGCTCGCCGTCCTTGGTGAGGGCGACCAGCTGGGGTTCGGTGACGAAACGGGTGTCCGGGTAGAGGAGGACACGGTCGGTGTCGGGCCCGCCCTTCGCCTTCTGGTGGCGGATCTGGTGAGCCAGGTACTGGTGCTCGTAGAAGACCGCGATCGGCGAGATGCTCTTGCCGTTCGGGGACAGATACGTCTCGGCCATCTCGGAGGCGGGCAGGCCCTGTTCGACGAGCAGCGGCTTGATCTCCTGGGCGAGATCCTCCGCCTCGCGCGTGCCGTTCGGAGCGTCGTTCCCGTGTCGCACGAAGGCGACGAGGCCGAGATACGTACCGCCGGAGTTGGCCTGGCAGATGTTCGAGGTCTGGGCGAGGATCTTGTTGCCGTTCTCCACGCCATGGTTCTTGATCCCGATGTTCTTCCAGCGTCTGCCGTCCGCGGTCAGCGTCAGGAACTTCGCCATGTTGAGCGTGTAGTAGAGCGGCCTGCCGCCGACACCGCCGTTCCGCTGCGGCTCTGCGACCCCCGCGTCCTTCAGCGTCTCGGCGTACGCCCGGTAGGTGCCCAGCACTATCGGGCTGACGAACGGCCGGTAGGTGAGCACCGGATTGCCCGCCTTCGCCCGTTTGTTGGTGATCAGGTCCGCCGCGGGCTGTCCGGAGGGGAACACGACGTCGTATCCCTGGACGTCCTGGTTGGCGATGTCGCGGGAGCCCATGTTCGTGATGTGGACGCGGAAACCGTGTTCCATCAGGATGCGTTGGACCTCGGGGTCCTCGAAGAAGTCCCTTTTGGAGGCCATCTTGGCCTCGATGGTGACGACCCGGTCGAGTGGCATCAGCAGATGACCGGTGGCGAGGAGCAGGACGAGGCCGACCACGGGGACCGGGAGTGTGAGAGCGAGTGTGCGGCGCAGGCGACTGCGCTCGGGTCTGTTGACGACCAGACGGGGTTCCTCTGACACGGTTCTGTTCGCGGACACCGGCGTCTCCCCCTAGCGTGGGGCAGGATCGTCGGTGACAGCGCTTACCGCCGAACCACCTCACGACGAACGGCAGTTGGAACCAAGGTTAATCGCTGACGAACCATCACGGGGAGAGCCTGTCACCGCCCTTCGACGGCGCCTTGACCTCGAAGGATTCCAACGTGTTCGAACACAACGGGTTTCATTCGGGATTCAAGGGCAACTCGCAGAGCATGTCCTCTCGAACTCGCAGCAACGGTGCCAACCAGGCCGGCACGGTCATCGCGGTCGTCGCCGACATCATGGCCCTCATCCTTGGCCTCTGGATCCTGATGTACCTGCTGGATGCCAACCAGGGCAATGACTTCGTCCAGTTCATCCATGACGCGGCACGCTGGCTCGCCGGCTGGTCGCACGACCTGTTCACCTTCGACGAGCAGTGGGCACGGGTCGTCGCAGGGTATGGCCTCGCGGCCGTCGTGTACCTCTTCGTGGGGCACGCGATCGCCAACCGCGCCCACCGTCACTGACGTACGTACCGAGCAGGTGAGCGTACGTACCGAGCAGGTGCGAGTACGTACTGAGCAGGTGCCCGGCCCCTACTGACAGCAGTCCGGGTCCAGGCCCGTCGGCAGGCGGTCGCCGCTGAAGACCGCGCACGTCGCCTCGTCGCCGCCCAGAGCGGCGACGGCGAGGAGCAGGGAACCGGCCGTCCAGGAGGTCAGCTCCTCGGGCCAGACGGCCTGGGCGTCGAAGACGTAGCCCGTCCAGTACAGGCCGGTTCCCGGGTCCCGCAGATGCTGGATCGACTGGAGTATCTCCAGGGCCCGGTCGGACTCGCCCACGGCCCAGAGCGCCAGGGCGAGTTCGGCCGACTCCCCGCCCGTCACCCACGGGTTGGGGACGACGCACCGTACGCCGAGCTCCGGGACCACGAAGCGGTCCCAGCCCCCCTCGATGCGGTCCTTCGCCTCGGCGCCCGTCAGCGCGCCGCCGAGCACCGGGTAGTACCAGTCCATCGAGTAGCGGTCCTTGTCGAGGAACCGCTCCGGGTGCCGGCGTATCGCGTGGCGCAGCGCGCCCACCGCCAACTCCCAGTCGGGCTGCGGTTCCTCGCGTTCCTCGGCGATGGCGAGCGCGCAGCGCAGCGCGTGGTGGACGGACGAACTCCCGGTCAGCAGCGCGTCGTTGACGGGCGTCCCGTCATCCTCGCGCTTCCAGCCGATCTGCCCGCCGGGCTGCTGCAGTTCGAGGACGAACTCGACCGCCGCGAACACGGTCGGCCACAGCCGGTCCAGGAACGTGTCGTCGCCGGTGGCGAGGTAGTGGTGCCATACGCCGACGGCTACGTACGCGCAGAAGTTGGTCTCGCGGCCGCGGTCGGTGACGTCGGCGGCGTCCCCGTCGGCGTAGGCCGCGTACCAGGAACCGTCCTGGTTCTGGTGGCGGGCCAGCCAGTCGTACGCCCGCCCGGCGGCCTCGTGCTCGCCGGCCGCGTCCAGGGCCATGGCGGCCTCGGTGTGGTCCCAGGGGTCGAGGTGGTGTCCGCGGAACCACGGTATGGCGCCGTCCGCGCGCTGTACGTCCAGGATGCCGCGGACCGTCTGCGCGGCCTGTTCCGCGGTGAGCACTCCGGTCAGGACGAGGTGCTCCGTGCGCGGTGTCGTCACGAAGGGTCCACCGTGGCAGCGTCGGAGGGGTTCACCGTGGCGGCGTCGGACGGGGCCACGGTGGCGGCGCCGACGGGCAGGTGGGGCTTGGTCGCGTACGCCACGAAGCTCTTGCCGATCAGCGGGTTCAGCGCCTGTTCGGCGACCCGGGTGGCCAGGGGTTTCTTCATGATGTCCCAGACGAGGAGCTTGTGGTACGCCCGCACCGGCAGGGCCTTGTCGTTGTCGACGCCGAACGCGCACTTCAGCCACCAGTAGGGGCTGTGCAGCGCGTGGGCGTGATGCGTGCCGTACGGCCTGAGGCCGGCCTCGCGGATCTTGCCGAGCAGCTCGTCCGCCTTGTAGATGCGGATGTGGCCGCCCTCGACCTCGTGGTACGCGTCCGAGAGCGTCCAGCAGACCTTCTCGGGCCCGTAGCGCGGAACGGTGATGGCTATCCGCCCGCCGGGCTTGAGCACGCGGACCATCTCGGCGAGTACGCCCTTGTCGTCCGGGATGTGCTCCATCACCTCGGAGATGATCACGACGTCGAACGACTCGTCGGGGAAGGGGAGTTGGAGCGCGTCACCCTCCATGGCGGTGGCGGTCGCACCCTCCGGCGCCTCCCCCGCCTCCTTCATCGCGGCGAACCACTTGGCGACCTCGCGAATCTCTTCCCCGTTCTGGTCCAGCGCCACGACCTGCGCGCCGCGCCGGTAGCACTCGAAGGCATGGCGCCCGGCCCCACACCCGAGATCCAGCACACGGTCCCCCGGAGCAAGCGGAAACCGGGAGAAGTCGACGGTCAGCACGTGGTCCTGCTTTCACGGTGAGGGGGTTCCACGGGGGTGGGCGCGGGCGCCGTGTTCACGGG
>NZ_LIQZ01000425.1:846-4658 GCF_001418655.1 Streptomyces phaeochromogenes | reverse complement strand
AGCCGCCCTTCTCGGGACTCTTGAGAAGTACCGCGGTGAATTGCTGGTCCAATTCGGTGTCCGTACTCATGATGTCCTCCGCTGTCCCGGCGGTCTCTCCCGCCTGGTGGTCTCGTAGAGGAGAGACCACCAGGCGGGAGAGACCGCCGGGACAGCGGAGGACATCATGAGCACGGACACCGAATTGGACCAGCAATTCACCGCGGTACTTCTGAAGAGTCCCGAGAAGGGCGGCTGGACCTATCTCGTCTGGCCGGAGTCCGTCGGATTCTTCGGCACGCGTGGCCTGGTCAAGGTCCGCGGGACGATCGACGGCCATCCCTTCCGGAGTTCGTTCATGGCCCTCGGCGACGGCACCCACAAGCTTCCCGTGAAGGCCGACGTCCGAAAGGCGATCGGCAAGGAGGCCGGGGACACGGTGACCGTACGACTGGAGGAGCGCGTCACGGACTGACCCCCAAGCCCACGGCTCGGGGGTCGGTCCGTCGGTCCGTACCCGGCACTCAGGCCTTGGACGCCTGGCGCACGATCTCGTCGATACGGCTGAGCTCGTCCTCCGAGAAGTCCAGGTTGCCCGTGGCCGCCACGCTGTCCTCCAGCTGCTGCGGGCTGCTCGCGCCGATCAGTGCGGAGGTGACCCGGCCGCCGCGCAGGACCCAGGCCAGCGCCATCTGTGCCAGGGACTGGCCGCGGGTCTTGGCGATGTCGGCCAGGGCACGCAGGTTGCCGACGAGGTCGTCGGTCACCGTGTCGGCACTCAGGAAGGGGCTGTCGCTCGCGGCCCGCGAGCCCTCCGGGATGCCGTCGAGGTAGCGGCCGGTGAGCAGGCCCTGCTCCAGCGGCGAGTAGGCGATGGAGCCCACCTTCAGCTCGTCGAGGGTGTCCAGGAGCCCCTGCTCCTCGGGACGCCGGTCGAGCATCGAGTAGCGCGGCTGGTGGATGAGGAGCGGGGTGCCCAGCTCGCCCAGGATGCGGGCGGCCTCGCGGGTCTGCTCCGGCGAGTAGTTGGAGACACCGACGTACAGCGCCTTGCCCTGCTGGACCGCCGAGTGCAGCGCGCCCATCGTCTCCTCCAGGGGAGTCTCCGGGTCGGGGCGGTGGGAGTAGAAGATGTCGACGTAGTCGAGGCCCATCCGGCCCAGGCTCTGGTCGAGCGAGGACAGCAGGTACTTGCGGGAGCCCCATTCGCCGTACGGGCCCGGCCACATCAGGTATCCGGCCTTGGTGGAGATGACCAGCTCGTCGCGGTACGGGCCGAAGTCCGCCTTGAGCGCCTCACCGAGGGCCGACTCGGCGGCGCCGGGCGGGGGCCCGTAGNNCGCCCGGCGCAGGATCGCGCGCTGCGTGTCCACGGGCCGGTCGGGGCCGAAGTTGTGCCACAGGCCGAGGGAGAGCGCGGGAAGTTTCAGGCCGCTGCGTCCCGTGCGCCGGTAGGGCATGTCCGCGTAACGGTCGGTGTGTGCGGTGTACAACGCGTTCTCCAGAGGGGTCGGTACGGAGTGGACCGGTGTCCACTCTCGCCTGCCCGCTGGAGAGCGGTCCAACAGGAGAATCGGATGGGATTCAGCGGATACGCTTCTCAATCATGGAATTGCGCCACCTGCAGCACTTCGTCGCGGTCGCCGAGGACCAGCACTTCACCNNCCGGCCGGGCCCTGCTGACCGAGGCCGAGCGGATCCTCGCGCAGGTCCGTGCGGCCCAGGACGCGGTGGCCGCCGTACAGGGCGTGCTGCGCGGCACGCTCTCGCTGGGCACCGAGCAGTGCATCGCCGGGGTGCCGGTCGCACAGCTGCTGGCCGCGTTCCGCAGGCAGCATCCGGACGTGGAGATCCGGCTGCGGCAGGCCGGCTCGGGCGCGCTCGCCGAGGACGTCGCCGCGGGCCGCCTCGACCTGGCCTTCGCCGTGACGACCCGCGCCGACACAGAACAGCTCCGCTGTCTGCCCCTGACCAGCGAGCCGATGACCGTGCTCTGCCACCCCTCGCACCGGCTGGCGACCGGCGGGCCCGTCACCCCGGACGAGCTCGGCGGCGAGCCCTTCGTCGACTTCCACCCCGACTGGGGTCCGCGCCGCACGACCGACGCTGCCTTCGCGGCGGCGGGTGTGCACCGCACGGTCGCCCTTGAGGTCAACGACGTGCACAGCCTCCTCGACCTCGTGGAGGAGGGCCTCGGCATCGCTGTCGTACCGCGCCACTTCGCCCACAAGCGGCGGGCCCTGCCGGCGCTCCCCCTCAAGGCGGACACCGAGACGCCGTACGAGACCGTCGCCATGCTCCCGCCCCCGGAGGCGACCAGTCCGGCCGCCCGGGCCCTCATGTCGCTGCTCGAAACAGGGGGCCTGGCACCACCCCAGGAGGGGCTCCAGGACTCCTGACCTGGCCCTGTCCCCCGCCGCAGACTCGTGCACATCGATCACGACAACTGCGGCACGGGAGTGCGGAGATGACTGAGCACAGCCGACGGAACGTACTGCGCGGGGCGGCGGCGAGCGGACTGGTAGGGGCGACGGGAGGACTCGCGGCAGATGCTCCCGCCACCGCGAAGGGGCGCCACTTCCCGTTCCTGGAAGGGGCGTTCGCACCGGTCACCGAGGAGCTGACCGCCTTCGGTCTCCCCGTCACCGGACGGATCCCGCGCGAGCTGAACGGCCGCTATCTGAGGAACGGGCCGAACGTGCTGGGCCTTGAGGACCCCCGGGCTCACCACTGGATGCAGGGCGACGGCATGGTGCACGGCGTGCGGCTGCGGGACGGCCGCGCCGAGTGGTATCGCAACCGCTGGGTCCGCTCCTCCCGCGTCGCCGAGAAGCTCGGCGAGCCATACCCGGGGCCGGTCCCGCCGGACGACTTCCCGTGCAACACCCACGTCATCGGGCACCGCGGACGGGTCCTGGCCCTCCAGGAGAGCGGCCCGCTGCCGTACGAACTCGACTACGAGCTCAACACGGTGGGCACCTACGACTTCCGCGGCACCCTGGAGGGCGCGTTCACGGCGCACACCAAGCTCGACGCGGAGTCGGGCGAGCTGCACGCGATGACGTACTACCCGACCTGGAACCACATCCGGCACCTGGTGGTGAACGCCGCGGGGCGGGTCGTCCGGACCACGAGGATCCCGGTGTCGGACAGCCCGATGATCCACGACTTCGCGCTCACCGAGAAGTACGTCGTCATCTTCGACATGCCGGTCACCTTCGACCCGGCCGGCGCCGAGCGGGGCGACCTGGTGCCGTACGTGTGGAACGAACGGCACCCCTCGCGGGTCGGCGTCATGCCGCGCTCCGGTGGGCGGGTCCGCTGGTTCGAGGTGGAGCCGACGTACTACTCGCACACCCTGAACGCGTACGACGAGGGGTCGTCGGTGGTCGTCGACTTCACGGCCTATCCGGCGCCCTTCTTCGTCGCGGGGCGTGGCTCCGGCGGGCCCTACGGGGCCGGGACGGTCCGGCTGCACCGCTGGACCATCGACCGCGACCGGGGCCGCGTACGCACCAAGGTCCTGGACGACCGGCCGCAGGAGTTCCCACGCGTCAACGAGGCATTGGTCGCGCGCAGGCACCGGTACGGCTACACGACGGCCGCCGCCGAGATGTCGCTGGCGTATGTGACGGCCGACGGGAACCCGCCCGACCGGGCCTTCAGCAGCGAGCTGGTCAAGCAGGACCTGCTCCGCGGGACCTCGCAGGTGCACCGGCTGCCCCGGAACGCGGCGGTGGGCGAGGCGGTGTTCGTGGCCTCGGACCCGACCGACACGAGGGCGGCCGAGGACGACGGCTACACGCTGGCGTACGTGCACAATCCCGACCGGG
>NZ_LIQZ01000425.1:0-802 GCF_001418655.1 Streptomyces phaeochromogenes | reverse complement strand
CCCGGCAGGACGACGTCCCGGATGAGGGCGGCCCGCTCGTCGAACGGGATGAACGCGCTCTTGAGGGAGTTGACCGTGACCGTGCGCAGGTCGTCGAGGGTCCAGCCCGCCTCGTCGACGAGCAGGGACATCTCGCGGGTCATGGTCGTGCCGGAGACCAGCCGGTTGTCGGTGTTCAGGGTGACGCGGAAGCCCAGGTCGCGCAGGTGCGTGATCGGGTGGTCGGCGATCGAAGTGGCCGCGCCCGTCTGGAGGTTGGACGTGGGGCACATCTCCAGGGCGATGCGGCGGTCGCGCACCCAGCCCGCGACACGGCCGAGCTTGCCGTCCACGATGTCCTCGGTGATACGGACGCCGTGGCCGATGCGCTGGGCGCCGCAGACCTGGAGGGCCTGGTGGATGCTGGGCAGGCCGTGGGCCTCGCCGGCGNNGCACAGCAGCGTGCCGACGCGGACCGGCGTGCCCAGGGCCGCCGCCTTGGCCATACCGGCGGCCAACCCCTCCTGCACGGTCTCGACGACCTCGGAGAGGGCCAGCCCGCCGTTGACCAGCAGCTCGGGGGCGTACCGCACCTCGCCGTAGACGACACCGTCCTCGGCCAGGTCGAGCACGTACTCCTCGGCGGTGCGCAGCAGGCCCTCGCGGGTCTGCATCACGGCGAGGGTGTGCTCGAAGGTGGCTATGTATCGGACCAAGTCACCGGAGTTGGCTGCCTCGTAGTACCAGGCGGCCAACTCGTCCGGGTCCGTCGTGGGGAGCTTGTGGCCGACCGCGTCGGCGAGTTCGACGAGCGTGGTGGGGC
>NZ_LIQZ01000424.1 GCF_001418655.1 Streptomyces phaeochromogenes | reverse complement strand
GCAGCCGCAGCCGCAGCCGCATCTGCTTCGGTGGCGGTGGCCGGGGCGTCGGGAGTTGGCGGGCTGGTGGCCCCGGTGTCCGTGCCCGCCTCTGTCGGGTCGGAGGAGTGCGCGCTCGTCTCATTCTCGGTCAGGGTGCCCACGTCCGGCACCGAGGCGGTCCGGGCATCCGCATCCGTGCTCGTGCCCGCATCGGTCACGATGCCGAACTCCGCCTGTGCGCGAGCCACCATCTGTCGTGCGTGCCGCAGTCCGATGCGTTCCAACACCTGGGCGAGATCGGCCAGTTCGGCGGCGGTGTCGTCGAGGTCGTGGCCCAGTTGGGCGAGGGACTTGGCGAGGCCGAGCCGGGAAAGGGCCTCCCCTCGGGGCTCGCTCATCGCCCGGAACTCCGCCAGCGCCTGGGTGTAGACGTCCCGGGCCTCCGAGTAACGCCCGGCCCGGTAAAGGACGTTGCCGCGCATCTTGTGGTTGTAGGCCAGTGCGCTCGACAGGTTCATCTCCTGGCAGGTCACCTCGGCCTCGGCGAGCAGGCCGAGCGCGCGCTCGGCATCCCCGTCGCGGACGGACACGATGTCGGCCAGGCCGCGCAGCGCCCACGCGTGGCCGCGCCGGTCGTCGGCCCGCCCGGCGATCTCCGCGGCCTCCTCGAACATCGCGTACGCCGTGTCGTACGAGCCGGTGTTGCGGTGAATCTGCGCGATGCCCTCCAGGGCCCACACTGTGTGCCGCGCCTCGCCGCGCTTGCGTGCCTCGGCCAGGAGTTGCTCGTGCAGCGCGCCGACCGCCTCGTAGTCGCCCTGGATACGGCCCGTCTCCGCCATCCCGGCGAGCGAGTAGCCGCGTACGACGATGTCGCCGCCGCGCTCGCCGAACTCGGCCGCGAGCCCCAGCAGCCGCCAGGCGAGAGGGAACGCACCGCGCTGGCGTGCCAGCGTGCCGCCGCTCCACAGGGCCCATGCCATCGCCGCGGTGTCCCCGGCCCCCCGTGCCGCACGGTAACTCGCCTTCCACGCGCGGTCGGCGTCGCCCACCTGCCCGAGCCTCCGGTGCGCCTCCGCGACCGCGAGGCCCGAGCGCGCCACCTCCCCAGGTGCTCCGGCGCGCTCGGCGGCGCGCAACTGCTCGGTGCCCGCGGCCAGTACGTCGACCAGGGAGGAGTTCACGGACAGGGTGGTGAGCGCACCTTGGTACTCGGGTGCGAATGCCTTGCCGTACATGCGTGCCTTTCGGTCTGCCGATGCTCGGACGGGCGGCGGCGGACCTGACTCCGCTTGCGTATACACCGCATGTATACGCGATGTGTATAGTGTCCTGTTTTCCGCCCCGGGTCATGTGTCCTGGGTCGACGGGTCACCGGCGCCGCCGCGCCACCTCGTTGTCGATCAAGACGTGGATGTCGGTGGCGGGGTTGCCTCTGCGTCGTAGATCACAGTCGGGGTGGGGAGTCGGCGTGGTGCACCGAGGCTTCCGGCCGGATTGTCCTGGTCGACCCGGACCGATTGGTTTCCTGAGAGCGATTCGACCGATTGATCCGAAGTGCGGTCTCCCGGTGTCGGCAGGGAGATTCCCTAAACGTGTCGCGGTTGCGGAGAGGTAAAATCCTGCAGGCGGTTCGGGGGAGGGGACGGGTAAAAGGGAAAACCCTGTGAATGAGCCGGAGTGGTGTCCCGTGATGGAGTCAGGTGTGTGGGGATTTGTTTCTCGACATCGCGCCGCGTGCGGATCTTCGGAGCGTGGTCCGACGGCGACTTCTCGTGCGGACATGTGAATTTTACAGAGTGGCGTTGCGCTGCCGTCGGTGTTTCACCGGAGTGAATCATCACGCTGCTTTTGGCGGACTTGCGGCGCTGTCGTCCGGCTAGCGTAGTGACTGATTGCAATTGGCCGGGTTTTCGGTTCTTGAGGCCCGACCAGGTCTGGCCGAATCGATTCCACGGCGTAGCGGCAGGTCGACGCGATGTTGACCCGCGGGTAAGTATGGCGCTAGCTTCCAACGGGTTGGTCTTCGCGTGGGAGTTTCCCCCGGCGCCGTGTAAACGGTGCATGTCCGCGTGGGCCAATTCGTCGTCTCCAGGCACCCCCCACCGTGCAGTCTCACCGATTATTTCGGAGAATCATGACGTCTGCTGTGCGCGCCGAGGACATGATCATTGGAATCACCCCGTTCGGTGAACCCGAAGCCAGGCTTGCCGCCGCAGTCAGCCGTGCGGGCGGCCTCGGTGTACTTGACCTGGGGGTCGGCGACCGAAGAGCCAGAGAGGCGCTGGCATCCCTCCGGCGCTGGGCGACCGGACCGTTCGGAGTGCGGGCCGGAACGCACTGCCGGATCGCTCCCGGGGAACTCGCTCCCGGAGAACTCGGTCCCGGGAATCTCGAACCCGGAGAATTCGCGCCTGGAAAGAAGAACGGAAAGCCGCGAAAGCGAGACGACGATGACCTCCATACCGTCGTTCTCGGCACGGATTCGCCATGGCAGATCGACGAGGTCGCCGCGACGTACCGAGTCCTGGTGGAGGTCACGGACCTGGAGCAGGCTCTGGCGGCGGTCCGCGCCGGAGCGCACGGCCTGATCGCCCGCGGCAGCGAGAGCGGCGGCCGGATCGGGGAGCTCAGCACCTTCGTCCTCCTCCAGCGCCTGCTCGCCGAACCCGGCGTCGACCTCCCCGTCTGGGCCTGCGGCGGCATCGGCCCCCGTACGGCGGCGGCGGCCGTGGCCGGCGGGGCGGCCGGAGTGGTCCTGGACAGCCAGCTGGCGCTGCTCGCCGAGGCGAGGCTTCCGGAGCCGGCTGCCGCGGCACTGCGGTCCATGGACGGTTCGGAGACCGTCGTGGTGGGCGGGCACCGGGTGCTGCACCGCCGGGGCCCGGACGCCCCGCGCATCCCGGCCGACGATCCGCTGCTCGTGTCGGGGATGCTCGGCGCGCAGGACCCGCGTACCCAGCTCCTGCCGGTCGGTCAGGACGGCTTCCTCGCCGCCCGCTTCGCCGAGCGCTGGGGCGACGCCGCCCGGACGGTCCGCGCCCTGACCGCCTCCGTCCGGGACGCCGTACGCGACGACGGGCCGGCCGGGGCACTGCGCCCGGGGTCCCAAATGAGCCGGGCGCTTGGCACACGCGTGCCCGTCGCCCAGGGGCCGATGACCCGGGTCAGCGACCAGGCGCGGTTCGCCGCCGCTGTCGCCGGGGACGGGGCCCTGCCGTTCATCGCGCTGGCCCTGGCGAGCGGTGAGCAGACGCGAACAGTCCTGGAGGAGACCCGCGCCGCCGCGGCCGGCCGGCCCTGGGGTGTCGGTGTGCTCGGCTTCGCACCCGAGGAGACCAGAAACGCCCAGCTCGAAGCCGTACGGGACCTGCGGCCCACGCACGCGATCATCGCGGGCGGACGACCGTCCCAGGCCGAGGCGCTGGAGCGGGCCGGGATCAGCACCTTCCTGCACGTGCCCTCGCCGGGACTGCTCCGCCAGTTCCTCGACGCCGGAGCCCGCCGATTCGTCTTCGAGGGCTCCGAATGCGGCGGCCACGTCGGACCGCGCGCGAGCTTCCCACTGTGGGAGGCCCAACTCGCCGTGCTGGAAGACTTCTTGGACGGCAAGGATGACCAAACGGCCAAAAGCGTCGAGGTGTTCTTCGCGGGCGGCGTCCACGACGAGCGCTCGTCGGCGATGGTCGCCGCGCTGGCCGCTCCACTGACCGCGCGCGGGGCCGCAGTCGGCGTCCTCATGGGAACCGCCTACCTGTTCACCGACGAGGCGGTGGAGTGCGGGGCGGTCCGGCCGCTCTTCCAGCAGCAGGTCATGGCCGCAACCCGCACCGCGCTCCTGGAGACCGCGCCCGGCCACGCCACCCGCTGTGTGCCCAGCCCGTTCAGCGAGAACTACCGGGAGTTCGAGGCGGAGTTGCGCGAGCGCGGTGTGCCCGAGCGGCGGATCTGGGAGGAACTGGAACGGCTCAACGTCGGGCGGCTGCGCATCGCCAGCAAGGGGATCGAGCGGGACGCCACCGGTGAACTGGCGGCCGTGGACGAGGAACGCCAGCTCTCCGAGGGCATGTTCATGGCCGGGGAAGTGGCCGTGCTGCGCTCGGCGACCACCACGATCAGCGCGCTGCACGGCTCGGTCACCACCGGCGCGGCAGGGTTCCTCGCCGCCCGCACGGCCCTGCTCCGGGAACGCCTCGGGATGGACACGGCCGAGGAGCCCGCGGCGCCCGAGCCGCTGGACGTGGCGGTGGTCGGTATGGCCTGCATGTTCCCCCAGGCCCCCGACCTCGCCTCCTACTGGGCGAACATCCTCGGCGGCCACGACGGCGTCGGTGAGGTTCCCGCCGACCGCTGGGACCCCGCCGTGCACTACTCGGTGGACGCGGACGGCGCCACCCCGTCCAAATGGGGTGGCTTCCTGCCGCGGATCCCCTTCGACCCGCTGCGCTACGGCATCCCGCCGACCTCCCTGGGCAGCATCGAGCCCGTACAACTGCTGGCACTCGAAGCCGCGCGGCGGGCACTGGAGGACGCCGGATACGGGGAGCGCGGCCGGGGCTTCGACCGGACACGTACCTCCGTGGTCTTCGGCGCCGAAGCGGGCAGCGACCTCTCCAACGCCGCCACCCTGCGTGCCGTACTGCCCTCCTACTACGGGGAGGTGCCGGGAGGTCTGGACGAGCAACTGCCCCGGCTCACCGAGGACTCCTTCCCCGGCATGCTCGCCAACGTCATCTCGGGGCGGATCGCCAACCGGCTGGACCTGGGCGGCGCCAACTACACGGTCGACGCGGCCTGCGCGTCGTCCCTCGCCGCCGTCGACGTGGCGTGCAAGGAACTCGTCGGCGGCACGAGCGACGTCGTGCTGTGCGGGGGCGCCGACCTGCACAACGGCATCAACGACTACGCCCTCTTCTCCTCCGTGCACGCCCTCTCCCCGACGGGCCGGTCGCGGGCCTTCGACGGTTCGGCGGACGGGATCGCCCTGGGCGAGGGCATCGCCTGTGTCGTGCTCAAGCGGCTCGTGGACGCCGAACGCGACGGCGACCGGATCTACGGCGTGATCAAGGGAGTCGGCAGCTCCAGCGACGGCCGCTCGCTCGGACTGACGGCGCCCCGCCCCGAGGGCCAGCGTGCCGCGCTGGAGCGGGCCTACCGCAACGCGGGCATCTCACCGGCCGACGTCGGCCTGGTCGAGGCCCACGGCACCGGGACCGTGGTCGGGGACCGTACCGAACTGACCATCCTCAGCGCGGTGTTCACCGAGGCCGGGGCCAAGGCCGGTGGCTGCGCGCTCGGTTCGGTCAAGTCGCAGATCGGGCACACCAAGTGCGCCGCCGGACTCGCGGGTCTGATCAAGACCGTGCTGTCCCTGTACACGGGAGTCAAGCCGCCCACCTTGCACATGAAGCGGCCGAACCCCGCCTGGCAGGAGGAGAGCAGCCCGTTCGTCTTTCACGCGCGGCCACGGCCCTGGGCGGCCCCGGCCGAGGAACGGGTCGCCGGGCTCAGCGCGTTCGGCTTCGGCGGGACCAACTTCCATGTGGTGCTCAGTGCCCACACGGCCGCCGAACCGCCCGCCCAGGGCCTGGACAGCTGGCCCGCCGAACTGTTCACCTTCCGCGGTACGGATCCGGCGTCGGCCCGGCGAGCCGTCGAGGACGTACTCAAGGCCGCCGAGACCGACGGCCGCCCATGGCGCCTGCGCGACCTCGCGCTGAGCGCGTCCCGCCGTGCCGACGCCCGCCACGAACCGGTCCAGGTGGCCGTCGTCGCCACTGACGTCGACGGGCTGGTCGGTCAGCTGCGCCGGGCTCTGGCGGGCGAGCACGATCCGGCCGGGGGCGTCTACCTGGCGGAGGCCGGAGGAGCGCTGGGCGGCGGAAGCGAGCAGGCGAGAGCCGACGAGGGGCAGGCGGAGGGGGATGCGGAGCCGGCGGACGCTGGGCAGGCGGACACGGCGCAGGGTGACGCGGAGTTGGCGAACGTGGGGCAGGTGCCCTCCGGTTCGCGGCGACCGGCGGCGGCCGACGGCAAGGTCGCGTTCCTCTTCCCGGGCCAGGGCAGCCAGCGGCCCGGGATGCTCGCGGACGTGTTCATCGCCTTCCCCGAGCTCCAGCACTACCTGCACCTCGGCCGCGACCACGCCGACGCGCTGTACCCGCCCGCCGCCTTCGACACGGCCACCAGGGATCGCCAACGGGCCGGGATCACGGACACCCGGGTCGCCCAGCCCGCGCTGGGCATCGCCGGACTCGCCGCCTACGCGCTGCTCACCGCGGCCGGGGTACGGCCGGACATGGCGGCCGGGCACAGCTACGGCGAACTGGTCGCCCTCTGCGCGGCGGGCGCGATCGCACCGGAGGCGCTCCTTGAGCTGAGCGCCGAGCGGGCGGCGGCGATCCTCTCGGCCGTCGGCGAGGATCCGGGAACCATGGCGGCCGTCGCGGCTGGTGCCGAAGACGTCGAACAGGCCCTGCGCGAGACGGGCGCCCCCGGCACGATCGTCGTCGCCAACCACAACTCGCCCCGGCAGACGGTGATTTCCGGACCGACGGAGGCGATGACCACCGCTGTGCGACTGCTGCGCGCGGCGGGACACCGCGCCGAAGGCATTCCCGTCGCCTGCGCCTTCCACAGTCCGGTGGTGGCCGCCGGCGGAGAGCGGTTCGCCGAGGCACTCGCGAGCCGGACCGTGCGTCCGCCCGAGTTCCCGGTGTGGTCCAACCGCACTGCGGCCCCGTACGGCGACCACGCCGACGAGATCCGCGCCGAACTCGCCGCCCAGATCGGCGCACCCGTCGGATTCGTCGCACAGATCGAGGCCATGTACGAGGCCGGAGCGAGGATCTTCCTCGAGGCCGGACCCGGCTCGATACTCACCCGGCTGGTCGCACAGATACTCGGCGACCGCCCGCACCGCACCGTCGCGTGCGAGCCGCGCCACGACAGCGGACTGCGTGGCTGGCTCGATGCGCTGGCCCAACTGGCCGTGGCGGGGCTGCCGGTACGCACCGGATGGCTGTTCCAGGGACGCGACGCCGTCGACGCGACGCGGACCCCGGAGCCCAAGCGGCCCGGATGGACGGTCGACGGGCAACTGGTCCGTACGGCCGCCGGAGAACTCCTTCCCGGTGCCCTCGCGCCGGCCCGACGCGTTGTGGAGACGACAGTGACGACGAGCCACGCGAACCATGGAAACGGCGTCCCGGCCGACAGGGACGCGCTGATCGTCGAATACCTGCGCACCAGCCGGGAGATGGTGGCCGCCCAGCGGGACGTGCTGCTGACCTACTTCGGCGCCACGGCGGGGGAGTGGATTCCCGCGCCGGGCGCGCCTGCCGCGCCCGCCACGGCCGGGACCCATCCGCAGGCCCTACCGGCCGCTGAGCTTTCCGTGGCCCAACAGCCGCCGGTTGCACGGCCGGGGGTGGCAGCAACGCCTGCCACCGGCGAGGCGACAGCCACCGCGTCGGTCCCGGCAGCCGCCACGGAGGCGGTCTCGGCTGCCGTCACGGAAGCGGACGTCCTGGCGGTCGTGCTGGAGATCATCAGCGAGCGCACCGGCTATCCCGTGGACATGATCGAGCCCGATCTCGACCTGGAGGCCGACCTCAGCATCGACTCCATCAAGCGGGCCGAAATCGCCGGTGAACTGGCCAAGCGCCTGGGCGCCGGGGGCGGCGTGGACGTTGCCGGGCTGGATGACGCGGAGTTGGAGGACCTGGCGAAGGCCCGCACGGCCGCGTCGGTGACGGGCTGGCTCGCCGCGCGCCTCGCGGGGCCCGCCGAACCGTCCGGCGGAACGGCTCCGGGTACGACCCCGAGTACCCCTCCGCGTACGACTGGAGGGCCGGAGGGGCCACGGGACGGCAGGGTGGCCGGGCGGACCGAGACGCCGGAGTTGACGGAGTCGACGGAGGTCACCGGCGAGGCCCCGAAACGCTTTCAGCTCCGGCCCGTGCTCCTGGAGCAGCAGGACGGCGACGGCTCGGCGGAGTCGTCCGCCGTACTGGCCGGAAAGCGGTTCGTCCTTCTCGGCGACGAGGGCGAGGACGTGTCCCGGGAGGTCCGCTCCCGGCTCGCGGAGCACGGAGCCGACGCCGTGGTCCTCGGCCCGGAGCACCTGCTCACCGAGGCGGACGGCCGGGTGGACGGGGTGCTGTACCTCGACTCCCTCGCCGATTCCCCGGCACCGGTGCTGCCCCACGCCTTCCCGGTGTTCCGGGCCGCCCTGCGACGGGTGCCGCGCTGGCTGCTCGCCGCCCGGCCCGCCGACAGGGACTCCCGGGGTCTCCGGTCGGCAGGGCTGCACGGTCTGTTCCGTACGGTCGCACGTGAGTACCCGGAGACCGTCGCGCGGATCGTCGACCTCGACGACACCACGCCGGCCGCCGTCGCCGACGCGCTCCTCGCCGAACTGCTCGCGCCCGACCTGGCCCCGGTCGTCCTGCGAACGGAAGTCGGTCGCCACGGACTTGACCTCGTGGAGACGCCGCTGGGCACCCTCGGCACGACCGGCGCCGGACCGGCGGGCGACGGAGCCGCCGAGGCCGCCGCCATAGGCCTCGACCAGGACTCCGTGGTGCTGCTGGTCGGCGGAGCCCGCGGCATCACCGCCACCTTCGCCGCCGCGCTCGCCGCGGCCTCCCGGTGCCGTATCGAACTGCTCGGCAGGACGCCGGCGCCGACCGGACGCGAGGATCCGGCCATCGCCGCCGCGGCGGACCGCGCCGCGCTGCGTACGGTTCTCGCCGCCCGGGCGGGCGGTGGACTGACGCCCGCCGACATCAACCGCGCAGCCGAACTCGTCCTGGCCCAGCGGGAGATCACCGCAACCCTGGCGGAACTCGCGGCGCTCGGCAGCACGGCCCGCTACCACTGCGTGGACTTCCGGGAGCCGGACGCCGCGCTCCAGGCGGTGAAGGAGATCCACGCCGAGCACGGCCGGCTCGACGGTGTCGTCTACGCGGCCGGAGTGATCGAGGACCGGCTGATCGTCGACAAGACCGCCGAGTCCTTCCAGCGCGTGTACGAGACGAAGACGAGCGGCGCGGGGACCTTGCTGACAGCGCTGGAGGAGTTTCCGAACGGGCCCGCGTTCGCCGTCCTGTTCGGCAGCATCTCGGCCGTCCTCGGCAACCGCGGCCAGGTCGACTACGCGGCTGCCAACGACGCCCTGCAGAGCCTCGGCGCCGACTGGGCCGCCCGCACCGGTCACCGCGCGCTGACCGTGCACTGGGGACCGTGGGCACCCACCGGCGGGCACACCGGAATGGTGACTCCGGAACTCGGACGCGAGTACGCCAGGCGCGGGATCAAGCTCATCGACCCCGAGGAGGGCACCGCGGCGCTGCTGCGTGAACTCGCCTGGGGCGACGAGTCGGCCGGAGCCGTCGTCTACACCTCGTCGGGCTGGTGACATGAACGACTTGGCCGACTTCGCCGACCTGACGGATCAGGCGGATCGGGATCATCGGAATCAGCAGGATCAGAGGAATCAGCGGGGTCGGCGGGATCAACAGAGTGGGCGTCAACTTCCGTCTCCCGTCGCCATTGTGGGGATGTCGGTGCTGCTGCCCGGCGCCGCCGACCTCGACGCGTACTGGCGGAACCTCCTGGTGGGCACGGACGCCATCACCGACGTACCCGACGGGCGGTGGGACGCCGACTACTACCGCCCCGACTCCGCGAGCGGGCCGGCCGTCGCCGACCAGGTGTACTGCCGACGCGGCGGCTTCGTCGACGGGCTCGCCGACGTGGAGGTCACCCGGTTCGGGATCATGCCGAACTCGGTGCCCGGCACCGAACCCGACCAGCTCATCGCGCTGAACGTGGCCGCCGCCGCCCTCGCCGACGCGGGCGGCGAGGACCGGCTGCCCGACCGGCACCGCATCGGCGTCGTCCTCGGCCGGGGCGGCTACCTCACCCCCGGTCTGGTCCGCCTCGACCAGCGGGTCCGCACCGCAGGTCAACTCGTGCGTACGCTGGGCGAGTTGCTGCCCGACCTGGACGCGGGCCAACTCGAACGAGTACGGGCGGCGTTCACCGAGCGCCTCGGGCCCGACAGCCCCGAGTCGGCCATCGGCCTGGTGCCCAACCTCGCCGCCTCGCGCGTAGCCAACCGCCTCGACCTGCGCGGCCCCGCCTACACCGTGGACGCCGCCTGCGCGTCGTCGCTGGTCGCCGTCGACCAGGCGGTGAGCGAACTCGCCTCCGGGCGTTGCGACTTGATGCTCGCCGGGGGAGTGCACCACTGCCACGACATCACGCTCTGGAGCGTCTTCTCCCAACTCCGCGCGCTCTCCCCGAGCCAGCGGATCCGCCCCTTCCACCGCGACGCCGACGGCATCCTGATCGGCGAGGGCACCGGTGTGGTGGTGCTCAAGAGACTGGCTGACGCCGAACGGGACGGCGACCGGATCTACGCGGTCATCCGGGGCACCGGCGTGGCCAGCGACGGCCGCGCCGCCGGTCTCGTCAACCCCGACCCCGGCGGCCAGGCCCACGCCGTACGCCAGGCCTGGCAAGCGGCGGGGCTCGACCCTGCCCGGCCCGGATCCATCGGGCTCCTGGAGGCCCACGGCACCGCGACCCCGGCGGGCGACGCGGCCGAACTGGCCACCCTGGCCGAGGTGTTCGGCCCCGGCGCGGACGGCGACCGCGCGGTGATCGGCTCGGTGAAGTCGATGATCGGCCACACCATGCCCGCCGCCGGAGTGGCCGGCCTGGTGAAGGCAGCCCTCGCCGTCCATCACGGGATGCTCCTGCCGACCCTCCACTGCGACGACCCGCACCCCGCCCTCGCGGCCACCCGGTTCCGCCCGCTGGAAACGGCGACGCCCTGGGAGACCGGTCCCGGGCAGCCGGTGCGCCGGGCAGCCGTCAACGCGTTCGGCTTCGGCGGGATCAACGCACATGTCGTACTGGAGCAGGCGCCGGCCGTACGGGCTACCCGAACGCCTGACGTACGGGCCACCCGAGCGCCTTTACGGACCGCTACAGCTACAACCACAGCCACCGCTGCCGTCGCCGAGCCGGAGCAGGTGCTCCTGCTCGCTGCCGACAGCCCTGAGCGCCTCGCCGTCCTGCTGGAGGCCGACGATTCGGTGCTGCTCGCGGCCGGTCTCGACTCCGGCTCCGGCCGGACACATCCGGACGCGGGCCGGTCTCGGCTCGGCATCGTCGCCCCCACCGCCAAGCGGCTCGCCCTGGCCCGCCGGGCGGTCGCCAAGGGACGCGCCTGGCACGGCCGCAGTGACGTCTGGTTCACGCCGAGTCCGCTGCTCGGTGGCAGTGGCGGCGGCGATGGGGACGGGAACAGTCGCGGCAAGCTGGCCTTCGTCTTCCCAGGACTCGAAGGCGACTTCGAACCCCAAGTCGACGACATCGCCGCCCACTTCGGCCTTCCCCGCGTCCCGGAGCCCACCTCGAACGCCGAGGGGGCGGCCCGGGTCTCGGACGTGGGCCGCCACGGATTCGGTGTCGTCGGCGTCGGCCGGCTGCTCGATGGCGCGCTGCGCCGCATGGGTGTCGTCCCGGACGCGGTGGCCGGACACAGTGTCGGCGAGTGGACGGCGATGGTGGCCGCAGGGATGTACGCCGGGGACGAGGTGAGCGACTTCATGGCGTCGTTCGACCCCGACGCGCTGACCGTCCCGGGCCTGTCCTTCGCCGCTCTCGGCGCCCCCGCCCGGCGCGTTCTGGAGACCCTCGACGACGGGTGGACGGACGCCGGAATCGTCCTCTCCCACGACAACGCGCCGAACCAGTCGATGGTGTGCGGACCGCAGGACGCGGTGGAGGAGTTCGTACGCTCCTGCCGCGCCCGGGGCGTGCTCAGCCAGGTGCTGCCCTTCCGGTCCGGCTTCCACACGCCGATGCTGAAGCCCTACCTCGCACCCATCGAGGAAGCGGCGAACCGCTTCCGGCTGCATCCGCCGACCGTGCCCCTGTGGTCGGGAACGACCGCGGCGCCGTTCCCCGCGGGCGAGGCCGCCGTACGCGACCTCTTCGTCAGACACCTCCTGGAACCGGTCCGCTTCCGGCAGCTGATCGAGGCCATGTACGCGGCCGGCCATCGCGCCTTCGTCCAGGTCGGCACCGGGCAGCTCGGCTCCCTCGTCGGAGACACGCTGAGCGGACGGGATCACCTGGTCGTGGCGGCCAACTCGCCCCACCGCACCGGCCTCGCCCAGCTCCGCCGAGTGGCGACGGCACTGTGGACCGCGGGCGCGGCGGTGGCTCCCGCGCTGCCGCCGTCCGTACGTTCCGTCGGCTCCGCGGGGCCCGTCGGCTCGGTGCGCCTCGCGCGGGTGGACCGCCCGACCGTCCGCCTCGCCCTCGGCGGGGCGCTCATCTCGCTCGACGGCCCGGCTCTCACACAGCTGCGCGCCGAGCTTCGCGGCTCACCGGCCCCGAGCGAAGCCGTCCCCACGGCGGTCTCCCCGGCCCAGTCGCCACTGGACGCGCTCGCCGCGCGCATGCCGGTCGCCGCCGAACTGAGCGCGCTGTTGCGGGACACGGCAGACACGGCCGCCGCACTGATCACGGCAGGAAGCCGCCACCCAGGCCCTGCACCGGTCCATTCCCCTGCCTCCGCCCAGGGGCCTTCTCCCGCCCGGGCAGCCGCTCCCACCCCAGCCGCTGTCCCCACAGCCC